>JADEXJ010000014.1 GCA_015207195.1 Pleurocapsales cyanobacterium LEGE 10410
AGCAACTAAGCAGAGGAAGCGATAAAAACTCCACACCGACTAGTTTACTCTGACTGTCTGTGAACCTGGCAATTCGCTCTCCTTCGGTTCTCAGCTATGGGCCACAACGGTACAACTCCCATCCAGTACAATATATGTATTTGATTGCATCAGAGCAACTTCCGTTTGCTACCTAAGACCGTTTTGGTGAAGGATTGCGCCTTCCCTCGGTAGCAACTAAGCAGAGGAAGCGATAAAAACTCCACACCGACTAGTTTACTCTGACTGTCTGTGAACCTGGCGATTCGCTCTCCTTCGGTTCTCAGCTATGGGCCACAACGGTACAACTCCCATCCAGTGCAATATATTTGTTTGATTGCACTTACTATATTATAGATAATTTAGTACTATAGCTTCTGTCAGAAGTTGTATTGTTGCTAGAATTTCTGCCTGTAGTTTCCGACTATAGTCATAAATAGATTTACATAGTTATATGCTGTGTTATAAACAGATGTTTAGCTTCAAATACCTAATTCATGAATAGTGGTAGAAGCATATTACTCATTTTTGATATGCCCCTATGGAAGTTTTCCACTGCACTCCTAGGAAACAACCGCTTGGTCAACAGTAGTTTGCAGTGCTGCTATTTCTACATTGCTGCCAACGTTCTTTAATTCTAGAGCGGGATACATTTTAAAGATTGTGTTGGTTAAGACCATGCCTGGACCGATCTCGATCGCCTCTTCTACACCTTCTTGAACCAGGCGAGCGACAATTTCTCGCCAGCGGACTTGACCCGTCATTTGCTGCATCAAACGATCTTTTAGAGTTTGAGCGTCAGTGGTGGGAAGTGGTTCAACGTTGGATAGTACGGGGACTTTTGCCGATTGAAATTTAGTCGCGGATAAAACTTGATTAAACTCGACCGATACATCTGCCATCAAAGGCGAATGAAAAGCTCCGCTAACTTTGAGAGGAACACTACGCCTAATTTTCACTTTCTCCAAGACTGTATTTACTCCTTCTGGCGTACCAGAAATTACAATCTGAGCATTGTGGTTGTCGTTGGCGATAACTGCACCGCTGATCTGAGCAATTTCCGCTTCCAGGCGATCGCGATTAAAGCCAACCAAGGCTACCATTACCCCAGGAGGGGCAGTTGCCATCAATTCTGCTCTGCGCTTAACTAAGCTTAAGCCTGCTTCAAAACCAATAACTCCTGCTGTATAAAGAGCAGCGTATTCTCCTAAACTATGACCCGCCACTACGGACGGTTCGAGTCCTGCTTCTCGCATCAGGTCTGCCAAAATAGTCGAGATTACATATAGGCAGGGCTGAGTATACAGTGTTTGAGATAATTTTGATTCTTCATTAAGACATATTTGAGCTAGATCCCAACCCAAAATCTCTTGAGCTTGTTGGAATCGAATTTTAGCGGTTGGAACATCAACTAAATCTGCTCCCATGCCCAAAGATTGAGAACCTTGCCCTGGAAACACCCATGCTGTTTTCATCAATTTAATTCTTAGTAGTGTTAAGTGGATTCGTTGCTACAAAATCAGGTAGTAAAAGAGTTCTAATAACTATTCGCCCGTCGGTTGGTCTGCACCAATGTTTGTCAATCATCGACAAGTTGTGAATCGACATTGTTGATGAGATTGATAGTTTCACTAACTAGCGTTACCAAACGCTGATAATCTTGAATACTTTGGCGATCTAGGGTAGTTCCTTCCCTAGCTTTCAGCCATTTTTGGCAGACGCAGTAGTTGCCCAAGCAGAAGTTCCAAACATCGTTAGGGACATTTTCAAAATATTGTGATTGGTTAATCCAAACTATTCCTTTGTCGGTATTCTGCTGGGGTTCAATGTAAGAGATCTGCCGTACAGTGTTGTGTCCAGGAACTGGATAGGTGACGATGGTTGGTACTGGTCGTCTAGAGGAGAATTCTTTAACGTCTGCTGGTTGAGTAATTTCGGTGTGTTTTGATGGCTTTCTTTGTAGAGCAGAAGTTTGCCTCAAAGGCTTGATAATTTTGTTGGAGCGTTTGTAAAGCTTTCTAATTTTTACTTTGGCTCTAGTTTTAAGTGAGAGTTCCATTTTGAGTGACAAATATTTTTAAATTTTTAAATTCTTTTAACTAAGAAGAAGCAGTGACTGTTTTACAGGCAATTAACATTTGGCAGGTATGCTAAAAGATAATCGGAGAAATTTTCAGTCTAGGTTGTCAACCGTTGTCAACTTACGAGCTAGGGTGTTCGAGCTAGGCAATGGACAGCAGGTTATAAAATTTATCAGATTGATGTTTGCTATCTTTGACCGCATCTTGACCCTAGTAAAAGCCAGTTTCCAAAAAACGCTATACTAGTACATACCTCTACGTTCGAGACATAACGAAGTAATCTCTGTGGGCTTTAGATCTTTAACTTAGCATTGCCGAGTATATTTCCCGTTTGAATAAAGCTCAGAAATTAGCTGTTTTATGCTTGTTTTAAGCATAAGTTGTGTTTAATTTGTTGTTATTTGCGGGAGACAGCTAGACAAAAGCAGAAACAATCGATCTTTTTAGCAAAATTAGTCGATTTAACGTCGGGGAACAATTGAGACAGAAAAAATACAAAGTTTCAACAAAGTTCGTACTTTATTTCTACTCACGCCTCAAAAGAACAGATTAATCTAAATAATAAGCAAACACCAAAACCAATAGATACTGAGCTTCGGCAAACACCGCAAAGATTGAGTTATCGCAACCGTTGAACATTTTAGGTTTATCCCATGACTGCTTCATGTCGTCTCCAAACCCTGTTAGCTGCTGGTCATTTCGTTATATCTGCGGAATTAACGCCACCACGCCACCATAATATGAAAACATTAATGGCGATCGCTACTAAGCTTCAAGCTTATGTAGATGTTTTACAAATAAATGACAATGCCTTAGCGCAAGCTCGATTATCTAATCTGGTCGCTGCTCAATTTGTTTGGCACGCAGGTATTGAGCCAGTGGTTCAGATGACTTTGAGGCATCGCAATCGTATTGCTCTCCAAAGCGACCTTTTGGGTCTAGCTGCTTTAGGAATTCGCAATCTGATTATAGTTGGCGGTTATCCCTGTTCGATGGGAACTGACCCAGAAGCTAAAGATGCTCAAGATCTGAGTACGACAGAAGCGATCGCCGCGATCGACAACTTGACGGTGCGGGGACAGATGTTTAACGGCGACAAAATTGCCTACATTCCCGATTTCTTTATGGGAACCGTTGCTTTTACTGAAGTTAAACCAGAAAAATTGGCTGATAGCTTAGACAATATTGAAGCCAAGATCGATGGTGGAGCTAAGTTCGTTCAGCTACAGGCAACTTTCGATCTCAAGACCTTAGAAAAATGGATGGCAGAAGCAGTCAAGCGAAATCTGCACCACAAAGCTTATTTTATTGCAGCTATGTATCCTTTTAAGAGCGAAAAGGAGTTGAATTTGCTCAACAGATTAGCAGGTTTAAACGTTCCCCACTGGCTATTTACTAGGATACGCCAACATAAATATGCCAGTTTTCAATTCAATCTAGAATTAATTGCTGGGATTCAAGCTATTGAAGGAATTAGAGGGTTGCACTTTCGCTCGATCCATTCTCGTAACTGTATTGCAAAACTGATCGAATCAGCCAAATTACGAGACTCCATCGCTGCGTGAGCTGTTGCCCAATGAAATTATCGGGCGGTCAACGTTCCGAGGTCTTCTCGAAACTACCCCCATTCAATCTAGTTATTTTTTACCTCAAAAAACCATGAAACGAGTAGTAATTACGGGTATTGGAGTGATCGCTCCTTTAGGTATTGGCAAAGAACAATTTTGGAAAAATGCCATCCAGGGAGAATCATTTTTAACCGCCGACCCCGAAATGGAGGCAATGGGCATCAAAAGTAATGTTTTGTGCCGAGTCCTAGATTTCGATCTGTCGAACCATAGTTCTGGAGCAGAATTCGAGCATTTAATCGAACAAGACCGCGTAGTGCAGTTTGGGGTTTGTGCGGGTAAAATGGCTTGGGAAGATTCGGGACTCAATATCGAGCAAGAAGACCGTGAACTGGTAGGAACTATCTATTCTTCGGCAATTGGCGGTACTCCTTATATTCAAAAGATCTACGAACAGTGTACTAATCGAGGTACGGAAGAGATCGCTCACGTACAGACGGGAGAAAACTTCTATAACGCAGGGATGTTTAATTATTCTGCTGCTTTGTTGGCACGCAAGTATAATTTTCAGGGTCACTGCACCTCTCTTTCCACTGGCTGTACTGCTGGGCTAGATGCTTTGGGCTTGAGCTTTGAACTAATTCAGTCGGGAGAAATGGATGTAATGGTTGCAGGAGCAACCGAAGCACCTCTAACCAGCCTGACTTACGCTACTCTAGATGTAATTGGCTCACTGTCCGTAGCCGATTGCGAACCCGAAAAAGCCTCTCGTCCTTTTGATGCTAAACGTGGTGGCTTTGTAATTGGAGAAGCTGCTGCGGTTTTGGTCTTGGAAGAGTTAGATCATGCTCTAGCCAGAGGAGCGCATATCTATGCGGAGGTAGTTAGCTACTCTAGCGTTAGTAACGCCTTCCACATGACCGACCTGCCCGACCACGGTATTCCGATGGCAGCAGTGGTTAGAAAGGTGATGGAGTCGGGACGGGTTGCCCCACAAGAACTAGACTACATTAACGCTCACGGCAGTTCGACACCGCAAAATGACGTTTTTGAAACTAATGCTTACAAAACCGTCTTGGGAGACCAAGCCTATCAGGTGCCGATTAGCTCTACCAAATCGATGATCGGACACTCCCTTTCTTCGGCGAGTTTGGTTGGGGTGGTGGCTACTTTAGGCGCGATCGAACTTTCTACGATTCATCCTACCGCTAACTACGAAGTACCCGATCCAATTTGCGACCTCGACTATGTGCCAAACGTTGCTAGGGAACAGGAAGTAAATACCGCGATGTTAACTGCTTCGGGTTTTGGCGGAATTCACTCAGCAGCAATTCTCCGTAAGGTGAAGCCAGAAGCTACGGCTGCTTGAGAACAATTAAGGTGGGCAAAACATCAATCTCAAGATTTGAAATCTCAAGATTTGAGATCTCAAGATTCAAATTTGCCCACCCTACAAGGGAATTAAATCAATATATTACTACAAAGATGACAGATAAAAAACGGGTAGTCGTTACGGGAATCGGAGTTGTCAATCCATCGGGGATTGGTAAAGACCAGTTCTGGCAAAATATGACTGAAGGAAACTCGGCGATTCGAGAAATCGATCGCTTCGATCCGACTAATTTTCCCACCAAAGTAGCAGGAGCGGTTTCTGACTTTAAGCCTGGGGACTTTATTCCCCGCCGTCTGGTGGTTAAGACCGATCGCTTTACCCACTATGCCCTAGCAGCTAGCGATCTAGCTTTGGCAGATGCAGACCTCGATTTAGAACAAGAAGATTCTTATCGCGTCGGAGTTTGGTTTGGTAACAACGCTGGCGGTTGGGATATTTGCGAACGAGGTTTTAAAGAGCTATACAACGATGGTGCGACCATGGTTAACCCGTGGCAGGCTACCGCCTGGTTTCCCACCGCTGCTCAAGGTTACGTAACTATTCGCTACGGCATTCGTGGCTATAGTAAGAGCTTTGTTTGCGATCGCGCTAGTGGTGCAAGCGGTCTGTATTTTGGCGTAAAGTCAATTCAGCAGGGACACAACGACGTAGTGTTAACGGGAGGCTCGGAAGCTCCTATTACCCGCTTTGGCATGGTTTGCTATTACGAAACTGGAGAAATTAGTGGTGCGGAGAATCCCGACACCGCCTATCAGCCTTTTGACCGCGAGCGTTCGGGCATTGTCTTGGGTGAAGGCAGTACTGTCTTAGTTCTAGAGTCGGAAGAACACGCTCTAGCTCGTGGGGCAAAGATTTATGGTGAAGTAACTTCGGGGAGCATGACCACCGATATCAGTCCCAGTTCTGGGATTCACTTTAAGCGGGCGATGAATAAAGCCCTCAAAAATGCAGATCTGACTCCCAAAGATATTGACGTGGTGTTTGCAGAAGGCTGCGGTACTCAGACGGGCGATCGCGTTGAGGCAGAGGCGATCGATGCCGTGTTTGGCGAAACCGCCCCAGAAGTACCAGTTACCGTACCTAAATCTCTTTTCGGTCATCTTTATGGTGCTAGCTGTACGACCGAGGTTGCCTGTAGCCTGTTAGCCATGGAAACTGGCAAATTACCCGTAATGCAGTCAGTCAATCCTGATGAGGGGTGCAGGCTAAATTTTGTTACCCAGGCTCAATCTCGTCCCGTGGCTCGGACGTTGGTTAATTCCCGCGCTCGCGAAGGGGTCAACGCTTCCTTTGTGATTAGCAAGTAGCAAGTAATCCACTTATTACTTCTTACTTCTTACTTGCTACTCCCTACTTATTACTTTCTTACCCGTGAGGTGACAAATGATCGATCCAGCATTAAAAGACGTTTTGACGGATCTTGGTTTTGAGGAAGACGAACTTACCGATACTGCCTCAATCCGCCAAGATTTACAGCTTGATTCAACCGAAACCGTTGATATTTCTTTAGGACTAAAAAGACGTTTGGGAGTCAACATCAAACTTGAATCTCGCCAAGATATGACCTTAGCCGAAGTTAGTGAAAAAATTGCTCAAGCTGTTGCTCAATCTAGTCCCGACCAGAATGATTATGTTGAAACTAAAACGCCAGTCACATCTCAAACCGCGAACCCTGTTCAACAGAAATAGCACCAACCAAAGCAGCTGCCTAAAAGTCAGTAAAATCAATAAACATAAAGTAGTAAAGCTATCAACTCATTGTCCGCCTTCCTCTGAATCCACTAAGAAAATGGGAATGGGTCTTGGCATAGACATTGCCTCTATTGACCGAATTACTCAACTGATCGATCGCTATGACCGAGAAACCTTAAACTTCTTATTTACTTTTGGCGAGATCGACCGCTCGTTATCAACCAAAAATCCCTATCAAAAGTTTGCCGTCTGTTTTGCTGCCAAAGAAGCAGTGGGTAAAGCTTTGGGAACTGGACTGGCTGGCATTGACTGGCACGAAATAGAAGCATTTGTTTCCGATTTTCAGTTAAGCGTCAGGCTTTATGGAAAAGCCAAATTTCAAGCAGCCAAACTGGGTTATACCAACTGGAACGCTAGCTGGTCGAGCTGTAATGACTATGTTCTAGTTCAAGTTCTTGCTTGCTGAATACCTCTAAGAGAAAGCCATGAATCCACTCTATCAACAACTGCCAAGTATTTTTAATATTGCAGCTTACTTTCTTAAAGCCAGCCTCAATCAAGAAAATGGCGAAAGAGTTTCCTTTTACTATCAAGATGAAGCCTACAGCTATCGCAAGGTCAATGAGGAAGTCTGTCATGCAGCAGGATTACTATCAGAACTTGGTTTAGAACGAGAAAACCGCGTTGCGATTTTGTTACCCGATAGCCCCGATTTGGTTTTTGCCTTCTGGGGTGCAATTTGGATGGGTGCAATTCCCGTTCCGATCAATACTGCTTGTAAACTTGAGGATATTCAATATATCCTGCAAGATTGTCGGGCGAAGATCTTAATTACCGATCGCGCCTGGTGTGAGCAACTGTTCCCCGATGGTAACACCGAAGATTTTGAATTTTTGCGTCAGGTGCTGCTTACCGACGGCGAAGATTCCTTGAGCCAGCGGTTGAGCCAAATAAACACAGTACCTACCCCAGCCCCTACCTCCCCCGACGAACCAGCGTTTTGGCTCTATACTTCTGGCAGCACTGGCAGACCCAAGGGTGTTGTCCACCTCCATCGCAGTATGGCAGTCTGCGCTCAAGAATATGCCCAAGCAACCATTGGACTCAAACCAGACGATATTGTCTATTCAGTAGCTAAAGTTCCGTTTGCCTATGGTTTGGGTAACACCCTATATATGCCAATGGCAGTGGGGGCAGCTTCAGTCCTGACTGATGCTAACAATGTCTTTGATATTATTGCCGATCTCAATCGCTATCGTCCCACGGTTCTATTTGCGATTCCTGCAATTTATTCGGGGATTCTCGCAGTGCAAGAAATCGCCCCTCTAGATGCTAGTTCCTTGAGACTTTGTGTCTCCGCAGCCGAACAGCTACCTAAAAGCGTCTGGCATAAATGGCACAATACCTTTGGTTTAGAGGTTTGTGAGGGCATCGGTACCAGCGAATTTCTGCACATTTTCTTATCCAACCGTTCGGGAGAATGTCGCCCTGGTAGCTGTGGCAAGCCAGTTCCAGGTTATGACGTACGGATTGTTGATGACCGCGGTTTTGACTTACCCAGAGGCGAAATTGGCAATCTTCAGGTAGAGGGGGCGAGTTTGATGCTGCAATATTGGAACCGCCACCGCGAAACCAGAGAGGTTATCTACGGCAATACCATGCGGACAGGAGATAAATATCTTTGCGATGAGGATGGTTACTTCTTCTTTATGGGTCGTAAAGATGACCTGTTTAAAGTTAGCGGACAGTGGGTATCCCCCTTTGAAATTGAAGATGTTTTGCTCCAGCACGAAGCGGTTTTAGAAGCTGCGATCGTTCCCGAATCGGATGGCGGTCAGAACCTAACTCAGGTAGTGGCATATATCACTCTCAAGTCTGGTTTTGAAGAGTCGAGGCAGCTAAAAGATAGCCTACGTAAATTTGTTCGTACTAACTTACCTTCTTTCAAAGCCCCAAAAACAATTCACTTCTTAGATCGCCTACCCCGTACTTCCACAGGCAAAATTCATCGTAAATCTTTGCTCAAGGCTCGTCAGTTAGTGAAACCAAGTAATTAAAAAGTTTTTAGTATTTAGTTTTTAATCTTTAGCTGACAACTAACAACGTCGCCATCCCTAAAGGGATATATGCGAAGCCCTAAAGGACTAGCTTCGCGTCGCGGTATCCTTTAGGACACTTCGCTATATGCGGTGGCTCCCCTAACGACTGACATCCCTATCCTACCCATACCAACAACCAACTATTAATAATGACTGCAACTCAAAGCAAAACCAAAAAGCTAGCAATGGGTCCAGAAGACGTTGCTACTATCGAAGACCGAGGCGGTGAGATTCACGTTCTAATTTCTCCCACTAGCGTTGGCTCGACCAAGATGATTATGGGTACTGCTACTGTCCCAGTTGGGGGTAAGGTTTTACAACACGCCCATCCTCACAGTGAAGAATGTTTCTACGTGTTGCGAGGCGAAGGCAAAATTGTCTTTGAAGATGGCGAAGTTCCTTTTCAGGCAGGTCAAGCAGTGCTGACTCCCCAGGGACAGGCACACTCGATCTTTAACACTGGCGAAGCAGAAATTTTGGTGGTTTTCGCCTCTGGACCTCTCGCGCCATCACCCAAAGAAGGTCACATTATTCTCGAACAAGAAGATTAGTCGAGAAAACATGATGGCAACTCAAACAAAAAAACTAGCAATTATTTTACAGGAGAAAAATCAATGAAAAACATGATGAAAGAAGCCCCCGAAGTGGCTCAAAGCTTTTTCGATCTAGCTAAATCTGCCAGAGAATATTCACCTCTGGGCATGAAAACCAACGAGTTGATTATTTTGGGCATATTTGCTGCTCATCGTGGTTTAAGAGGCATTCAAACTCACGTTCAACGCGCTATGGAAGAAGGAGCGACCAAAGAAGAAATCATTTCTGCGATTTTACTAGCATTGCCGATTGTCGGTATTACTGATACTAACCTGGCTCTCGATGAAGCAATGGTTCACATTGATGCCTATTTACAGAAGCAGGAGCAAACCGAAGGTGCAGTTAGTAGATCTTAGTGTCTTAGTCGAAAATTCAATTTCCGAACCGATGAAAATCGAGGTCGATCGCCTGGATCATCATCGGGGGGCAAAAGAGTTTTGCGGTAAGGTAGAAGCTCGCAATCAGGCTAAAGGCGATTCCCGTCGCCTGGCAGTGGAAGATTTTCCCGACAGTGCTTTTATTACTCTCGATACGGTAACGCTACCGACCCACATGGGAACTCACATTGATGCGCCAATTCATTATGGGGTAGAGAGTGAAGGCAAACCCTCGCGCACTGTAGATCAGCTACCTTTGGACTGGTTTTATCGTCCTGGAGTACGTTTGGACTTGACCCATCGTCAAGCGGGAGAGTTTATCACCGTTGAGGATATCCAAACTGCTTTAAAAAAGTCGCAGCACCAACTGCAACCTTTAGATATAGTCTTGCTGTGGACGGGAACGGATCGGCTTTGGGGCAAACGGGAATACTTTAGTGATGCCCCTGGCATGAGTCGCGATGCTACTGAATGGATCGTCGAACAAGGAATCAAAGTAATTGGTATCGATACTTATGGATTCGATCGCCCTTTTGTCACCATGCTCGAAGACTTCTGGAAAACAGGCGATCGCAGCAACCTTTGGCCCGCCCACTTCTACGGACGGGAACGGGAATACATCCAGATCGAACGTCTGGCAAATCTCGATCGCCTACCGCCGACGGGTTTTCAAGTATCCTGTTTCCCCCTAAAAATTAAGGATTTGGATGCTAGCTGGGTTCGAGCTGTGGGGATAGTTAACTAGGAGTTAGGAGTTATAGCCGTACAAAAACAGATTAGGACAAGTTTATCGATCTGCTCGTAAGTAATGAGTAATAAGTAATAAGTGTCCCAATATTAATCCGTATTGCCATAGTGACTGACCGACCGTTACTCGTTACCTATTGCTTATCTCCCAGTCCCCTAGTCTCCCTATCTCCCAGCCCTTTAATCTCTCTCAGCTAAAGAATTAAATATCTATCAATATAGGAGCAAAAAATAAATGTCAGAACTCTCGGGCTACACTCATAACACAATCGTAATTTTAAGAGACTTTGATACCGTATTCGATCTAACTAACGATATTGAGCTTTGGCCCCAGCTATTTACTGAATACAAAGAAGCCAAAGTTTTAGAACGAGATGGCAATAAAGTAACTTTTCAACTTACTACTTTCCCCGAAGAAGACCACCCTTCCCGTACTTGGGTTTCCACCCGCATCATCGACAAACCAGGAAAAAAAGCAGAAGCTCAACGAGTCAAGCAGGCTTTTCCTTTCAAAATGATGAAAATTTACTGGACTTACGAAGAACTACCTCAAAACGTAGGTACGGTCATGACCTGGGAACAGAGATTTGAGCCAGCCGAAGGTGCTTGGGCAGTAGAAAAGATCGAATCCTTCCTCAACCGCAATACCAGAGTTCAGATGCAGGCAATTAAAGAACGAGTTGAGGCTTGGTCTGCCAAACAACCAGAACCTGCCACAGCAACTGTTTAACTTTATCTAACCTCTGTCCTTCAAGTTCTGTCAATTCATCGCTACCAGTTACTCGATGGATTGGCAAACTCAAAGCTTCTTTCAAGTAATCATCCCCCATTCAGAAATCAACAAACTATAGATAGCCATGTATTTACTAGCCGATAACCTACAGACATACCACGAAGTTTTTGTTCCAGGTAAAACCGACCCCTTGATGCTATTGCGTAATGCGATCGCTGCGGAGATTTTTGACGACTATATGATGTATGAGGGGGAAAATGAGGTTCGCATCGTTGCCAATCCGATAGCTGATGTAGCAGTAGGAAAAGACACGATCTTTAGTAGCTATAGAGGTGATACATATTCAGAACCCGTAAGCGATCCCCTCAAGCAGGTTGAAACAGTATTTAATCATCTACCCGTAGAAAGCTGGACGGCGTATGGTTATGTCGGGTTTGATATTGCTCGCTTTTATTCTGCCTATTCTAAAGCGATCGAGCAGCCCATACTTTACTTCTTTGTCCCAGAAATTGAACTGCGGATTACCGACAAAGGAGTACATATCCGCAGCATTAATTCTCCGACTCAACTGTTAGAAGCCCTATCAGCCAAAACCGAACAGCCAGAATATGCTGCCACTCCTCCAACCGTCGAAGAAGGAGACAATCACGAGTATGAAACTAGAGTTGCCGACTTAGTTTCAGCCATTCAACGTGGGGAGCTGCACAAGGCAATTATCTCTCGTTCTGTAGAGGTTAAAGGAAACCTTGACGTACTCGGTACTTATACTTTGGGTGCAGCCAGCAACAACTCCGCTCGTTCTTACTGCTTTAAATTACAAGACGTGCGTTCGGTGGGCTTTAGTCCTGAAATATTGATGGAAGTCAACGATAGTGGATTTGTAATTACCAATCCTCTAGCGGGAACCAGACATCGCGAAGCAGATCCTGCTAAAGACGCTGCACTACACGGCGAACTATTTACTGATGCCAAGGAAGTCAAAGAACACGCTCTTTCTATTTGGCTGGCACAGGATGAAATATCTCAAGTTTGTCAGCCAGAAACCGTACAGGTATTCGACTTTATGGAAGTCAAGAAATATCGCTGCGTTCAGCATCTTTCTTCGCGGGTTGGCGGACAGCTAAAATCTGATAAGTCTTTGTGGGATGCCTTGAAAGTTCTCTTCCCTGGGATTACTGTTTCGGGAATCAATAAAACACTAGCTCTTGAGTGGATCGATCGCCTGGAAGACAAACCCAGAGGACTCTATGCAGGGGGTATTGGTTGGGTAGATAGCGATGGTACGGCAGATTTAGCGATCGCCATTCGTTCTGCTTATCAATACAATGACAGCGTATTTCTCAATGCAGGGGCGGGAATTGTGGGCGAATCTGTTCCGCAAAAGGAATACATCGAGTCCGTCAATAAGATGAATACTATGCTTTCTAACATTGTGATGGAAGCTGAAGAGAAGTAGGAAGTAGAAAGTAGGAAGTAATAAGTAATAAATATTCTTTTGCTTCCTCTACTCTCCCAGTCCTACGAAGGGAAACCAAAGTAAAATTTTTATCTATCCCTAATTCTTATGCCCATAGTTCAAGTTGCAGATTACGAGGTTAATTATCAAGCTCCCCAGGGATTGCCTAGTTCCGATGCAGAATCTTTGATGTTGCTAGTACACGGTGCGGGAGGAAGTAGCCGTCATTGGCAGCCGATGCTATCTCAGTTAGATAGCAAGCTCTTTCCCCTGGCGGTGGATCTACCAGGACACGGTGCAACGTCGGGAACAGTCCCCAACTCTATAGAAGCAGTTGCCGATTTTTTAGCTGCTTTTTTGACCGCGCTAAACCTTGAACAGCAAATTTGTTACGTAGGGCAGTCTTTGGGGGGTTTAATTGGCTTACAGTTTGCTCTGACTTATCCTCAGCGAGTCGAACGACTAGTATTGATGACGACGGCAGCTAAGATTCAGCTTCATCCCGACTTTTTGGCTTCGGCACTAAGCGGAGAATGGGATTTAGCAACCCTGAGTCAAAGCTTTGCTCCTGAAATACCAGAAACCGTCAAGAATTTGGTCTTAAATGAGTTTAGACATACTCGTCTCGATCTAGATGCTGCTGATTTTATGGGAATCTCTCAGGTGGATCTTAGTGATGCAATTATCACCTTAGAAATCCCTACGATGATTTTGACTGGCGGTGACGACGTGATTATTTCACCCCGCAAAGGAAGACTGTTAAAGAAACAACTGCCCAATGCCCGTTTAGTAAATATTCCCGATGCAGGTCACTATTTACAGGTGGAACAACCAAGTGAGGTAGCGCGAGAGATTGAGGGGTTTTTATTGGGTGAACCTGTAGGAAGTAGCAAGTAACAAGTAGTAAGTAATAAGTAGTAGGTAATAAGTAGTAGGTAATAAGTAATAAGTATTATTTACTTTACTCTTCTGTCTCCCTGCACCCCTATCCTTTTGCACCTTCACGCCTTATTACCGAGAGCCGATTATGATGCAACTAAATTTTATTAGCAATAACCATCGGTCTAAACGAAGCTATGCCATTATTGGAACTGGGGCGATTGGTGGTTTTTACGGTGCTTGCCTCCAAAAAGCAGGCTTTGACGTACATTTTTTGTTAAATCGCGATTACCATCACGTTAGTCAACACGGACTAGCGATCGAGTCTCCTGATGGTAATTTTGCTTTGCCTTCGGTTCAAGCCTATAACGATGTTAACCAGATGCCCTCCTGTGATGTAGTTATTGTTGCTCTCAAAACTACTAAAAATTATTTGTTGCCTCAAATTTTGCCCCAAGTGCTAAAAGATGATGGAGTAGTCTTGGTGCTGCAAAATGGTTGGGGAGCCGAATCAGAGATCGCGCAAATTGTGGGCAGCGATCGCCTAATGGGAGGAATTTGTTTTACTTTAAACTACAAATTAGGAGCGGGTCACATTCGTCATCTCGACTATGGCTTAATTACCTTAGCTGACTATGCTCCTGACTATGTGGCTGCGGGAATTAGTCAGAGAATGCGTCAGATCGCAGCCGACTTCACCAAAGCTAACGTTATGATTCAGCTCCATGAAGATTTGTTCTTAGCTCGTTGGCAAAAGTTGATCTGTAATATTCCCGTCAACGGTCTTTCCGTGGTGTTAAACTCCACCAATAAACAACTGTTTAGTAATGTTCATGTTCGCACCTCAATCGAACAGCTAATGGCGGAAATAGTTAGCGCAGCAGCAGCATACGGTCGGCATATTCCCGAACCGTTTATCCAAAAAAGAATTAAACAAAGTGCTGCCATGGAAGACTATGAAACCAGCATGAAAATAGATTTTAATCAAGGGCGATCGCTAGAGGTCGAAGCTATTTTTGGCAATCCCCTAAGAACAGCTTGGCAGGCTGGAGTACAAATGCCCCAGGTATCAATGCTCTACCGACAGCTCAAGTTTTTTGACGCACACACTCGTTTTTCTCAGTCCGTGCCATTGTCTCATAAGAGTAGCTAATAGCAAGTAGCTCGCTTCGAGGACTTGTCCCCTATGGATCGGGATAAAGAAGTAGGAAGTTTAAAAACGTCGCGCTTACGTCTGCGCTTAATTACTAATAATCAGAAAAATGACTGATAATAAATTGCTAGAATTAGCCCGCGATAAAGAATATCAGCAAGTTTTGGATAATCATCAACAATATCCGATAGAAACCGTCACCGAGGTAGCGGATTATTTGAGAGAAGAAGACGTTTACAACGTGGCGATGTCTCTATATCGCTATTTGCTTAAACAGCAAGAAGCCTCCGATTATTACTTCGGCATCGGTCAGTGTTATGGCAAGGTTTATAATTACAGCCTAGCTTTGTGGCATCTAGAAAAAGCATTCGCTCTTCAGAAAAAGCGTTCGGGAGCAAACTACTATGCCTATATTCTTGAAAGAAATTTTCAGCTGGAACGGGCTGCTCGATGGTATAAACGGGCTTTGAATGAAGGATACGACCGAGATCTCTGGACTCTGTCCCATTACGCCTATTTTCTGGAGAAATATGGTCAGACAGAGGAAGCAATAAAGTATTACGAACGAGTTTTAGAACTTAATCCTGCTTATACCTGGGCGATCAAACGCTATGCTTTATTTCTGCTCAAACAGGGGCAAGCCGAAAGATCCTTGGAGATGATGCAGGCTGCCTTGGCAAAATTTCCTAAAAGTCCTTTTGTGAAACTTAACTATTTGGAGTATTTGATTATTCGCGGTATGGATCGTGAATATGAGTCATATTTGGCTAGCCTAGATTATGACAATGCGCCTTTTCCTTTTCAGGTATTAGTAGATTTGTTTGACTATTTCTGGCGATATCTACTGCGAGGAGAAACAAATGGCGAGCAGGCTCAAGCTTATGAACAGAAAGCTAATCAGCTAAAAGACAGCATCCATCGAGATTTTGACGATCTAAATGAAATTTTAGCGTCTCAAGGTGGCGATCTTGATGAATGGCGAAGGTTGGTTAAATTTTTGCTGAAGTAATCTTGAGGCTGAACCCGAAAGGCTGTTTAACTCTACGACACAAATTGGAATAAAACTTTTGAAGTCAAGACAAGTCGAAAAAAAACTCCCAATTCTACGTGCCTTTCGCTATCGAAATTATCGTCTCTATTTTCTGGGACAGGGGATTTCGCAGATTGGGAACTGGAGTACTATCCTAGCTACCAGTTGGTTAGTCTATCAGCTGACTGACTCTGCTCTTTTACTAGGTGTAGTAGGGTTTGCCAGCCGTATTCCCACTCTATTCATTTCACCCCTAGCGGGAGTAGTTGCCGATCGCAGTCCGCGTCATCGTATCATTGTTATTACTCAGATTTTATCGATGGTGCAGTCTTTTTGTCTAGCAGCCTTGGCTTTGACGGATGTAATCAACGTCTGGCAAATTATCGCCCTATCTCTGTTTCAAGGGACGGTCAACGCTCTGTATATGCCGACACTTCAGGCATTTGTCAAAGAAATTATCGAGCAACCAGAAGATTTGGGGAATGCGATCGCTCTTAACTCTTCTTTGATTAGCAGTGCTAGATTAATCGGACCTGCTATGGCTGGTTTTTTGGTAGCTAGCTTTGGGGCGGGGATTTGCTTTTTGCTAGATGGGATTAGTTATTTGGCGGTAATTGCTGCTTTTTTGGCCATGAAAGTTCCTCCAACCAAGATTATCCCCAGCACAACCTCCATCCTCCAAAAGCTCAAGGAAGGTTTCGACTATGCCTATGATAATTCAGCAATTCGCTCGATGTTATTGCTGTTGTCTTTACTAGGATTTGTTGGCTTGCCCTATGTGATTTTAACGCCTATATTTGCTGCCGATATTCTCCAAGGTGGTTCGGAAACTTTGGGTCTATTGATGGGTGCTTCGGCTTTGGGGGCTTTTATTGCCAGTATTTATCTCAGTTCGAGATCTAATATCTTCGGTTTGGAAAAAGCGATCGCGATCGCTCCTTTTCTACTGGGAACTGGCTTTATTGTTTTCTCACTCTCCCAGGTTTTGCTCTACTCTTTGCCGATCATGGTAGTGATTGGCTTTAGCGTGATTTTACAGCTCGCTTCTACTAATACTGTGTTGCAAACTATAGTTGATGATGATAAGCGGGGCAGACTAATGAGCTTGGTTTCGATGGCATTTATGGGGGTAGTTCCCTTCGGCAATTTGTTTTCTGGGTGGCTAGCTAGTCAGATCGGCGTAACTAATACCTTTGTTATCAATGGCTTGGTATGTCTGGGAGGTTCGATCCTGTTTATCCGTCAGCTTAAAAATGTTGAGCGAGTCTTAAGGATTTGGCGTTGCTGAATCAAGATATGAATCGACAAAGGGTTTACTTGCATGTAGGAATCAGAACATCCCAAAATCGAAGATAGTAAACTAACAAACGAATTGAATGCTATAACATTTCCTTAGATTTAGAATAACAAAGTGTTTTTCGATGCAGTCGAGCCAAATAGTGTCTGAGACGAGTATTCTCTCCCTCAAACCTAGTCATACGAAGCGAAGCGGAGCTAATCCTTGACCGTCCCTAAAAACTAGCCCTATCCTAAACAAAGGCGACGGTTCGCCGCATGTATTCCCTTATCCCACAGGGATTTCCTTCGGTCTGCGAAGCGGTAACTTTTAGGATAAGTTTTACAAACGATCCAATCGCCGTCTGGAATAAATTGTGAATAGACTTTCCATCCGTCTCATCAAGTTCTTCTACCTCTAGAATTGTTACTGGGTCATAAGCATTGGACAACAACTTTCCTACTTCTTTGACCCAGGTAATTATTGTTGTGTGATAAACTTCCTTAACTTTCTATATTGCACGAAAACCCATGCATGCCATTAACGTGCATTTTTAGACATTCTCGTTTAAATTCGTCATAATAACCCTGATGGTTATTGTAGTCTGTGATACATTAGCGATCGCAATTTACACAAACATAGTTTTACTTTCCTTGCCGATTCTTTCCATTTTCAAGAGTATGTTCGGACTTACATTCTGGACATTGCATTATTTTTTGCCTAATTCATGTCTCAATTATGCAATACTGAGAATTAAATAGCGATCGCTCTGCTTCTCCTGCTAAAGCCGTAATCTCCGATCTTTGGTAATAACTTCATTGTGACCAGGTGAGTCAATGACTTTTCTGTTCAAACTAACGAGTAGAGTTTGGAGTTTGCGAATCTGGACTTTTCTCAACAATCTATAGTGATAAGTTTTGTAGGGATAGGGAAGCAAAGCAAGACATAGCAATTTTAATTTTTTATGGTTAACCATGGGAAATTTCAAGTCGACGTTTTCAAATTCAGTTGAAATTTTGATTGGTTTGGTATATTCGGTTTGACAGTCGATTTCTTCAAATGCTAGCTTCATTTCTTTAGATAAATACTTATGAATCGGCATGCCAAACACGAGACAATCTTGATTTGATTGTTCGGTAGTAAAACCAGCCGGATTGCTATTAATTTCCCAAGTTTGAATTTTTCCTGCCAAAACACTATAGTCGATTCTTCCGTAATTAATACGTGCTGTCTGAAATATTTTTCTTAATTCAGATTCATGGGGGTTAGTTTCTAAATATTCTGTTTCTTCGAGATTTCTCATTTTTTTGGCTTTTTCGGTTTGAGCGTTACCGCTATTTTTAAGCATCCAGCTAAATCCCAAAAACATACTAAAAGGTATAATGCGCTCGCCAATAATTAGAGCCGAATACTTTCTAAAAATTCCGCTGTCATCTGAAGTATCAGAATACTCGGTAATCATCCGATTTTCTTTACTTTTTCCCTGTCTACTGAGTTCATTAATGACACGATCTAATTCTTCGCGGGTATTGAGTAACTGCGTTGTTGGACCTTGATGATCGTTGGTAACTCGTAGAAAAACAGGAAATTTATTTGGTATTTTATCATCGTCATATTCATCTAGATGATAAACATTGAATTCGTTCGAGCCATGATAATACAGAGTGCGTAATAGTTCATAGCGTTTCATCGAGAGAAGCGGATGATTTAATAAACGCAGATTTTTAATAGTTGAAAGTCTCTGCCAAATTTTAGCTACTTCTTCTGCCTGAACAGGAGTCAAAAATTCAACATCAGAAAAAATATATGTTCCATATGGTATGTATTTATAGCGAATTATTTGCTCATAGGTAATGAAATTTACCTGGAGGATCAAATTGAGTCCCCAGTCTTTCAAGTAGTTTCTAAACGGGTGTTTGTTAACTTCTGTACTTAGAAAATAAATCATGATTTTAGCTAATTATGGTCGGTCAATGTTTGATGAGATTAAAAGACAAACAGAAATTATTAGGGCGATTTTAGTATTATCCAAATAACTATATTCTGGAAGAAATTTCATAATTATCACTAAAATTGTTGTTCGTTTTGACTTAGTGCAGGGAGCGAGTTTTTCCCAAACGACAATTTTTATTAAATGTCGATTCGTTTTCAATTGTCTTAACGATCTACATTTAGACAATCTATAAAACGCTGGGATGTAACATTAGACCTCGCTTTTCTGGGTATTTAAGACAAAGTAGTCTGCTTATTCAACAGAATCTGAAAACCTAAAATGTAAGTCTTTATCTATAGATATTGGGGTGATTTGCAACCATTTATGCGTTGTAGCGATATTTTTCGACAAAGGTGAATTTATTTTTAGTAGTTTTCAACTGGCGATACGAATAACAATAAGCAAAAATCTTCGATGTAAAATTAGCGTTATGTCATATTTTATAAGGTAACAAATTGATGAAAAATAATTTAGAAAATAGCTTTTTTAGACTATTTTATACTTTGAGACCACCAATATAATATTATGTATACTTTTTTACATAGTAGGTCTGAATTGCAAATTTTTGTCTATAAATTTTGCAAAAAAAAAAATCGGTACTATTTATACCAATTCTTTAAATGTTGACTACAGATAATGCTTTCAGTACATGAGTCCGTCCTGTAATCGAAGCAAGAACCTCCTTGGGCATTTCTTCAAGTCTTTGAGTAATTAGGGCTTGCAACTCTTCCCAACAAGTTGGGGTTTTCCATCTTAGAGCTAATTCGTAAACAAAAGATTAAGCCGTAAACCTCAGTGCCATTAGACGAATTAATGACACGACTTGTAAGGTTAGAGCGATCGCTTAAAAAATATGTGATGTGGGATGGTCAATGGCAAAGAGTTGAATCAGTTGAAACCATTTTGAAAAATCATCATCCAGAAAGCTTTGGTCACAAATTAGTACGATGTCGTAATGGAGAAAAAAGAGAAATTTGGGCTTTTACAAAAGTAGTTCGTTTGAAAAAGTATGGTCGAAAAAGATTAGTAATCGTTCATGAGAAGTCAGATTTAAGTGATTCTCCGAGATTTTTTGTGACTGATGCACTACATTGGGACGCTTCGAGAGTATTTGCTACTTGGACTTATCGTTGGTCAGTAGAAATTTTCCATGAGTTCTCCAAACAATTAGTTGGGTTTGAGTCGGCTCAGTTACGGAATGAAGAAGCGGTAAAACGCCACTAGATGCGGCGAACTATGCGCCTTTCTCTCAAATTGACTTTTCTGGGATGTCCAAAGCCTTTTGGTGAAGGCAGTAATGGTTTTAACACCTACCACTCAGCATCGCTTAAATCACTTGGATAAGATTTTCTATGAAGTGCTGCGATTTGAGGAAGACGACTCATTTACGTTTCTTTATTCAACACTAACTAGCTTATATTCTATTAAATGAAGAAGAAAAACTACGGTTTTCAAAATAGATGCGGTTTAAAATGCCCAAAGTATTAATTTAAGGCAGATCGGATAAACCACCATCGGGCAAATTACTAACCGCTCTTTGGATTTGAGCATAAGACTGATTATAGTCAACAATGGCGTTGAGCAAATTACCGCGAGTGGTAGTCAACTCAGTTTGAGCATCAATTACGTCGGTTTGTGTTCCTACCCCTGCTTGAAATCTCAGCCTTGCCAATCGCAAACTTTCTTGGGCTAGTTCAACAGCTTGGGTAGCTGTATCAATGTTTTCTTGATTGGCATTGAGATTAAAATAAGCACTTTCTACCTCCAAACGAATTGCATCTCGCTGATCGGCAAATTCTGCTTCGTCAATTTGAATATCTGTAGAGGCTTGTCTGGCTCTTGCTCTTGCTGCACCGCCATCAAACAATGCCCACTGTACATTTGCTCCAATCGAGTAGCCATCATCAACCCCCGTATCATCGTCTAATTCTTCCTGGAGGTCATAACTCGCCACCAGACTGACTTGAGGTCGATTATCAGCTAAGGCAATGGTGCGTTGTTCGGCGTTGATTTCTCTTTCTAATAAAAATTGTTCTAATTCTGCACGGTTTTTGTATGCCAAAACAATGCTTTCAGGCAAAGAAGAATTCCAGTTTCCAGCAGGTTCAACTTCATCAGCCGTTTGCAAGGCTACTTTCTGTCCAACATTTAAGGTGTCGGCTAGTGTTCTTTGAGCGGTTTCTTGATTAGCTTGTTCTATATTTAGTCTTTGTCGTGCTTGAGCTAATTCAACCCTAGCCTGTAGTACCTCAAATTCCGTTCCTACGCCCGCTCGTTCCAGAAGTTCCGCATCATCAAGAGTTTGAGTTGCTTCTTCTACGGCAGCTTGTTCGATTTCTACTTGAGCATCGGCACTCTGGAGATTGTAGTAGTCGGTGGCAACCTGTAACCTGGTGTTTTCGATCGCCTGCTCTAGAGCCAGCTGGTTAAAGCGAACCTGTTTTTCCGCACTGTCAATAGTCGCTCCTCTGCGCCCGCCTGTATAGATATCGTAACTTAGAGACAGGGAACCATCGAATGTGTTAGTGGCAGAGTCGTCAACCGAGAGAGCTTGTGGCACATCAATAGCTTGACTGCCTGCTGTTTGCCGATTGTCAAAACCGATCAATGTACTGAGGCTGGGATACAGTTCAGCCCTAGCTTCATCTAATTGTTCCAATGAGCGATCGACGTTTAAACGAGATATTTCGACTTCCCTGTTGCTAACCAAGGCTACTGCAACAGCTTCTTCCAGCGTGATTGGTTGTTCTAAATCAACGGTTACTTCGTCAGGTTGAGTTGGAAACAATAATGGGTCGGTATCGGTATTGTATATATCCAGTTCAATAATTGACGGCAATACTTCTGGTGTATCTTCGGGAGTTACGGGAGTTAGCTGAGCTAATTTGTTTGATATCGGTAGGAAAGACCAGTTAGAGGCGGTTAGAAAAACTTGGGAATCAGAATCAACTCGGTTGGACGTTGGTAACAGCGCGGTTGCCAGATTGACCTTTAATCTATTTGGCTGGGGTCTAATTTTTTCTGTGCCGAGAACTCGATCGCTATCAGGCACTTCAGCATTAGCAGAGGTAGTGTGATTAAATAAGATAGCTGTACCCACACCAAAGGCACAGGCTATTTTTTTAGTATGGTTCATCTTAAATCTTTGGTAGTGAATTTGGAGCTTTGTATAGTTTCAGATTTAAATTACTGATGTTACGCGCTAGTTTATCGGCTAGGGTAGGGAAAGGCTTAAAGGGTAAAGGTTTTGTTGAACCATTTTTATACACAACTGATGAACATTAATCGCTCGTCGGTTTGCGTAAGGTCAGTTACTAAGCCAAACGTCCATCTTCCAGATTGAGGCGACGATCGGCAAAATCGAAAATGCGAACATCATGAGTAACTAGCACCACGGTGCAGCTTTGCTCCTTGGCTAAATTCTGCATCAGCCTAATTACCTCCAAACCCGATTTTTTATCTAAAGAGGCGGTAGGTTCATCGGCTAAAACAATTTTCGGATAAGAGGCTAGAGCGCGGGCGATCGCCACTCTTTGTTGTTGTCCGACAGAAAGCTTGTTGGGGCGAGTATCGATCCAGTCGCCTAAACCCACCTTAATTAATAGTTCTTCCGCTCGTGCGATACCTTTACGGCGAGGGATGTCTGAATGTAGTCCCAGTCCCATTTGCACGTTTTGTCTGGCAGTTAGGGAATCGAGCAAGTTGTGTCCCTGGAAAATATAGCCGATGTTGCGTCGCAAATGTCTGAGCTGTCTGGACGATGCTCCGTTTAGTTCTTCCCCCAGAACCCGAAGGCTACCCGATTGGGGCGATCGCAGTCCACCAATTAGAGTCAGCAGGGTAGTTTTACCAGACCCAGAAGGTCCCGTCAAAAAGACAATTTCTCCTGCACGAATCTCAACATTAATATCAAATAAGATTTGCTTGCGCAGATTTTTCTTACCGTGATGATAGTCAAGTCCCTCAATTGCCACAACTGTCTTTGGTTGGGCGATTTTGTTGAATACTACAACTGTATTTGGTTGCATGATTTTAAAATATGTCGGCTGGGTCGGCAGATTGGGTTTTACGCATAGCAATTAATCCCGAAATAATGCACATCAAGACGGTCAGCGAGAACACCGTCAAGCTTCGTTCCAAGGTCATATTCAAGGGTAAACCCGACCCTTCCCTAGCACCCTTGTAAAGCTGTAGGCACAGAGCAAATCCAGGAATAAATCCTAAAATAGAAAGCAATATTGCTTCTTGGAACACAAGCTTTGACAAATAAAAATTACTGTACCCAATCGCTTTAAGGGTGGCATACTCTACTATCTGATCGGTAATATCGGCATACAGGATTTGATAGACAATTACCGTCCCAACGACAAAACCCAAAATTGCTCCGATGGTAAAGATAAAGCCAATTGAGGTGCTGCCTCGCCAATAATCTTTTTCAAATTGAATAAATTCTTCTTTAGAGAGAACGCGGACATCGTTGGGCAAGCTTCGTTTAAGTTTTGCGATCGTCTGCCCGACCGATGCCCCATTTTTTAAAGAGATAGCCCCGATATCAATTAGACCATTGGAACGCTGCTCGTCAAAAATGCGAATAAAGTTCAGACCGCTAGTAACCACGGTGCCGTCAGAACCAAATGAAGTCCCCAAAGTAAATACTCCGCCAACGCTAACGCGACGGTCTTCTAACTCAACGTTAACTTCAGAGTCGCGAGCCAATAATTCTTCGATGTTGCCAAATTCCTCTCGCGAAGCGCGATCGTATAATACTACGTCTGCTCGTCTTAACTTAGATAAGTTTTTCTCAATTTCAGGCAGATCCAAAATATTATCTTCAGGATCGATCCCAATGGTCATGAGGCTGCGTTTTCCTCCCGTTTCTGGATTTCTCCACGAACCATAACTAATATAAATAGGACTGACCGACTCGACTTCTGGTAAACCTAATGATTGATATAAACGTTTTTGCGAAAATTCTTTCAAATCTACCAGAGCAAGAGATTGAGAATTAAGCACGAAGATATCTGCTTTTAATTGATGATGTAATCTAACCGCGCTATCAAATAGGGCATCGCGGAATCCTAGCTGCATCATCATTAAAATTACCGCAAAGGCAATACCTGCTAGGGCAACGAGTAAACGAGTTTTTTCTCTAGTCAATTGCATCCATGCTAGAGGTGGAATTAAACCAAACATATATTTAAATTTCTCTAAGCTGGAGTAATATTAGGGCGTAAGGGAAACATCGCCAGATTCAATTTCTACATCAACCTGTAAGTTAATTAAGCCAGCGACCAAAGAACTGTCTTCTTCGTTCAAACGAATTTTGACCTCAATCACTCTAGAATCTGTATCCGCAGCAGGGTCGTTGTCCAAAATATCATTTCTACCAATTTGTGAGCTAACTCGTTCTACCGTCCCCGTAATTGCTCTAGGCAAGCTAGGATCAGTGACAATTGCTGTTTGTCCGAGTTCAATCTCTTGAATGTCGCTTTCATAGACTTCTGCAACCACATACATCTGTTCAATATCACCTAGCTGCAAGATTCCATCATCGCCAACAACCTCACCAGAATAAGCTGCAATATCTAAAACTTGTCCTGGGCGGGGTGCGCGGACTATAGTTCGCTCTAAGCTAGCCTCTGCTAGTTCCAAATTACTTTGTGCCGATTGAACCTCAATTTCGCTTTGAGTTTGAGCCAGCTCTGCTCTGGCAGATTCTAACTGCGCCCTGGCATTTGCCAGATTTTGGGTACGAGCTTCTGTCAACTGAGCAAGCTCGGCTTTGGCATTATCAAGCTCGGCTTCTTTACTATAGAAATTGACTGCGTTTTCATCGAGAACTTGTTGAGAAACAGCCCCTTCATCCACTAAAAACTGATTGCGTTGATAATCCTTGCGTGTAGTATTTAATTCTGCGGTTAACTGCTTGACTCTAGCCTTTTGAGCTTCGACTTCATAGGACTGGGGTGACTCGATTTGGGCAATACGAGTTTCCGCTTCTTTGATTTGAGCCTCACCGAATTTAGTCGAACTATCATAGCGCACCTGGGCTTCTGCTAACTGACTAGCCGCCAAATTTTTCTCTGCCAGCTTTTCGTCATAATCTTCCAAGTAAGCTAGAATCTCTCCTTGCTGTACCTGCTGTCCTTCGCTGACTAGCAACTCACTGATGCGACTGCCAGAGGTTCCACTAACTGTAATAACTTCACCCCTAGGCTCAATCCGACCCAAAGAAGTTACGTTTCTAACCACTGGTACTTCAGGAGCTGGTTGTGCAGCAGGAGGATTATTAGCCTGGGGAGGATTAGCTTGAAGTCGCCAAAAATATAGTGCAGCTAGACCAGGAACAAAAGAAGCTAAAGTTGCTAGGGAAACCGCTATCCGACCTTTATTTGCTATCTGTTGTGACATAATTATTTAACTGCTCCGTTCGACAGAAATTTAGTTTGGTACTGTTTCCAAAGCACGGTTGGTTAACGAGTGGAGTCCGTGCAAACCTGAAATTAGAGAAACAAAATCTTGACGAGAAGACCAATTGCTGTCAGTTTGGACAATTTTTTGCGCTTCACCAAAGTAAGAATCTTTGGGTAAATGAGCATCATAAAAATATTTAACGAAGGACAGAACATCGCCTAGGAAATTTTTGTACGCCGTCTCATAAGTGTTTAAGAACTCGGCTTCTTTTTGCGGATTATTCAAAGCTTGATTGAGCATGTTTGCTCCCAAACTTCCAGAATTCATTGCCAGCCACACGCCAGTAGAAAAAAGCGGATCGACAAACCCAGCAGCATCTCCCGCTATTAAAAAGCCAGGACCACAGAATTGTTTGCAAGTATATGACCAATCGCGAATTGAACGAATTGGTTGAGCTTGTTCGGCATCGATCAAACGACGACCAGTTTCGGCACTATTAGTTACAACTTGAAGATAAGTTTTTTCAATGCTTTCGCTGAGTAGCTGTCGGTACTTATCCACTGTAGTTACCCAGCCGATACTGGTAAGCCCATCGTGTCGAGGAATTACCCAAATCCAACCATTTGGGGTATTTTCAGTTAGGATGTTTCCCGCAGCCAAACCATCGTACTGTTCGACATTTTTGAAGTAAGTCCAGGTGGCGATATTCCTTAGTTTGTCATCATCTTCAACTAGATTTAGGTGACGACCTAGAATTGCAGCTTGACCCGTAGCATCGACAATATACTTAGCAGTAGCATTTTGTATCTGTCCTTGAGAGTTTTTAAATTCAACTCCCTTGCAGCGATCACCATCAAAATGTACGTTTGTCACCTTGTGTTCTTCACGAACATCTACGCCTTTGCTTTGCGCGTGTCTGAGCAGTAGTTCGTCAAATTCAGAGCGAATAACTTGGTAAGTAGAACCATACTTTTGGGCTGCAATCGAGCGATCGCAAAAGCGAACGTCCCAGGGTGCGCGATCCTGTCCCCAAACAAATGTAGCTCCATACTTTTTAACAAAGCCATGAGCATCAACTTTATCCAACACTTCTAATTCATCAAGGATTGGCACGACTCCAGGAACCATTGATTCTCCAATGTGATAACGAGGAAACTTTTCGCTTTCTAAAAGCAAAACATCGCGATTTTGTTTGGATAGTAATGTGGCGATTGTCGAACCAGCTGGACCACCGCCAATTACAACTACGTCATGGTCATGTTCCTTTTGTAGTGGCATAATTTAAGATTCCTCTTAACTAAAACTCAAGTTGAATAGCTAACTCCAACTATGACATTTAAAACCTAAAGCTGAGATTGATAAAGGTCTGAAAATTGCGCAATTTATGTTTATTTTGTGTAGATAGCCGTATTGCGAGTAGAGAGTCTATCTTAAGGGATTCCCTAACAGGGAGTAGCAAGTAGCGAGTAGCAAGTAGCGAATAGCAAGTAGCGAATAGCGAGTAGCAAGTAGCAAGTAGCAAGTAGCGAGTAGCGAGTAGCGAATAGCGAGTAGCAAGTAGCAAGTAGCAAGTAGCGAGTAGTTTATTTCTTACTTCTCCTCCAACCCCAGTCTCTATCTCCCCCGATGTTTCTGTTTTCGCTTGTTTCTAGCTAGTTCGCGTTTATACTCGCGTTTGGCTGCCCGTTCTTCCTTGGAGACAGCAACCTGTTCTTGTTTGTTTTCTTCCTGCTGGATCCGCATAACCTCCTGAGATTGAGTGGAGATACCCGATCGCTCTTTTTCTCGTCTAATCTGACGTTGCAGGCGTTTAGGATTGATGCGTCGTTTTTTGGCAGCAGGATCTATAGGTAAACCGACCCTCATGCGCTCTAGCAGAGTTTTATACTCAAGGCTCAGGATAAACTCATAAACATTTTCCGAGCTTGGTTCGGAACCGAAAACATGACGGGTTGCATAGAGCAAACCATCACGCTCATCTTCGATTAGAGCGATCCAAAAGGGCGACTCAAATAAGATCGACAGCTTCATATCTCTTTCAAATCTTCTCGGCAATAAATGATGTAGAGACTTTGACTACTAAAAATGTTACCGATGCCTGTAGGAGTAATATTCCCGTCAGAATATAGGTATTGTCCAACCCCATAAAACTAGCTATTGGTTGAGCGAAGATGGGTGAGAGAAACTGTCCGAGAAACAGCGAGGTCGTCAATCCGCCTAAAGCTCGCCCGCGTAAAGGAGGGGGAACTACTGTCACCAGCCAAACGCTAAAGTTAGGCATCATCAGCCCAAATCCAAATCCAGCAACAATCAGACCAACCAACACTATCTGATAGCTTCCTCCCGCGCCAACAATCATTAGACCGATCGCCGTTAGCAAAAGACCCACAATTACCACACTGCTATAGTCCATTCTCTGTTTGACAGCACCATATCTAGAAGAGGCGATCGCCCCAGCGAGAGTAGAGGCAGCAATTGCTATTCCACTTTCTGCTGGGCTTGAGTTACTCAGATCTTTGAGATAGAACGGCAGCTGTACGGGAATCAGAAAATAAGCCATGTTGTAAAAAACAGCAGTTCCATAAATTCCCCACAATAACTGCCTGGGTAGTTTTAACTGATGTCCCCCCCCTAAACCACCTCTTGCTACCTTTTCGAGCTTCGGTTCAAAGATGTTAACGACAATCAGCAACATAAAGACCACGGCAACTGCATAGAGCAAAAAGGGCATCCGCCAGTTAATGTTGGCAATAATACCCCCCAGACAGATGAAAACTACTCCGCCCATGCCCATCGCAGCAGCCTGAAGACCCATAAAACTGGCTCGCTGCTGTCCTTGATAATAATCGCCGATAATAGTTAATACTCCAGTCATCGTTCCTGCCACCGAGATGCCCAGCAAAATCCGACTGAACAGAATTGCCCACAAAGAGTTAAGCAAGAACCCCGCACTACCTGCACAGGCAAAAAGTAAGGTAGAGCCGACTAATAATGGTTTACGTCCGATGCGATCGGTTAATAGTCCAGCAAACGGACCCCCAAGGGCAATAAATAATGCGGGAATAGTCAAGGCTAATTTAGACAAATAAGCAGCATTATCGACGTTGGCATTGGCAAAGTGTTCGCTCATCTCTGGCAATGAAGGAGCTATGGTAGCTCCCGCCATCACGGTCAGGCTGCTAACTAACAGCAGAGTAGCCTTGATGGGAACTGAATCAGGATTGGGTCGCTTCATGAATTTTGATTTAGGTCGCAGGTGTTTAGCTGCCTTTGATAGTTCTAGGTTGAATATTGCTATAGCTAAATGCTTAGAGTAACCACACCATCTAGGCGCGATCGCCTATGTTGCTTATCAGCTACGTCTAGATTTAAATGATTTAACGTTCAAACGTGTAGATAGATTTTGATTAGCTGCGACTTATTTTACTCCGAAGAATAAATTTGGAAGTATAAGTTATGGAGGAATAAAGTGTTAAAAGAGCTTATTGCTGCAAAAAAAAAGGAAAAGGCTCTAGTTTAGTCTAGAATTTCCTTTTCCCGATCCTTGAAGGAACAAGATTGTGGTTGTGTGTGACTAAAAATTAAACGAAATCTGAAGGACTAATTACGCTGGCATCTACTTCGTATAGAGAAGCCAGTACTTCTCCCGTAGAGGATAGGCTAATTTCGGTATTATCATCCTGTTGTGAAATGTTCAGATGGCTGAATTGCACATCTCCATAAAGAGAAAGCTTATCTACTCCATTAACATAATCGAGAATCAGATCCTCACCGCGACCCGATGTAATCTTGAAGATATCAGCATCAGCACCACCGACTAGAGTATCATGACCTTTACCACCTTTGAGAATATCGTCTCCCTCACCGCCCCGTAGAATATCCTTGCCTCTACCACCTAAGAGGGTATCATTGCCCAAACCTCCAACAATGAGGTCTTTGCCACCTTTTCCATCAATATGATTGTTGCCCGAATCGCCGTATAGGCGATCGTGTTTACGAGTGGGATTAGAGATAGGGTCGGCGCGGAAAATAGCAAAAGTGCCGTCTTCGAGTCGAGCCTGAACAGCAACTTGACCCAAATCGTTAAATGCTTCTTGAACAAATGTAATTTCCCCAACCGTAGAGCCAGCAATTTCATCACCCACCGAAGCAACCCGCGTAATGCCAAGTTCTGATGCCACATAGATTCCCGCACTGCCATCATCTAGTTCGGCATAGAATGCCACTTCTCCATTGTTGTTAAGAGCGGTTTCAGAACTAAAAAAGTCAAACTTTCCACTATCGTCTACTAACAGTTCTGTCTCTCCATAACTATTAGTATAAATACCACGGGTACCATCATCCCGTTGTACTAAAAAGGCAGTCGTTCCTTCGTCGTTAAGGTCGGGATAGCTAAAGAGATCGAATTCACCCTCGCTGTTGGCAACTTCAGTAATTGTCTCACCATCGCCGACAAAGATTCCCTGTCCTCCAGCATCCAAACCAGCGTTAAATGCCACCTCATCATGTTCATTGAGAGCGGGAGAAATATCCAACGAGGTTATCGGACCGTCACCACCAAGAACATCCAAACTAACGTCAAAGCTGCTAAAAATACCGTCGGTGGAGGCAATTTCTGTAGTCTCACCATCACTAAGAGTATAAATCCCCGAAGTTACAGGGAAATCAACTGGCACATTTAAAAAATTTCCTGCTGCATAGGAAATTGTTCCGCGATTGTTAAGATTGACTCCAGCAAAAGCGTTGAATGCGTCGGTACTTTCTAAGACAACGACTGGTTCTTGTTCGCCATCACCAACTTGAATCGTAATTCTGTCAAACTGGATAATCGGTTCACCGTTCTCATCCAAAACTGGTGCGCCATTTTCATCGGTCAAGAGACTGGTTTCACTCTGAATAAAAGCAGCTTGTCCGAGGTCGTTGATTGACGGTTCAAAAACAGGCTTAAACTCTCCTGTAGTCAAAAATGCCTCGCTATTGTCGATAAAAGTTCCCGTCGAAACATCATCTTGATAGTTGTTGGCATAAAATATAGCGAAAGGAGGCAGCTCGGGACTAAGAAAACCTTCAAAAGCAACGTCACTTCTTTCATTGATTACGCCAGCAGTAAAAGAAGTGAAAGGAGGGGCAATAAAGCTAGATACTTGAGTAAAATCAAACTTATTCATGGTTAGTGGAAATAGAGTTAATAAATGCGATCTGCAAGGTTAGTTACAAAGTATCGGTCGGGTTGGACAAAGAGCGATACAACATCAAAGAATAATTAATATGTTGTCGAAATAACTGGCTAGCTAGAGTTACAGAAATTCCAGAAAACGATGATTTTCATTTGATAATTGATAAGATTGAGACGACAAGGTTCAGCTTTATTTCGTGTGAATTACTGAAAACTTGCTAACAAATTCTAGTTACGCGCATTGAGTTAAGATTGGATTTTCTAAGTGACAAGGCTCAAATTGCGTTCAAAATCATAGTAAAATTTGAGCAAATTATACTGATAGGAAAACTTAGATAGTAATCTCAGAACATCAATCAAAAAATAGTTTTGGTTCGATCAATTACGACTTACCAAACAAATAACCTGATAACTTTAAGAGCCTATTAAAACTGTATAAAATTACAAATTACTGAGAGATTTTGTCGAGTGGGATCGAGAGAAAACGACAAAACCTACTACGACTATTGGTCAAGCATCAACTAAATTTTTTTTTCGATAAACTTTACAGAAGCTTGACATATTTATCACTCTACAATCAAGTACTTTCACTGAAGTTCATCCAAACTTCATCATCTGCCTGCATGTGGCTCGACCGTAGCCCACACGCTTTGCGCTCTGAGCGTCGATCAAACGAAACTAATCAGCTGACAAACTGTTGATTATGATTAATGGGTCACTGGTGCTGGTTCATCTGCATATAAAACTTGCGAATTAATTATGTACTACAAAATTTGTATCATGTAAATTTAAGGTCTGAGGTGGATAAAAGACTAAAAATCAAATGAGTTATGTGTGTTTTATGTATGCTTTATGGTTTATGATTGAGCATTTTGTGATTCGATCCTTATTAGTTTCACAGCTTAAATCTACAAAATTAAGACAATTCTTCGACATAACTTAGACAAAACCTATTGAGTAAAATCCAGATTGTCTGTTTGGTTTGCACTGCTGGATTAACTCATGAGTATGAGTGGTACACAAAGAAAAACGGGCGTTGCTGAATTGTAATGATTCAATCGAGCAAGAACAGTGATACAAAAAAACGATATGAATTGAATTCATATCGTCTCAGATTCTAAATTAACTTTAATTGTACCGACCTACTTACTTGCGTAGACCTTCAACCTTTTTTCCTTTGATAGTAATTGAATGAGTAGTATTACTCTGGTACTGATTCTGCAAGGGCATGTAAACTTACCTCAAGATCCTCCTGTACCTTGGAAGGCTCGTAAACTGGAGCAATAGCACTTTTCTCTGGAGCTATTTTCCAGTCATAGTTGCGCAGCAGCAAAGACATAAAAATCTTCATTTCCATTTGAGCAAACTGATAGCCCAGACAAACATGAGGACCACTGCCAAAACCGACTAGGGCAAAAGGATGCTGTTTATCTTCTTCGCGAGGCGGGGCAAAGCGATCTGGATCAAAGCGATCGGGATCGGCATATAGTTCTGGCAGGCGGTGAGTCAACAATGGCGACACATCTACCATCCATCCCTTAGGAATCCGATAGCCATCATACTCAATATCTTCCAGGACTCCGCGAGAAATATTCTGTACGGGAGGATAGAGTCTTTCTACTTCTTTAAGGGCATAGCCAAGCTGGGTCATCTGTTTTAAGTGAGATAGTTGCAAGGGTTCATCCCCTACTACCTCAGCTTGTTCGTTTAACAAACGCTCTTTCCAAGCGGGATTGGCATCTAATTCGAACAGTAGCCAGGAAATTAGCACGGCTGGATTTTCGTGTCCTGCAAATAAGACCATCAATAGCTGGTCGATGATTTCAGTATCGCTTAAGGGTTCGCCGTTTTCGGTAACAGAAGCCAGAAATAAACCCAAAAAGTCTTGAGAAGCTCCTAAATCGCCATTTTTACGCCTTTTATCAATCTTTTTCTGTAAAAAAGCCTTGAGCTTACGACGCGCTCCCTGAGAACGTCCGTAAAGAGTAAAAGGTAGATCGATATGTATCCGCGCTCTACGTCCCACTAACATAGTCAGAAAATGCTTGAGTGCTTCCCCAAACTCTTCTGGGGTTTCTACGCCAATAATTAAGCGTAATGCCACCGTTACAGAAAATTCCGTAAAACTGTCGATCGCCCCTAGAGTTTCTCCCGTGGCTTTTTCGCTCAGAAAGTCCTGAGAAATCTCGTCTATGGTAGCAAAATAATTATTAAGTGCCTGTCCGTGCATCGCTGGGTGCATCAGCTTGCGGGTTGCTTTGTGTTGTTTGCCATCCTGGAGTAACAATCCCGTACCAAAGATCGGCTTGAGAAATACCCACCCTTGTCCTGCGGATAGACAATCTGCTTTATCTTTCAGCACCAGGCGGTTAGCTTCAGGACCAATTAAAAAAGCAAACTTTTTGCCAAAGATGCGCGACTTAAAAATCGAACCATAACGCTCTAGACGCTGGCGATAGAACATCTCTTCTCCCGAAAAGAGTTCCTCTGTCTCGCCTTTGGAACCACCAAAGCTGCCTGGCATTTCTTCGGCAGACTTAAGCTGCGCTCGTTGTTGCAATACCATTTACTTATTATTTGTTACTTATTATTTATTACTTTTAAACAGGTACAGCCTCGATGATGCTGTTAGCAGTTTGGGTAGGAATAATTCGGCTAACCTCAAAACCAGCTTTGGTTAGTAAATCGCGATATTCTTCTGCTTTGCGTTCTCGTCCACCAGGAGTTGTCAACAAAGATTCGATATCGATCAACTTACCGACGAAAGGTTCGTTACCTTCGGGCAGAATCATTTCCACCAGCAACAGCTTTCCTGTATCAGTTATTCCCTGACGGCAGTTTTGTAGTATTTTAATTGCCCGTTCATCATCCCAGTTATGGATCGTGAACATCAAAATATATGTATCCCCACCGCTAGGAACGGTTTTGACACATTCCCCAGCCACCAGTTCACAGCGATCGCTCAACCCCGCCTGTTCGATGGCTGGTTTGGCAGCAGCGATCGCACTTTCAAAATCAAATAAAATTCCCTTCATCTGTGGATGAGCTTTGAGGAGGGGGATTAGGGTACTTCCCGCCCCCGCAAAGATCCCCAACTCTACTACTGTCTTGGTGTCGGAAAAATCGTAGTTGGTTAGCAGAGAATTAGATGCCCGACTGGAGATGCTAACTTTAGAATCACTGGCTGTTTTTGCTGCTTCGGGATCGAGATAGAAATCAAATAATCCCTGTCCGAAAAGATGGTCGAAGGCAGGTTTGCCAGTTTCAATGCTGTAGGGTAATTCTCCCCAAACTTCCCAATGCCAGTCTTGACCGAGAAATTTAATCGCATCGCGGAGTGAACCAGGAGTATCGCCCCGCAAAAATTCCGCAGGAGGAGTCAATTTAAATTTACCTTCATCTTCGGCAAAGATACCTACGCTAGCCAGCGATCGCATTACTCGATAGAGAGATTGTTCGTGGGCTTCGGTTGCTTGAGCTAGTTCGGCAACACTTTTTGGTTCGTCTGCTAATAAATCTGCTATGCCCAATTCGGCAACGACATAGATAATTCTGGCAACCCGAAAGCCACCCAAAAATCGTAACATGGCGATTGGTGGGGGAACATTAGGCAAAACTTTAGCCTGTTGTCCCTTAGGCGCATCTGTAGTAGTTGTCACGTTTGCTCCAATTTATGTTTGTATAGATAACTTGTTTGTGGATCTCAAAAGCAACAAGTAAAATACGCTTGATTGCGAATATGTAGATAAGCCAAGGAATACTTGCAAATCGCAGCAACTTATTACTTATTACTTATTACTTCCTAAACTGGTATAGCTTCAATAATGCTCATCGGTGATTTGGTAGGAATGATTCGGGTAGTTTCAAACCCTGCTTGGCTCAACAGTTGACCATACTCTTCTGCCGTACGTTCGATCGCCCCAGGAGTCATAATCATCGCTTCCACGTCTAAAATCTTTGCCAAAGAAGGTTCGTTACCAGGAGGCACGATCATTTCCACAATCAACAGCTTACCGTTGTCGGCGATCGCCTGACGGAGATTGCTCAAGATCAAACCCACCTTTTCGTCGTCATAATCGTGGATTAAATTCTTGACGATATAGGCATCTCCCCCAGCAGAAACGGACTCAAAAAAGTCTCCGCCAGCTAATTCGCAACGCTCCCCAACGGATTTATCCTCAACTGTCCCTTTAGCATTTTCTAAACGGGCGGAAGTATCAAAATAAATTCCCGTTACCCCTGGGTTTTGTTGCAGTATGGTTGCGAGCAATTCCCCATCTCCCTGTCCGCCAGTGGCAAGATCGACAACCTGCTTAAAACCAGAAAAGTCATAGCTGTCTAAGATCGAGCGATCGCTTAAGGTCAACGCCCCTTTCATGGCTGCATCGAAGTTTTTCGCATCCTCTGGGTGCTGCTCGTAGTAATCTTCAAAACTCATGCCATATACGGCTTCAAAGGCAGATTCCCCAGTTTTGACGCTATGTAAAATATCTTTCCACATTTGCCAGTGCCACTGCGCTCCCATTACCGTAGCATAGCCCCGCAGAGAACCAGGAGCATCAGTCTTTAATAAAGCAGCTCTAGGGGTCAAGCGAAATTTTTGTGCTTCTATCTCGGCAAAAATATCAAAACTGGCAAGAGTTCTTAATAAGCGATATAATGATTGCGGATCGCTTTTGGTTTCTTGTGCTAACTCTACAACACTCCTTGGTCGCTCCGCGAGCAAATCAGCTATTCCTAGCTGTGCTGCTACCGAAATGTTTTGCGTCAAACGGTAAGCATTCATCATTTGCAGGATCTGAACCTGCGGTGGCATTCCCTTAGGTTGAGGCGGTGCTGACTGTGGTTTGTTCGGTTTGGCTATAGTCATATTATGAATGTTTGGTGTAGCAAACTTCGTAGAGTACGGGAGAAGATTCAGCAATTTTACCGATCTTAGGCATGTGTTCTAGGGCAGTGGGATTTTGAAAAATGGCACGAAAGTCTTCTACGCTTTTCCACTGGGCATAGTTAGTTACCCATTCTCCATCCAAACTTTTGTGGATATTGGCACTAATGAAGCCAGGTAGTTTTGCCATAGCATCTTCGGTTGCTTCAACCAGCATATCTACCAATAGCTGTTGATTTTCTGGCTTGACCTTGAAAACATTAACTAAAGTAACTAAGTCTGCATCTACAGAAATTGTTGCTTTTTGCTCTGTCGAAATCGCACTCATTGATATTTTCCTCTAATTGATCTGCTTTGTTGTAACTATGATTTGCCAAGGAAACTAAAGCTCTATCCTTTATGAAAATACTGTTTACCAAACTTTTTTATCCCAGCAGGATTAGCTAAAATTAAAGCTTGGAGATAAATTGACTCTAAAACTCGCAGCCAAATTACTAGAACTCACTAAGTTATCTTTTCCTATAAGAATTGCGATCGATTCGCGATCGCAAGATTTTTCAAAAGTTATTTGACAACTATTTCGTTTTCTTGGGTCTTCAACGTTATCGAATCTACTGATTAAGTTTGCCACAGGGCAACTATGAAGGTGTATGAATAAGAAATACCTTAAGTTCAAATTGTGTCTAACTTTTGCTCAATTTTTTTGACAATTGTATTTTATTTAACAGTTTAGAGATAAATTTTAAATCTTGATTTTTTAAACTGACCGAGGCGATCAATATTTACCTTTAGTTAACTGTTTATCTAGCGTAAGTTCATCAAAAGATTAAAACACGAGCTAAAGACAGCTGGTAAAGTACTGTCAGCTATTTATTAGGACGAATTGCTAGTCGGGTTTACTATAGCTATTAAAAGCTATAACTAACTTCAATAACGATAAAATTCAATCTTATTTTCATTTTCATAGCTTTCTTAACATGATCGATCTGACAAGAGATAGTAAAAAGTTTTGAACTTCAGACTATGTTTATGCTCAGACTTATCAGATAAAGCTCGTTGGAAAATTAAACTTTTCAAGGGCAACAAATGGTTTTTGCTCTCTTATTTGCGCTTTTGCTTGATTATGCTCTGAGTTTTGAAAAGTTTAACTATTGTTATATACTTGGTTTGTATGACTTTTCAGCCATTTCTAATCTTGTCTAATTATTGCGCTTAAAATTATAGCCAGTATAATGATTCGGTCAAAAAAAATATTAAATTTAAATTAAGCTCTCACAAAATAACCAAAAGGAAACAGGTTGGCTGTAACTAAATAATAAAACTATTTCTTTAGATAATTTTTATATTTGGAAAAAATACGGTATATCAGGTAACGTTGACCATAAATTGTTGGGAATTTGAACTAAATATTAGTCGAGTTAGTAAATCTAGATGATATATATTTCAAGCGTCTCAAAGCGATTGGAGTAAATAAGTATTACTTAAGATTATTTAAATACTTTTTTGCTTTCGATCAATTTTTAAAGTTATAGTAGCCATATTAATTTTTTTTGTTCTTTAGATTACTTTTAATTTGATTGTAGCTATTGTAAAGTTATCAGTAATAAGTATCGAACAACTTAATAACAACCCAAGGCGAACACTATACTATGACACGCATTTCTAAAAGATCGCTAAAGGCTTCTAAGGAAGGGATTCAGTTGGCAAGTAGGGCGATCTTAAGATTTCCTACTAAGATCGACTTTGCTGCCGAATTAGAAATATCTCGTTCTACGGTACAGAATTTTTTTGCTGGCAAGCCTGTTGGGAGAGAAAATTTTCACAAAATTTGTCAGGAATTAGAGCTTTGCTGGCAAGACGTGGCAGAACTTCCCCAACAACAATTAATAACCGAACCAACAGTAACACTCGATCAGGTGGTAGCTGACAGTCTGCCCACTGAAGGTGATTCTGTAATAGCAGAACTGCGTCATCGGGTTCGACAAAGGATCCATTCGATGTGCGGAACCATGCGGGTATTGGATATGTCTCGTCCGATGCCAACAGAATATATTTATGTTGATGTCAATGTTTATGAGAAAATTAAGGGACGAAGAAGACTAGAATTTGATAGTGTATCTGAGGCTTTTGTTTCTAGTAGAAGAAGCAAATCTTTCAACCCCAAAGAAACCACCCCAGAGTGGATATCGGGATTGTCAGCAGCAAATAGATACTCGAAGCTAATTGTCTTTGGCAAGCCAGGGGCAGGTAAAACGATGTTTCTCAAACATTTGTCTCTCCAGTGTTTGCAGGGTGCTTTTGAAAGCGATCGCATTCCGATATTTGTTCCCCTCAGAGACTTTGCTGAATCCAACTTTTGCGCCAATTTGACCGATTACATCGCCTTACAGCTAGCCAAACACAATCAGCCATTAAAAACAGATTTGGTTAAAAAACTGCTCAACGAAGGCAAATTTTTTCTAGTTCTTGACGGATTAGATGAAATAAAGCCCTGCATACATCAGCAGGTTTGCAAGTATTTGCGAAGGTTTACCGAATGGTTTCCCAATAATCGTTATCTTCTAAGCTGTCGTCATGGCACAGAATGCTGTAATTTCGAGCAGTTTACTGAAATAGAAATTGGTGATTTTCAGCCAGAACAAATTGCTGATTTTGCTACCAAATGGTTTGATAGCGAAGGTGAACAAAAAAGCATTAGCTTTCTGCAAAAACTCAAGTACAGCAATTCGATTCAAGAATTTGCCACCAGTCCGTTACTGCTAACTTTATTATGTATTCTCTTTGAAGAATCAGATTTTCCTGCCAGTCGTTCGGAAATCTATGAAGAAGGTCTGGATATTATGTTCAAGCAGTGGGATGCAGAGCGCAATATCGAGCGGGGAACAGAAGACGGTCTATCTCCAGAACAGGAAAAAGAGCTGTTGTGCATGATGGCTCTAAAAGCATTTGAAAAAAATCAATATCTATTTAAAGAAGGGGAGCTAAAGTTTCACGTTATTAACTATTTAACTAATCTTCCCAATACGAATACATCCAAAATAAACGCCAAAAAAGTACTCAAATCAATTGAAGCTAAACATGGACTGCTAGTAGAACAAGCCAAAAAGGTTTATTCGTTCTCTCACCTGGCATTTCAAGAATACTTAACTGCCCGCAAGTTTGTTTGTGAATGCGATCTAGAAGTTTCCGCAGCAATGCTACACCATCTAGTCAAAAATATGCTTGATGAGAGATGGCGCGAGATTTTCTTGTTGGTGGCAGAAATGTCACCCCAGGCAGATATGCTGCTGGAAATAATGAGCCAGCAAATAAATTCTCAATTAGCCCAAACACCTGAGATCAAACAGTTTCTTGACTGGGTTAACTGTAAAACAGAGGTAGTTATAGAAAATTCTGCTGCTTATTCGGAGCAGACACAATTTCAACCTGCTACCATACGGGCGTTTTATCTTAGCTTGGGATTGAGCCAAATTGTAGGTGATGTTGGCAGCAATTTCGATTTGGCTTTGAGTCTTAACCCACTATTTAGTCGTACCTTCGCTAATAACCCCGATCTAACACTAGACCTAAATCTACTTCATGTTTCCAATCTGGGGCGTAACTTGGTCTTAATCCAACGTCCTGCTCTAACTTTTCAGCGTACTTTAGATCGAGCGATCGCTCACGCCACTAAAATCAAACCAGAACTAGCCCAAGAGCTGCAAACAACTAAGCAACAGCTTCCTTCATCAAAAAATAGTAAAACCGAATTTTGGTTATGGTGGCACCAAAACGGCACGGCTTGGTCAGATAAGATTGACTCTATAGTCATGAAACATCGTAACATAGGCTATCAGTGGCAGTTTGACAACGAGCAGCATGACTCTCTTAAGAAGTATCACCAAGCAAACCTATTATTAGTAGATTGTCTGAGTCGTAGTTGTTACCTAAATCCCAAGATCAAAGAAATTATCAAAGATCGGCTACTTACCCCGACATTCATTGAACAAAAAAAGTCTCAGATTGAATCAGTATTAGCTCACAGTTTGACCTAGTATTAATGTCATTTGTTCTTTGTCCTTGGTATATCTAAACAGAATTTAGGCTCACGAGTGCTTGGCTAAAGTTTCTCGTCATACATTGACTCAAACATCAATCAACCATGAATGTGTAGAGCTAAGTTTTCTCAATTAATCTCGATTGAACAAGAAATATATTGCATCGAAGAAAGTCAAGGGCGATCGCTTGTTGACCAACCAGATTTGTTCTCAGCTTACGAAAAAGACTATTGCCAAAATAAGCCCACACCCTCAGTTTCTGCTGCTGGTTTATGGTGCGCCAAACAAGCCTTTATCAAAGCTGCTATTCATCTAAGATTAGAAAAATTCAACTATTTAGATTTAGAAATCCGTCACTATCCTAGCGGGAAGCCCAGAGTAAAGCTGTACGGACACCTGGCACGCCAGTTTAAAGAACAAAACATCGATCTAGACGTAGCAATTGCCCATACAAAAACTTTAGCGGTGGCAAGCGTGCTTTTATGGCAGGCGTTGCCTCATAATGAGATGGTTTAGGCTGATTTTCCGTTATGTTGCGTAAGCTCAGTAATTAATTTCTCTCTATCAAAAGCTATAAAATCGGGAAAATAATGATGTATTGAAATTATGAAACGTCCTAGCAATCTTATTCTTGCTTTTATCTTGGCGATCGCCAGTGCTTTTATTGCTTATGCTGCAAGTCGATTGTTTTTTAGAGCGATCGAGGCTCCCGAAGTAGACATAGAAGAAAATCTGGAATCTCAGCTATACATTCCTCTTGGGGAGATAGGGAGTTAGGGAGTTAGGGAGATAGGGAGATGTTTGAGTGTTACAAATTATTGTGCCTACCTACTTAATATCTGTTTTCTAATTGCTTTCTTCAAGTCGTTGCAAAACATTATGCAAACCAGTAGCAATAGTTTCAACTACGCTTTCATCAGTCCAATAACTACAGTGAGATAAGGGATTCCACGATTCTAACCAACCTCCAGCATTGACTTCTTGATCTTCAGTCACCGCTTCTGAATACGCTTGGTTAAGTGACTTCAAAGGATATCCCATAACGTCGCTTTTATTATAAAAATTAATCCATTCGCCCTCTAAGTTTGAACTCTCTTCTTGATCAAATTCGTTACCGACACAAATACCATGGGCGATCGCGATCGCAATTTTAGATGACATAACTATTTACTTGATATTGTTAAAAAATAATATTCTTGATGATTGCATGTCGTAGGCGATTTGAGTTTTTCCCGAACCTAGGCGATTAATGAGCGACAGTTGCTATAAAAAACTATAGTAATCCTATTTGGGAATGGAAAGTTGTGGGTTACGAACGTTGATAAGCTGTTCTAACAATAAATAATTTTAAAATATTGGCTTATTTTATTTATGGCACTGGTTCTAGAGGATCACTTTACCTACGCACTTTTAGACCACAAAACCAAAACAATAATTTCGCGACGCGCCTTGTAAATTAAAGAATTGATGCGTCTTACCGCCGAAAATATCGATCTTTTGAGGTAAATAACACAAAAAACATTTGTGCTTGAAATATCATTTTATTCAAAAGTATCAGATTAAAGAGCGATGATCTTTCAAGGGACTGTTTGTATTCACATCAAAAAGACTCCTATTTTTAATCGACGATTACTTGAGATCGAATAGAAGAATATCGAATGGTAATAGTCTCAATCAGCTCGATTTTTATCCCTCTAAAAGATTTTTCTTACTTCAAAATAAAATACCCAGACTGGCAAAAATAATATTTCAGTGGTAATTTATCCTTTAATATCGAAATTGCTTGAGAAAAAATTAAAAATATTTCTAATCTGACCAAATTGTATGGTACAAAATCCGTCTCAAATTAATAGAATCGATCGCCGTCTTTGGCAGCGTTTTGTGGAAGTCGCTCTACCCTATTGGTATCCTTCTAAAAGACAAGCTGGGATTTTCTTCTTCGTGCTGCTGATGCTGTTGGTGTTTCTGTTTGCTGCCCTGTTTGTGGCGATCGCCGTCGCTACTTGGCTGGGAGAACAGCTAGCCCCCGAATTTACCCAGCAGGCTGCTTCTGGTTTGATTGGCATGAGACAAAGCGCGTTAACCAGTTCTAGTCTTCAAACCGTATTGGCTTTGGCTTTACTCATCCCCGCAGCAATTTTTGCCTGGCAATGGCGTAGACTACGAGGACGGGTGACTCAGTGGGCATTATTAGCCCTGCTGTTGTTGTTTTCTATTATGGTTAGCGGTTTAAACGTCGTGTTGTCCTTCGTGGTACGTTTTATCGAAACCGCTTTGGTAAACAAAGAAGTATCTACATTCTGGCTCTTTCTTGGAGTATTTGGGGCAGTATTTGTGATCGGGACACCTATAGTAGTAATTTACCGCTACTGCCAGGAACTACTGGGGGTTCGTTGGCGCGAGTGGCTGACGGATAACTTTATGCAGCGATACTTGCAAAATAGAGCCTACTATCAGGTTAATGCCCTCAAGCAGATTGATAACCCAGATCAGCGTATTGCCGAAGATATAAGATCTTTTACTCGCACGAGCCTAACTTTTCTGTTGATCATTCTCGATTCTGTAATCACCCTTTTTTCCTTTGTTGGGGTGCTGTGGGCAATTTCTAGTAGTTTGTCTATGGTACTAATCATCTATGCCGTGTTTGGTACGGTGGTGACTGTATTAATCGGGAGAAGATTGATCGGACTTAACTACAATCAGCTACGGCGAGAGGCAGACTTTCGTTATGGACTGGTGCATCTACGAGACAATGCAGAGTCGATCGCCTTTTATGGGGGAGAAGAACAAGAATTAGAGAGTATTGGACAAAGGTTTGCCAGGGCAATTAGAAATTATCATGTTTTGATTGGCTGGCAGCGTAACCTAGACTTTTTTACTACAGGACACAATTATTTTGTCCGAATTTTGCCTTATTTAGTCGTTGCACCAATATACCTGGCGGGAGAAATAGATTTTGGAGCGATTAGCCAGGCAAGTTTGGCGTTTATTCAGATTTTTAGTGCGTTAGCGGTTATTATTACTCAGTTCGAGCTGTTAACGGCGTTTGCTGCGGGAATCAATCGGATTGCAGCTTTTGACGAAACCCTAACCAGCTTGAGTACAGGTCAAAAATCAACCCCCGAAGCTAGCACCATCGATACAGAATTAGATTCTCGTTTGGCATTAGAAGAAGTTACGCTACAGACACCCAACAGACAACAAACCCTGGTGCGCGATCTTTCCGTAGCGATCGCCCCAGGACAGAGTTTGGCAATCGTCGGGGAAAGCGGTGTGGGGAAAAGTTCCTTATTAAGAGCGATCGCTGGACTGTGGAATAAAGGTGCGGGACGTATTGTCAGACCGAGATCGGATTCGATGTTGTTTTTACCCCAAAAACCCTACATGATCTTGGGGACGCTACGACAGCAGTTACTCTATCCTCACACCGATAGTCAGATACCTGACGAGCGACTCTATCAAGTTTTGCAGCAGGTAAATCTAGCAGATTTGCCCGACAAAGTGGGAGGACTGGACGTAGAACTGAGTTGGTCGGATGTTCTGTCTTTAGGCGAACAACAGCGATTGGCTTTTGCACGGTTACTACTAACTCAACCAAACTATGCGATTTTGGATGAAGCTACCTCTGCCCTAGACGTACAAAATGAAAAACGACTCTATCAACTATTACAGGAGTCAAAAACTACCATCGTTAGCGTCGGTCATCGTCCCAGTCTATTAAAATATCATCAACAAGTTTTACAAATTCAGGGTCAATCTCAATGGCAATTATTTTCTGCGGAAGATTACCTGGATAGGAACGAACAGGTAGTATAAGATGCCATGAACTATCCGTTCGCAACCCAAGGATGAAAATAGAGTGATCTATGAATTTACGTAATTGTAGCTTCTATTTTCAAGCTAGGTCTATGATAAGTTGATGATTAATTCCCAGAATCGATCTAACCGCTATGCTGCCTCTACCAAACCCCAGACGCAGAGAACATCCAAGCAACCGCAACCCTGCAAATCGCCGTACTACCAAATTTAAAATCAATTTTCGTAATGGACGTTTTGAAATCCCAGGTGTAGATACTTGGCACAGCTATTGGCGCGAACCCTATTACTTAATGTTGACCGTACCCTGGTGGGGATTTTTGGGGTTAACGGCGATCGCCTATGGAGCAATCAATGTTTTCTTTGCTTTAGGTTACTTGATTGGAGGAGACTGTATTGCTAATGCCGAACCAGGCTCGTTTAGGGATGCTTTTTTCTTTAGCGTACAAACCCTCGCCTCCATTGGTTATGGCTCGATGTATCCTACCTGTACCTACGCAGATGTACTGGTGACTATAGAAGCTTTGATCGGAACTGTAGGAATTGCTTTGATGACTGGATTGGCTTTTGCCAAGTTTTCCCAACCTACTGCCAAAATTGTGTTTAGCAAGGTAGCTGTTATTGCGGAACACAACGGAATCCCTACATTAATGTTTAGGGCTGCCAACCAACGACACAACCAAATCCTAGAAGCTCAAGTCTATGTATATTTGATGCGAGATGAAATAAGTGCTGAAGGGGAATTTATGCGTCGGTTCTATTTACTTGACTTATTAAGAAACCGAACCCCAAGATTTACTTTAAGCTGGACTATTATGCACCCAATTGACGAAACTAGTCCGTTGTGGAAGGCTACCCCAGAATCTTTAGCTAAAACCAGGGCAATGCTGGTGGTTTCTTTGAATGGAATCGATGAAACCGTATACAACTCGATTCACGCACCCTATTCTTATATAGATCCTGATATTTTGTGGAACCATCGTTTTATAGATATTTTTCATCAAACTGCCGATGGACAACGCTATATAGACTTTAAAAACTTCCACCAAACCAAACGAGTAACTTAATTCAATCGGCGATCGCTGGGAGTAGGGAGTAGGGAGTAGGAAGTAGGGAGTAGGAAGTAGGGAGTAGGAAGTAGGAAGTAGGGAGTAATGAGTAGGAAGTAGGGAGTAGGGAGTAGGAAGTAGGGAGTAGGGAGTAGCGAGTAGGGAGTAGGGAGTAGGAAGTAGGAAGTAGGGAGTAGGGAGTAGGGAGTAGGGAGTAGGAAGTAGTGAGTAGTTTTAAGTACTTCGTGGATGCATATTTTATTTAAAGTAATTATCAGGACTTGATATATATTGTCTATTTTCAAGCCAAAGGCATTTTTCACGGGTTAAAAATAAAGAGAACCAAAATGGTTACTCTCTACTTTTTTATCAAAATTAAGGTTTATTTAAGCTTATGCCCTGCTGCCACAATCAACTGCTTGAAAGTTTCTGTCGAGGCTTTCGAGTTGATAGTTACGGTTTTGGAGTCGGAATCTATTTCCACTTTTGCACTGGGTTCGGAAGTCAAAATAGTTTCCTTTAGTTTCTCCGCCGATTCAGAACTATCGATAGTTGGTACATTGAATTGCATAGATTTATATCCTTTTTAGGTAAATTTATTCTGCTACGCTACTTAGGGTAAAACGAAGCTGTATCCCTTAACTTCTATCTTCAGTATGATTATCAATTAAGTTTTGCTCAAAAAAAGCGTCCCAATCATTAAATGAAAAATCAAATCAATAGCTTGTCGCCCTCAAATACAATACTGTGATTGAGGAATTAAAATCAAATACTTTCTGACTTTTTTTTCTTGCCAAAATTGAGACACTGCACACTTTTACTCGATCAAACGAGTGAGTCAATAATTCTTTATCTATACTTCAAAAATCTCATGTCATTGGCGATCGCCAACAGCCAGATTCTAGATTCTTAGACGTAAAACAGCCCCATCAATAATTACGGACTAAATTGACACAGCAGCAAGCCAAACCATTGTTGAGGATCGGTATAGGTTTGTATTAAATTTAAATGGCGATCGCCTAAATATTGCTTCATTGCTGCTAGATCGAACTTACGAGAGATCTCAGTTAAAATTCTTTCTTCTCGCTCCAATTTTACAGTTAAATCAAGGCTTTCCAAGGTAACCGTTTGAGCCTGTTGGCTAATTAAATACATCTCTATTTGATGTTCTGTTTGATTATAAACAGCCTGATGTTTGAATAAATCTAGGTTGAAATTCCCTTGGAAACGATTATTGAGATGCTGCAACATATTAAGGTTAAATGCTGCGGTAACTTCTTGAGAGTCATTGTAGGCTGATTCTAAGATTGCTGGAGGCTTTTGTAAGTCAATACCCAGCAAGAAATAATCTCCTGGCTTTAAGGCTGTGGTAATCTGTTCGATAAAGCGATCGCATTCTGTTGGATTGAAATTGCCAATACTGCTACCCAAAAAAATAATTATTCTCTTACCCAAAAAGCTAGTAGATAATTGTTGCAATGCTTGGCTATAAGTAGCCACTTTTCCCTGTACTTTCAACTTAGGATAATCAGTTAGCAAATTCTCAGCACTTGCTCGTAAAATGCTGCCACTAACATCAACGGGAGTATAGTACAAAGGAAGATTAAAGGCACGATAAACATCTAATAAAAAACGGGTTTTAGTAGAGCTACCGCTGCCTAATTCAATTAATTCAATTGCTTTGGTGCGCTCAATAATTTGAGTAGCATATTTTTGGAGAATGCCTGCTTCAGTACGGGTAGGATAGTATTCTGGTAGTTGACAGATCTCCTCAAATAGTTGCGATCCTCGTTCATCATAGAAGTATCGAGCAGGAAGAGATTTAGGAGTTGTTCCCAAACCATCAATCACATCTTCTACATCATCTTGTTCTAGGGCTTTAATATCTAACAAGTAATCAATTTTTAATCTTGCTTCTAAGGAATTGCGATCGTTGTTGGCTGAAGATGAAATTGACATTAATTTCTGAGAATAAACTAGTTTTGTAATTTGACCAAGATGACAACTATAAATAAACCGTTATTTTTTATTTACAAGCTGCATTAGAACAAGCTGGAAATACCTGCTCCTATCTTTAATAACTCGAATAAGCTAAAATTCTTCTGACTATCTTTAACAGGGAGTAAAGAATGAGCATGGATGTTAAAGCAGCTGTGGCTTTTGGTTCGGGAAAACCTTTGAGCATAGAAACCGTACAGCTAGAAGCACCGCAACCAGGAGAGGTTTTGGTGGAAATCAAAGCGACAGGAGTTTGCCACACTGATGCTTATACTCTTTCTGGGGCAGATCCCGAAGGCTTATTCCCTACTATTTTAGGACATGAAGGGGGAGGAGTCGTTGCCGAAGTAGGAGAGGGTGTTACCAGCGTCAAACCAGGAGACAAGGTGATTCCTCTTTACACCCCCGAATGTCGTCAGTGTGCATACTGTTTGAGCCAAAAAACAAATCTTTGCCAGGCAATACGCGCCACTCAGGGAAAGGGAGTAATGCCCAATGGTACAAGCAGGTTTTCTCTGAATGGAGAAAAGCTATATCACTACATGGGGACATCTACCTTTGCCAACTATACTGTACTACCAGAAATCGCCGTTGCCAAGATTCGTGATGATGCGCCTCTAGAAAAAGTCTGCTTGATTGGCTGTGGAGTTACCACTGGCTTGGGTGCAGTAGTCAATACCGCCAAGGTTGAACCTGGATCGAATGTAGTAGTGTTTGGCTTGGGTGGTATCGGCTTGAACGTGATTCAAGGGGCAAAAATGGTAGGCGCAAGCAAGATTGTCGGTGTAGATATCAACCCCGATAAGCGTGCGATGGCAGAAGCTTACGGGATGACTGATTTTGTCAACCCCAAAGAGATTGATGGTGATTTAGTAGAATACCTGGTGGAATTAACTGACGGTGGTGCAGACTATAGTTTTGAGTGCATTGGTAACGTCAAAGTCATGCGACAGGCTTTAGAGTGCTGCCACAAAGGTTGGGGGGTTTCTACCGTGATTGGGGTTGCAGGTGCAGGAGAAGAAATTAGTACTCGCCCTTTTCAATTGGTTACAGGTAGAGTCTGGAAAGGTAGTGCTTTTGGTGGCGCAAGAGGACGTACGGATGTACCCAAAATTGTTGATTGGTATATGGAAGGAAAGATCAATATTGACGATTTGGTTACTCATACTATGCCGATAGAACAAATCAATGATGCCTTCGATCTGATGCACAAAGGAGAGTCGATTCGTAGCGTAGTTACATTTTAAACTCAACATTATATTGATAGTTACAGCGGTTGGTATTTCAATCTAAGATAACTAAAATAGCGTCCACAGATAAACACAGATAAACGCAGATGGATGAATCGGCTTTTCTACAAGTTGAATTGCGCTATGCACTAATTAGTTGTGCAAAAGGCTGTATAGTCATTGCAAAAAGAAACCAAAGGTATGAGTCACCGAGATTGAATTAGCTTTAACCCTACTAACCACTAACCACTAACCACTAACCACTAACCACTAACCACTAACCACAAGCTAGTCAACCATAAGGAAATTAATTGAAATGACTATAGGTTTTGCCATTAGTTTTTATACAGAAAATTTTTTATCTAAAATTTATGTATTGTCAGTATCTGTATGTATAGCTGTTCTGAAATATTAAGTCAGTTAAAATCCCTCAGTAGAGAAGATTGGCTGTGGTATTATTCTGAAGCAAGCGATCGCCACATAATTAACGGTAGTCAAGAATTAGCTCGGCTAACTGAGGTTAGGTTGCAGGAAATATCCTCTAAAAATAAGTTTTTTACAGGGTTAAAGGTATTGATTGCTGAAGCTAACCCAATTGAGTTTCTTGCTACTTTTTTGGCTGGTATAATTGCTGAGGTGGATTTATTTCTGTGTGACCATACTTGGCAACAGCAAGAATGGCAACAGGTGCTTAGCTTAGTTCAGCCCGATTTGGTATATGGCAATTGCCCTAGCGATCTGGTAACCCATCGTCAGACACAAGCTTCGATCGCCAAAAATCCAGTCGATCGCGATCTAGCCCAGCAGTCTTTGATTATGATTCCCACTGGAGGAACTTCGGGTAAGATTCGCTTTGCTATGCACAGTTGGGCAACTTTAACCGCATCGGTAGCTGGGTTTAAAGATTATTTTGGTTGTCAACAAATTAATTCTTGCTGCACCCTACCTCTCTATCATGTGAGTGGTTTAATGCAGTTTATGCGTTCATTTTTAACTCAGGGAAATATAATTTTTTGTTCCTATAAAGCGATCGCAACCAAACAAAATATTTTCAATCGACAAGATTATTTTATCTCTTTAGTGCCGACACAACTACAGTTTTTAATTGAATCTATCCCCAGCCAGTTAGTACAATTTAAGACAGTATTACTTGGTGGCGCGCTAGCAGCAGAATTGCTGTTAAACCAAGCCAGAGAATTAGCAATTCCAGTGGCAATCACCTACGGAATGACAGAAACCGCTTCGGGAATAGTAACGCTAAAACCTAGAGATTTTTGGGCAGGAAATCATAGTAGTGGACAAGTTTTACCTCATGCCAAAGTTCAAATTGAATCAGATAACAATGTAAGTTTTGATCGCCAAATAGGACTTATAAAAATAAGCTGTGCTTCTCTTTTTTTTGGTTATTATCCCTTATTTACTCAATCTCAAATATTTACTACCGATGATTTGGGTTATTTTGACGAACGGGGATATTTACATTTGGTTGGGAGAAACAGTCAAAAAATTATTACAGGGGGAGAAAATGTCTTTCCAGTAGAAGTTGAGGCTGCAATTATAGCAACTAAACTGGTTAAAGATGTTTGTGTTATTGGCATAAGCGATCGCACCTGGGGACAGGTAGTTACTGCTGTTTACGTACCCTTAGAATCTAGACTTGATTTAGATCTAATTAAGCAACAGGTTCAGACACAATTGGCTAAATACAAACAACCAAAAATCTGGATTGAGGTTGATAGTTTACCCCGTAACAATCGAGGCAAAATTAATTATCAAAAGTTACAGGCGATCGCTAAAGAAGTAATAAGTAATAAGTAATAAGTAATAAGTAATAAGTCTAATGATGCATCCATAAAATAGTTACAAACTTCCTACTCCCTACTCCCTACTTCTGAGACAGTTGCGTTGGGCGGGTTCCCCGACTTGAGCAAACTGTCGAACCCGAAGGGCTACTCCCTACTTCCTACTCCCTTCATTTTAACTGTTTATCCGAACCTGATATCACCTGATTAGTAGCATACTTGTTTCTATTTCAGATAAGTATTTGTTTTCGCTAAAAATTTTATAGCCATAGCTTTTTGGTAAAATAATCGGGTATTAAATCAAGGTCAACCATCTTTCATGAAAATTTGGCAAGCTGACTTTTATTATCTTCCGTCTCAGGCTGGACAAGATAGACAATGGGAATTGGTAATTTGCGATCGCGCTGCTGTTTCCGATAGCCATGTAGCGAAGCCAATCTATACCGCCCAATGTTATTCAGCAGATGCCAATGCTTCGTGGTTGGAACAACAAATTTTACTAGCAGCTGAAGGTAGTTTACCCAGTCGCCTAGAGGTATTTCGCCCTCAAGCGTTAGGATTACTAACTGTAGTTGCAGAAAAGTTGGGTATTAAGATTGAGCCTACCAGAAATACTGAAGCTCTCAAACAAATATTAAATCAAAGAGCTAAAAATTATCCCAACTATCATCCTTTGGCACTAGAAAAACCGCCCCCACAGACTTTACCTGAAGAAATTTGGGGCGATCGCTGGCAAATAGCTAATATAGCTGCGGGACAAATTGTCGATTTATTTGGCGATCGCCCGATACCTATCTGTAGTTTGCCAAAAGATTTTTATCCCATTAATTTGAATCTTTCATCCGATCTATTTGTTCCTGGCATAGTAGTTTATGGTGGCAGAAAATCGATGCAGCTTGCCCGCTGGATCGAGCGACAAAATCCAGCGTTTATCAACTATATTCCTACTGAAGTAGGCAAGTCTGGAGGTTTTGTTTTGGAAACAGGTTTAGTAGATCGGTGGGTATTTAATACTTTTGAATCCCAACAGGCTGCGTCAATTGCTCAAGAATACGAACGAAAAAAACGAGCTGGCAAAGGTTTACACTTTTTGTTAATTCAACCCGATGATTCGGGAATGACCTATACAGCTTTTTGGCTCTTAAAAGAACCCATGATTTGAGAAGCCTTAGTTGATTCTAGTTTTGTTTTAGTTGTGACAACTGCTTTTTTTGAGTCCGCTTGTGATTATCAGTCAAAACTCGATTCACGCCATTGTCGATAGTGGCGATCGCTCGCGCCATAAAATCTGCACCCAAACCAAAGGTCAGACGGTGGGCTAGAGGTTCGATAATCGTGCCATAACGTCGCCAACAAAGACGCTTGTATTTCGTTGTAAAATAGGCATCTTCTGCCAAACTCCACTTTTCTAGCATCCGCTTCAAACTTGCCATCTGCCAAGCATTACTCCAGCGCAACATATAGTAGTGTAGATCCGAGGTTTCTATAGGGGGACCTGGCAAATAAGTCACTACACAATCTGGTTCAAAGTAGACTTTTTCTCCTGCTTCTCGGACGGTCATACAAAAGTCTAAATGTTCTTTAGTATTGAGAAAAGCTTCGTCCAGCATTCCCACGCGATCGAATATGTCTCGTCTGACTAATACGCAGTGGAACTCGGCTAGTTCGGTTTGGGTGCGCTGTAGTTGACTTCTAACGTCGGCAACGCGCTTACCCTGGAGATACATTTTCTCCCGCAGTCTTCTTCTGCCCTTTTTGTCCACAAAAATATGAGATTCACCCCCCGCAAAGTGAACTATCTCGTGAAGTGGTTCATACTGACACATTAAAGGACCTACCACCCCAGCTTTGGTAGCTTCCGCACAGTCTACGAGGTTAGTCAACCAACCAGTTGTCACAATGACATCATTATCAATAAATACCACATATTTAGTATCTACCTGCTGTAGACCAAGGTTGCGTGCCTGATTGGGGTATAAATAGCATTCAGTACGAATTAGCTTAAAGTTATTATTTTGTTTCGCCTGTTCTTGAAGATATAGTTTGGTTTTAGCTGGAGAGTTGCCGTCTATATAAATTAGTTTAAAGGGGATTTTTGTGTGTTCGTAGATACTTTCTAGAGATTGTCGGGCGCAGCTAAATCTTTCTCTGGGAACGACAACTATAGTTACTTGTGGTTCTGACATATTCATAATTAATCTAAAATTTTGTTTTAAGTTTAATTGAGTAAGGCGATCGCCCGTATTCGTAATTTTAAAATTAAATGTTATGGATGATACTGATGATTTTTTGAGACCTAATCGATTGTAAATACGAAAAACTTAGGTTGTTCTAGTTGCTATTTTATCTGAATTTATTAAAGAACGATAAATGTTCATCAAATCATCATTTATTCGCTCTAAATTATAGTGTTGCAGGACAAATTCCCTACCCTCCTTGCCCATATCAGACCACAGTTCGGGATGTTCGATTAAATAGCCTAGTTTATCGGCTAAGGCTTCGGCATTTCTCTCAGGAACTAGAAAACCAGATTTACCATCCTCGACTAGTTCTGGTATGCCACCGTGGTAGGTACTAATTACGGGTAAGCCAATTGCCATCGCCTCTTTTAAGACATTAATCGGTGCATCTTGGTTACCATCAGCTGCGGTAACGCTAGGGGCGACAAAAATATGAGTATTGCTTAAAGTCTCGACTATTTCTGTCTCATTGCGCCAGCCCATAAGTTCTACATTTTCTGTAAGATTGAGTTCTTGAATTAAATCGGTAAAATAAGAGCGCAAATGACCTTCACCGATGATTTTGTAACGTAAGTGGGGATAAGACGGAGCTAGTTTAGCCATAGCCCGAATTACATACTCGATCCCTTTCTTTTCGACTAGCCTACCCGTAGTGACAATTTGAATTTCCCCATCTTCAGGTAAAGAACGGGGTTGATAGGTAAAGCGATCGCAATCTAATCCCGAACGATTAACCTCGATCTGATCTGAAGGACAACCAATAGAAATGGCTTTATTGCGGAAAAAATCGCAGTTAGTCAGAAAAAAGTCGCCGTAACGAAATAGCTGTTGGTAAACATCTTGTCCCTTTTGTTGGACAAAGCTACTAATATCATGTCCTCGAAAGGTAGTAATTAACTTAGCTTGGGGAACATTAACTTGGCGAAATGCCATGCCCCGAAAACCTTGAGTTCCAAACTGACAGTGAACGATGTCGTAATCACGATCTAGGTTGGGAATAATTGTATGCAATAACCATAAAGAAAGGGTCAAATCGGTTAGGGGAAAAGGATAGAGCGATCGCCGTAACTGACTGGGACATACTTTGATATGTTTGGGAATGATTTTGATTCCTTTGATTAACCTCGCTAGTAGATTCTCTGGTAATTCAGGTAAGTAATAGGCTCGTTCTAAAAGATGGTATTTTTTAACTAGGGGATGAACCTTATCGCTATTACCGCGACGTTCGGCATAAATATCTACTTCGCAACCGCGGTCGATTAGTCCCGCAATTTGATTTAAAATAAATGTCTCCGAAAGGATCGGAAATTCATAGACCATAAAGGCAACTTTAAGGCGATCGCTCATTGTCTGGCAGAAACTCCTCCTAGTTTTAGTCTTAATAATTCCCATACGGTGATATAACGTACCAAAGTCATAGTTAAAATGACCTTTAGCTTGTCAGATATGCTTTTTAATCGGGGATCGGCATAATTATTGAACGCAAAAAAAACTGGTGGCATTAAATTAAAGGCGATCGCTTTAGTTAACAGCCAATTTGATTTAAGCCAGTTGTCTTCTGGCTGGTGATGGCGATCATAAGCCCCCCCAGCATAGCGAATTACTTTTTTTCGTAGTTGTTTAAAGGAATAGAGGGCGGGATGCCTTACCAAAACATCTTTGGCGTATACCTGTTGATACCCTGAGGCGTGAACTCGATTGCCCCATTCAATATCCCCATTAGATTTGAGTTGAGAATTAAAGTTGCCCACGCGATCGATCACCTTTTTCCAAGTGAAAAGATTTGCTGTCACGCTGTAATGATGTTTGGCAATGCAATCTTGTTGGCGAAAAGCCAGAATACTTTCATAAAGTTCTATCGTTGAGGGTCGATTTTGCTCGCGCCAAAAAATCTCAATCTCTCCCCCTACCAAACCACAATTAGCAACTCTTTGTAAATGAGCAACTCCTTGTTCAATCCAGTCTGGTGCGGGAATACAGTCGGCATCGGTAAAGGCGATCGCCTCTCCTTTGGCTACGGTTAGACCTTTGTTTCTAGCTGCATATGAGCCTGGTATTGCTTCATACAAAGCGATCGCGCCCTCAGATTGCGCAAGATCTTTGATATTTTCAGCTACATCCGAGCCATTATCTATGACTATGACTTCATAACGCTCTTTAGCATAGGTTTGTTGCTTTAAAGCCTGCAAGCACGAGCGCAAACGTTTTTCATCATTATAGACAGGAATAATTACTGAAACCAAAGGCAGCAAGCAGTCGGACATCGATTATTTATTACACATAAAATTAATTAGTTGCCAGATAAATATTATGTATAGCTATTACCCCAACACATTAAAGTTTTGGCTAACTTACGGCTATATTAACTTTTTTGAGATTAAATTGAACAACTAGGAAATAAATTTTTCTCTGTACTGGCTAAAATTATTATTTGTAACGATGCACCAGACATCTTTTTTCTCAATCGTTATTCCTACCTACAATCGTTCCGAAAGACTAGCAAGTTGTTTAAAGGCGATCGCTGAAGTTAATTATCCTCGCGATAGTTTTGAAGTAATTGTCGTGGATGACGGCAGTAAAAAGCCTCTAGATGCGGTGGTTGAACCCTTTAAAAGCGAAATTCAAATCACACTACTACGTCAAGAAAACGCTGGTCCTGCTGCTGCGAGAAATTATGGTGCAGCAAACGCACGGGGAGAGTTTCTGGCATTTACGGACGATGACTGTCAACCTACTGCCGATTGGCTAACTCAATTTGCAGCCAGTTTCGTCGATGCGCCCCAAGCGATGCTAGGGGGTAAAACAATTAATGCTCTGGCTAACAATCCTTTCTCTACTGCTTCGCAAAAGCTAATCGACTACCTTTACGAATATTACAATCCAGCTAAAGGAAAGGAAGCGTTTTTTGCCTCAAACAATATTGCCATGCCTACAGCCAATTTTAGGGCATTGGATGGTTTTGATGTTTCTTTTCCTCTGGCTGCTGCTGAAGATCGCGATTTTTGCGATCGCTGGAATCAGACATATCCCATGGTATATGTTCCTCAAGCGCAGATCCAGCATTATCATCAACTTAGCTTCACCTCGTTTTGGAAACAGCACTTCGGTTACGGTCGAGGGGCTTTTTGCTTTCATCAAATACGTTCCCAAAGAGGAGCCAAAGAAATTGAAGTTGAACCAATAAGTTTCTATCTCGATCTCCTTTCCTATCCGCTTTCGCAAACTTTAAGACAGCCCAAACTATTGATATCTGGCTTGTTTTTTCTCTCTCAACTAGCTAATGTTGCGGGATTTTATTGGGAAAGAATTAATTCTAAATTTGCTTAAAAAACCTATTTTTAAACCAACTCAAAGCCGAAAACTACAAATGCTTGCAAACAGAGTCGAAGAACAAGTATTTAACATAAATAGGCAAAAAAATTAGATACTACCTTAAGTATATTGTTGATTTATTTATCAGATATAATTCAAACGCCGTAGTAGTTTTGATTTAATTCCCTTTTTTTTGATCGATCTCACAATATGTTTTAGTTGATGTAGTCAAAATTCAAAAGACAAGCCATAATAGACATTATTTATTGTCAAGAGACGTTTGATGGCAAATACACACTAAAACTTTGGCAAACAATATTGTATATTTTACCGTTATTTAGCAAAAAAAATACAAAAGTTAAGCAAGATGTTAAATAAAATAGAAACTATATTCAAAGCAAAAAACCAGGTATTAATTCTGGTGTTTTTATCGGCAATAGCCATAACTATTTTAGCTTTTATATTCGATTTAAGAAACACTCTTACATATCCAGGAACAGACTTAAGAAATAGAGTTGTTGGAGCCAGATTGATGCTTGAGGGCATAGATCCTTACTTTTTTAAATGGCATACAGGCTTGCCCGAAACATTTTATGACCCTTTAGATATTCCTAGTGAGGCACTATCAAAACTTAGTGTACCTCCGACTGTTTTAGTATTGCACTCAACAATAGCTAAACTTCCTTATTTACAACAAAAGATCTTGTGGCTGATAGTTCAGTGGGGTGCGTTTATCGGTACTGTCTCGATCTTTATTAAAGGGAGCGATTCCAAAATTAAAGCTAGTGCTGTAGCAATCGTCGGTTTTTTTTTGCCAATAGCTTTTTTTGGCGTTTTCATATCAACTCAGGTCAAATATATATAGTTTATGTATTCTTGCTATCGATAGCATGGTTTTGTTTAAATAAAACTTTTAAATTTAATAACTTTGTTGGTGGAGTCCTAGTAGGAATTACCGCCAGCTTAAGACCTCCATTTGTTCTCTTGTTTATTCCTTTTTTAATCTCCCGAAGGTATTCTTTTTTGCTGGGAGGTTTGGCAGGTATCTTATTTAATTTATCTTTATCTTTTGCTGTAGTAGATCTTTTTATTTGGCAAAAATATCTATTAGCCATGTTTGGCATGACTGGTTATATAAATTTAAGTACCTTCTCTCCAGAACAGATCACCATACCTCGTCTAGATATTGTTTATCCTAAAGTTGTTGAAGGTTTCGATTTTGCTATTAGAAATCCTTTAGAAGCTCATCTTGATAATACGTCTTTATATGACGTACTAAATGCTATAGACATACCAAACAAAAGAGACATCTTGATTGCTGGATTTATAATTACTATTGTCTTTTTCTTGCTATTTTCTCTAAAATATCTGTTAAAAAATAGAGATCTCAAATCAACGTTCTTATTTGGCGTTTTGATCTGTTTGATTTGCGAGTTTTTTATTCCAGTAGGCAGATATTCATACTATGACGTGCAGATGCTGTTACCTTTATTAATCTTAATCAATCAAGCTAGCGTGATGAAGCTGATATCGAGTAGATTAATTATCTTTTTGCTATCTGGAATGCTTTTAGGTATGGGATGTTTTGCTTGGGTTCCCAGATTCTTATTTTTTAGTACTTATCTAATTACTTTCTATGTCTTCACTTCATCTTTGGTTTTTCTCAAGCAAGAAGCAAAATTTGAAACAAAATCTTCTCAACTAAGCGTAGCTGATTGAAGCGATCGCCTAGAGATTCAGATTGGATGTATCTAGGTAGCAATAGATAGTAACTGGCAGCCTATAAACATTTATCAATAGGAGTTATAAGAAGATCTTGTCGTTTTTGGCTCGCTTGAAACTGTAAGATTTACTAAACACTTGCAGTTAGATCGATAAAGGATATATTTTTATGACCGTCGCCACTAACGTTCCCGCTTTTTGTCAAGGCATTCAACATTTTAAAGACCAATTACCTGGTTTTGAACAATATGGACAATCAGCAGCCATCGAACCAGGAAAAACTGAGATCGCTTCTCCTACAAATAAAGCAGCAGTTTATCAAACCATGTTAGCAGCGGATGCCTTGCGCTATCTCACTCTCCAAATTACCGCTAGCAAACAGTCTGGACATCCAGGGGGGTTTGCTAGTATCGCCGACACGATTGCTGCATTGGTGATGCTGGGATACAAAAACATTGTTACTGAGGTGGGACACCATGCCCCAGGCTTTTATAGCAACGTTTTTTTAGATAGCTCTCTTGAGGCAATGAACATCAATAATGTTCAAGATCTACGAGATGGCTTTCGGGAAATGCACGGACTTCTGGGACATCTTTCGGGGCAAATCCCTGGTTTACTAAGCCCCGCAGGACCTTTGGGACAGGGACAGCACTTTGCAATGGCTGGGGCAAAACTTCATCCTGATGTTTTATTTCCCGTAACTATCGGTGATGGTGGTTTGGGCGAACCATACATTATGAGTAGCTTTGGGCATTTCAATACTGCCTATCCTCAAATAACTAACTTTCTGCCTATTTTGGTTTGGAATGGCTTTTCCCAAGAACATCACAGCATGGTTTCCACCAAGTCCAATGACGAGATGATTAACTATTGGGCAGGTAACGGCTTTAAGGAAGTTATTCTGGTTGATGCCAAAGATTATGACGATAGCAACCAAGTAAGCGATTATGTTGACAGCACTCTATTTTCTCTAGAAGCGAGAATGGCGTTTACCCAGGCAATACTAGAAGCGACAGATAAAGCAGCTAAATCGGCACTGAACGGTACGCTAACGGTATTAATCGTCAAACAGTTAAAAGGTGCAGGAGTACATAAACGTGGCGCACAGTCCCATAACCTCTATCCAGGAGACAGCGTCGAGAAAGATTATATTATTTCGGCTTTAAAAGAAAGGACTTTGACTCCCGCAGCTTGGCAACTAGTAAGAGACAACTATGTACGTTCTAATGGTGGTGCAGCAGTCGAGACAGCAGTTACTGAACAAGAATTTCCTCTTCCAGATTTAGGAAAGATTCCTGTAGAAGAATATCCCGTCGGTGGCGAGAAGAAAGTTGCTACTACAGCGATGGGGGCGATCGCTGTATATGTAGGACAGCAAGATCAAAACTTTATCGTAACCAATGCCGATGGCAATGCTGCTTCTGGCATCAAAAACATCAACACAGCCTTAAAAATTATTCACCCTACCACGGACGAAACCTATTTCCAGCAGCCTCAAGGACAGGTATATGAACCGTTAAGCGAAGATGCCTGTGCGGGATTAGCAGCAGGACAGGCTTTGTTTGGGGGGCGGAGTCTCTGGTGTTCCTACGAATCTTTTGCTGTTAACGGTTTACCCATCTGGCAGACAGTAACTCAAGCAATGGCAGAATTACGGCGAGCTACTCCTTCCACTATTACTCTATTTACCGCAGGGGCATTAGAACAAGGGCGCAACGGCTGGACACACCAACGTCCCGAAATTGAAAATTACTTTGCTGGAATGATGCGTAACGGCAATATCTTCCCTCTCTTTCCCTGCGATGCTAATAGTATTCAAGCTTGTTATGAATGGGCATTAGGTACAAAAAATAAAGGCGTTACGATTACCGCTAGTAAATCTCCTTTAGAAATTCGTACTACCATAGAGCAAACTCGTGAAGGATTAGCTAAAGGTGGCATAGTTTTACAGGAGACTCCAGGAGATAAATCCCTTGTCTTTGCTGTCGTTGGTGACATGACTTTGATTCCCGTCTTTGAAGCTGCCGAACAGTTGAAGAGTCAAGGGATTGGTTCCAAAATTGTCTCGATAATTAGCCCTCGTCGTTTATATCGCCCCACTGATGTAGCTTGGGATAGTTGTAGTCAGCAGGATGGAGATTTTCTCAGTGATGAAGAGTTTGCTACTATGTTTGATGGCGATGCCTTATTAGGAATTACAGGTGGTTCTAGTGCCATGTTGGAACCCGTAATGTTGCGTTGTAATAGCAAGCGAGATGTTTTTGCTTGGAAACAGGGAGAAACTGCCTCTAGTGCTGTTCAAATTATGGAGTTCAACGGTCTTACTGCCGATAACTTCGTGCAGCGGGCAAAAGAATTGATTGGCTGATGGCAAGGTGGGCAACTGCCCACCCTACAGTATGGCAAGCCCAAAACAGTGCGATAGGTGATCGCAGAATACCAATCATTATCTATGATTATCAAAAGCCTAAAAGTAGTTAATAGAAAAACAAATCATCTGTGTTCATCTGTGTTCATCTGTGGACAATTCTAATGCCTCAAATTAGCTGTGTCAGTTCACTACAGTACTTCAACTTCGGATACTCATCCAGAGGTACACCAAGACTAGGTAGCCAAGGTATCATCGTTCCAGCAACAATATCAGCCCTAGTAAGGCAGTTACTAATAAAATATGGATGCCCACCTAATAAGCCTTCAAAGAAGTTCAGCACTTTATGCGCTTTTTGCTTTGCTTGTTCTAATTTTTCTGGCTCTTTGGTAAAACCCATTATTTCCGAACTGAGTCGAGTCAAAATAGGTGAGAGTTCGTTGACTGTTACCATTTCCACCATTCTTACGGTAGCTAGGGCTTTTGCATCGGTAGGTAGTAGAGGAGTTTGGGAATATTTTGCCTCTAAGTAATCAAGAATTGCCAAAGACTCGACAAGAATAAAATCACCATCGACTAAAACGGGAATATGATGAAAGGGACTAATTTCGACAAACTCTGGAGCAAATTGATCGCCGTCCAATTTAACTATGACTTGTTCAAATGGAATGTCTTTCTCTAGAAGTGCAACCCACACGCGACGAGAATTAGCAGAGATTGGATTGTGATAAAGTTTAAGCATAGATAAACCTCTTTCTAATCAGCTAAGTTGGAATTTTTTCAATTTTCAAACACTCCCATTGCCCTGAGGCGAATAGTTAGGAGTTCTATATCTGTAATGGCTTTATGAGAACCATTTTTTGTATTAGCAGGAGTAAACCAGAAAGTTCCCGCTTGGCATTCTTTTCCGTCTGTCTCAATAATTCCTTCAAGAACATAAACATATTCGTCATAGGGATGATAATGCATTGGTATGACAGTGCCTTATTTCATTCGTAACCGATGAATCGAACCTTGTGGTACTGGTTCGGCTAAAGGTAATATTTGTGTACCTGGGAATTGCTCTAAGTCCTGCCAGGATTGAGTATTAGTGTTAATAAATTTTTGTTCGGACATTTTTATTCATTCCCTTCTATTACTGGTTGCTGTTGGCGTTCGAGCGATCGCTTAACTTGAGCTTGCATAGTTGTCAATTATTATTAGAAACAATTGAGCTTAAATTTGATATGCTTGAGCCTGAATTTGCCATAGATGGGCATATTCCCCCTGTTGTTGCAGTAATTCTTGGTGAGTACCCAGTTCGGTTAATTTGCCAGCTTTTAACACCATAATCAGATCGCACATCGATACGGAAGCTAGGCGATGAGTAACTAAAATTGCTGTTTTACCCGTGACTAATTCTGAGAAACGGTTATAGATTTCGTATTCGCTACGGGGATCTAAAGCTGCTGTAGGTTCGTCTAAAACTAACAACTGCGATCGCTTTTCTCGGATGAAAGCTCTGGCGATCGCAATTTTTTGCCATTCTCCTCCAGAAAGTTCTGTGCCATCAAATTGTTTACCTAATAAGGTTTGGTATCGCTCTTCCAGGCGATCGATCTTATCGGCAATTCCCGCTTTTGAAGCTGCTAGTTTTAATTTTTCTAATTTCTCTAAAGCAGTTACATCCCCTAGAGCAATGTTTTCCCCAACTGTCAAACTATAACGACAAAAATCTTGAAATACTACCCCTATTTGTTGTCGCCACTGGTTTAAATCTAACTTTTTAAGGTCGATGCCATCGATTAAAATTTTGCCAGCACTAGGATCGTAAAGTCGAGCTAACAGTTTGATAATAGTTGTTTTTCCCGCGCCATTTTCTCCTACCAAGGCGACAGTGTTACCTGGTTTGAGGGTAAAAGAAACTCGATCTAATGCTAGTCTGCCATCAGGATAAGCAAAAGATACATTGTCAAAGATAATTCCTGACCTAATCGGAGTGGGAATCTTTTTGTCACTAAAAGTAAGATCCATAGTTGGTTTAGTGTCTAAAAACTTAAACAGACGTTCCATGAAAATCAAAGCTTCTTGCAAACTAAAAAAATAACTAAATAAGATGTGTAAGCTGGTTTGGATATTGTTTAAAGCTTGAATAAATAGCAAGATATTTCCTGCGGTAATTTGATTATTTACAGCTTTTATTACTACCCGATGAAAAGCGATCGCATTGCCACCAGCACTCCATATTTCCCAGATACTTAAGTTCCATGCTTGCTTACCGCGTATTTTACGCATAGCTTGATATTTATCGGCAAAGGCTTCTTGATACCGTTGTTTAAATAATGAACCCAGACCAAATAAACGTACTTCTTTGGCATAAGTATCGGTTAATAATACAGAAGAATAATATTTCATTCTTCGAGTCTGGGGACTTTTTCTCGACATTGTTTGCCAAAGATCCCATTGAATTTTAAAAGAGAAGTAAACCTTGGGAAATGATGTAGCTAGAAGTAATAAAGGAATCCACCAACCCAGAGGAAATAACAAAAACAACATTGTAATGAGACTTAGCAAATATTGACAGCCATCGACAAAAAACAATAATAGATTGAATGGTTGCTGATTTACTTCTTCTTCAATTAACTGAAGCTCGTTATAAAAATTACTGTCTTCAAAATAAATTAAATCTGCGAAACTGTTGGCTTTATCCAAGATTAATAAATTTATATGAGCAGAGAGTTTTTCAGTGATGTTTTTAAAATTAACCTCATAAAATGGCTCTGGAATATTCTGTAATAAAATAGCTGCTACCCAAGCAAAAACTAGATAAGATAAATTTCCAGAATTATCTAGCTGTTGAGAATTGAAACCACTCGTCACAGCATCAACTATTTGTTTATTAATCCAAATACTGAACCCAGGAATGATACCTCGGAGGATCGTCATGAAAGTCAGAAAAGTAACTTCTTTGGGAGCAGCCTGCCAAATTAGAGGGAAAGAACGCACCAAAATTCGGCTATAGTTAGCGAATAAATTGAAATATTGCATCTTTTAATCAAAACTTTAACTGTGTCCTGCAATAGACATGAGATTACTGTGGGCAGCACCAAGATCTGCCTCTCTAAGTGTCTATAGTAAAATTTGACTGGTGCAGGAACTAGCGCATGACTGCAATATTATCCTCTCTGCAATATGTAAGATAATGTAGATGAGCGATTACCCTTCGGGCTTGTACAAAAGATGAGTATACGTTCCGCGATCGCTACATCACTAGACTAATTTAATCTCCAACGGCATTATAGCAATATAAGCTTGTATCTTCTTTTTTGCCAGTGCTAAAAGATATTAACTTGCTTGATTCATAGCTTTCAAACGATAAACTCAATGCCGTTAATTTTAAAAGCCTAGATTTGATAAAACGCGATTGCTGAGACTGATAATCGAAGCATTACTCTTGTTTATCAGAGGTTCTCGCCTTGTGAATCATTTCTTGGATTGTTTCAGTTTCGCCAATTTCGTAAAGGCTAATCAAACCATCCTCAATGGTAAAGATTTGCTGCACTGTTGCATCCGCAAGTAAATTGCCTTGTAAATCTTTGATGACTTGATGAACGGTAACAACGTTGCGATTATTTTCATCCGTCTCGAATTTTAGCGTCTTGAGCTTCGGTTGAATATGCTTAAATTGATTAGTCCAGTATTCGCGCACTGCGTCGCGTCCGTAAACAAAACCGCCTTCCACTCCGTTCGCCCATTTCACATCTGGGCGCATCAACGAGATAATTGGTTCAATTTCACGATTATTAAAGGCATCGTATAAATTTTGCAGAAATTGTTGATTTGAACTCATAATTATCACCATACGCTAAGAGTTTTGTTTGAGAATTTTATAGCGATCGCTGTTAACAGCCAGTATTGTGTCAATTGATTTTTTCAATACAAAGCAAATAATGTAGGGTGGGCAATTTTAACGATCAATTATGTCGTTGAGTTGAAATTAAAATTTGCCCACCTTTAAGGTATTAGGTTTTAAGTTTTAAACTTTCCCATTGCACCAAGGCGAATAGTTAAAAGTTCTACATCCCTAACTGCTTTATGAGAACCATTTTTGGTATTGGCAGGAGTAAACCAAAAAGTTCCCGCTTGGCATTTCTTTCCGTCTGTCTCAATTATTCCTTCAAGAACATATACGTAGGGCTTGCTGAAAAAGTCTGAGTAAAACATTAGTTCTCTTGGTGATTTATTCAACAAGCCAGTCATCATATTTAATAATTATCAATTAATGTTTAAAATATAATTTCTATTAATAACAAAGCTCT
>JADEXJ010000146.1 GCA_015207195.1 Pleurocapsales cyanobacterium LEGE 10410
TCTTCGACTACCGGTTCTTCAACTACTGGCTCTTCGACGACCGGTTCTTCGACGACCGGTTCTTCGACTACCGGTTCTTCAGCTACAGGTTCTTCTACTACGGGAGTCTCTTCGACGACAGGTTCTTCAACTACCGGTTCTTCAACTACCGGTTCTTCAACTACCGGCTCTTCGACTGCGGGAGTCTCATCGGCTGAGGGTTCATTTACCATTGACTCAGGATTAGGCAGCGTAATGTCGGACATATTCCCTGATTGAGAACGGACTGATTCTGTAGCGAACAATAACCAGGTCAATAGCAAGAATATTTTGATTGGCAATTGAGATAATTTCATATTTATATTTCCTTGTATTAAATTTAGAATCAGAATGAAAAACTATAACCGAAACCGAAAATAAATCTTGCACCGTCTCCTGCCGAACCAGTGATATCTGTCAGAGCAGGAACGACTACTAGAGGTAACCTTCTGAACAAAACGAGGGGAACGCCAATGGTTAAATCTTGACCAGACCATTCGGCTACGAAACCTACTGGTTGAGCTACTTTAATTGCCAAACTGCCAAAAACACCTACAGTTTCATTACCGTTGTTAATGTCAGCCTCTGAGCGGAATTGCCCTCCACCTATGCCCACGGTCGTGTATATTTCACTGAATGGTTTTGTTCTATCTCTCTTTAACTTAAATCTTTTGGTCGCAACCCCATATACTGAAGAACCTCCATCAGTATCGCCCCACTTGGTTAGACCCTGTACTCCTATAGCTACAGATGAATCTTGAGGCAAACGACGATGCAACTTGAGGTTGATTGCTCCATCGCGAAATGGTGAGCTTACATCAACCAAGCTAATTCCTACCTGTGCGCCAAGGCTTTTTTGCGAATTTCCCAAACCAAAACCCAAACCAATTACACCGTCCGCCTGGTCTATAAAACGTACGCGATCCTGGTATCCGAGACCAATTCCAGCACTTCCCCAAGATGCACCGTAGCCTGAAGGATTGATGATAGTAATACTTGGAGAAGCACGGTATGGTTGTTTGGGAAATGGAATCTGTAGTGGAATTCTTTCTGGCTCAAATCTTTCTTCTTCTCCTGTAGGCTGGCGACGCAAAGAGGGAATACCGCTTTCTGTAGGGCGCGATTCTGAAGAGTCAGCAGCTATGACGTGAGTAACTTTTGAATCACTAAAAGATGTAAATTTGACAGGAAATTTTGCTTCAAAGAACCTAGTTTGATTTTTTAATTGGTATGTTGTCGATGAAGAAGGTAATTTAATGTCATAATCTTCAGCTTTAACTGCATTGGCGATAGATAAAATTGCAGTATTTACTGAAATAAAGTTAATAAGACGTATCAGCGATTTTTTTATCAATGACATTTACGCATTAAGTTATTTTAAAATATTTATGTCTGTAACTTGTATTTAAGGAAAAGTCAGATAAAATATTTAGGTTTTACAATATGCTTTACACAGACTTTGTTTATTGAAGTTGAGCTAATACATATTGATCTGTCACTTATAATTTGTTTATTTTGATTATCATAAGTGGCTCAACTATCAATTAACTAATTAACTAACTTTGTAATCTGCTTGGATTTTCAAGGGATTTGTAAGCTACACAAAGCTGACTGTATAAATATTGATAGGTTGGAAATTACTGACTGTTCAGTTCAAGAATTTATGATTGAAGTATCTAAAATTTGTTGCTTAATCGAATTGAATTTCGCTTGCACACAATTACAAGTTGATACTTTGTTGTCAAAATTAATAAAAAACGTCTGATTTTTTGAGATCGCTTAGCTTGAATAATTGTGTTTGACGTTGAATGCCTTAAGGCTCAAACTCTATACGGATACTCGAACCAAAGTAACTTTGCGGTTGGTTACAGTTAAGTTAAAATCTATAGCTACTGGTAGACAAAACAATTTTTACCATGGCCACCAAAGAGGTTGATATGGCTTATCATCAAAACTATATATACCTCTAACCTGCAAAGCCTTACACTCTATGGGGTTCTTATTTTCTAGAACACAGCTAGCGTTATAGTTTGGATTGACAACAAAAAGGGTTTCACTATTTTCAGTAGCACAGCTTAGATCTTCTTCAGCGACAAGACAGACCGAATTACCTTCTTTTGGTGTTTGTGATTTGAGATATTTTGCTTGTTCTTGCTGAACTGAGTCTTGAAGTTTATTAGCAGTTTCTAAACAAACTTCCTGACCCGATTGTTCTGGAAGCAGATACTCTTGATGCCAACTCATCAAAGGAGTTAGGTTAACTTCTCCTGGAGTATAAGCAAACATGGTTGGTGTATTTTTTTGTATGGCACAGACAAATACTATCTCAGCAGAATCTTGGGATTGGGTTTCTTGCGCCTGAATAGGCGCTGCATTTAAAGCGATCGCGCAACTGACACAAGCAGTATAGAAATAATTTTTCTTCATTGACACAACCTGGTTTATATTGAGATATTAAAGCTATGTTATATACGTTTTAAGTATATTTGGCTAAGTAAAATCATACACCTACTATTATTTCACTAAAAATATTGTCACAAGCGTAAATTTTTGATGAAGATTATACCAAGCTGCTGCTAATATCAGCCTTAGCTGACAGGGTTTTCTCTACAAAAATTCTGTGTTTGGACTAGTATCGCTTCGCTTAAGTAGAGAGTAGGAAGTAGGAAGTAAGATTTTGCAATGGTTTCAAGCTAAACAAACAGTTACCTTATTTATGCCTACGTCTACTAGCTTAAATTTACGTTAAGTAAATATTCGGTTGTTTCGCCAATAATTATTATTCGCTCAATAGCAGCTATTTCATGTCATAGCCAAATAAGTTAGCATTCACTTCTGCTAAATCAATATCCCCCAAGCCGTATTCTTCCCAGCGTCTCGATACCATGGCAGATACGTCGCTATCCGATTCTAAGGGTTCGCCCCATTCGTGATTGGTTTCGGGAGGTATTTTGGTAGTAGCATCTATACCCATTCGTCCGCCTAAGCCGATTTTCTCACTGGCGAAATCCAAAGTATCAAAAGGTGTATTTGGCAGAATAAAGACATCACGAGAGGGGTCTACTTTAGAACTAATTGCCCAAACTACCTGTCGCGGATCGCGAATGTTGATATCTTTGTCTACTACAATAACGAACTTAGTATAGGTGAACTGAGGCAAAGCACTCCAAAAGGCAAGGGCAGCCCTTCTAGCTTGCCCAGGATAGGCTTTATCAATGGAAATAATTGCTGCTTTATAGCTCAAAGCCTCCATTGGCAGGAAGAAATCGACAATTTCTGAAACTTGCTGACGCAAAATGGGAGTATAAATTCGATTAAGAGCGATCGCCATCATGGCTTCTTCTTTAGGAGGACGACCGCTAAAGGTAGTTAAATAAATAGGCTCTTTGCGATGGGTGATGCAGTGGAAACGCACCAAAGGAGAATCTTCGACTCCGCCATAATAGCCCATGTGGTCGCCAAAAGGTCCATCGGGCAACATTTCTCCTGGAGTAATTGTTCCTTCTAGAACAAATTCTGAATCTGCTGGCACTTCCAAGTCAACGGTTTTGCACTTAGCGAGTTTTACGCCACTGCCACCATACAGTCCTGCAAATAGCCACTCTGAGAGATCTACGGGAATAGGAGTAGCTGCTGCCATAATAATCATCGGATCGACTCCCAAGGCGATCGCAATTTCTAGTTTTTTGCCCGCTTCTGCTGCTTTACGCAGGTGTCTGGCACCACCACGAACTGAAAGCCAGTGAACGGTCATGGTATTTTTTGACTGTAGCTGGAGGCGATATACCCCAACATTAGGAGTACCCGTCTCTACATCTTTAGTAATTACCAAGCCTAAAGTAATAATTTTTCCTGCGTCTCCAGGATAGGGGCGAATCATCGGAATTTTATTGAGGTCTACCTCTTCCCCTTCAATGATTACTTGCTGACAAGGAGGAAAAAAATCTCTTCCTGGTTTAGCTTTTAATACATCAAATAATACCTTGCCAAAATCTATCGCTTGAGAGATTTTCTTGGGCGGTTTTGGTTGCTGTAGCATAGCCAGCTTCGAGCCTAATGTTTCTAACTCTTCTGGTGCTTCCATATTCATCGACCAGCAGATCCGTTCCACTGTTCCCATCAGGTTGACCGCTACGGGAAACGGCGACCCCTTGACGTTTTCAAAGACCAATCCAGGTCCTCCTGCCTGTAACATTCGATTAGAAATTTCCGCAATTTCCAGATCGGGATCGACCAAGGTTGAAATGCGTCTGATTTGTCCTTTGGACTCTAAAAGTTGGATGAATCCCCGTAAATCTCGTGCCATGTTAAGAATTATAAAGCTGTAGTAGTGACAACCTTTAGCATACAGTTCAACCGTTGCCAATCGAGCAAACTTATCATGCTGTCTACCGTGATGCCGTCAGGCACAACGTAATGCTGCCCAGAAACAATATTAGTCTAGAAGAGTTGAGTAATAATCTAGAATCTCTAGAAGTTAGAGAGAGTTGGAAGTTAGATCTTGATTCATGGCATCAATAATGTTGTGTAACGCTTTGATAAAAGTCTGTTCTGATTTTGAGTTTAGAGCGTTCAATAGATAAGTTTTTCCCTCTTGAGGCTGACAAAGAAACTGAGCTGCCTGCTTTTGCTTATTTTTAACGTTCATAGGAATAATTTGTTGAGTAAGTTTAATAATTTCATACATATTTAGAAGTAATTTAGATTATCTACCTTTACCGAGATTTATTTCGTCAGCAAAACGGATGATATAAAAACAAAATTAAGCTTTATTGCTTAGAGCAAAAGTTTGAACAGACAATCAGCCCGCACTCTCAGTCGCAGAAAGCGAAGCTTTCAAGTCGCGTCTAGCGACGCTCTGCGCGAATGCGCTGCGAAACAAGGCTGAGTTAGGGCGAAAGCGAAGTGGGTTGGCATTGTGTGGTATACTACTTTCAGTTGCAAAGGCACTACTGCCCTCCAGACACAGAAAGCTGGTTTATTAGGGTAGATATAAGGCCGATGTAGCAAAGTTCGTAACTGATAAGCCTTGTGTCGCCTGATAAGTAATAGTAGGGAGCAAGCAGAAAAACGATACATAACCAAATATTTGTTTCTTTTTAGCTCTAGCCAGAAATGAGTTAGAGGTTCAGTATGGCTAAAGTCGAGGGGCGTATAAAGTGCGGAGGTTGCCTCCGCACTTTATACGCCCCGTCCTGCTGTTCACCGAGAAGCACGGTTTTCTGGGATACGAGTAGCTGTCTCATACGAGAAGGGTGTCTTACCAGATACTCAGTCTTCGCGCAAGCAAGGCTGAGAGGCTTCATATATCTTTATTTTACAGAAATTAAGCTTGAGAACTACTTTCACCATTGATTATCGCAGCACCAACCAAATGAGCTAATCTTAATGCTTCTGGGACTTTACCCCGATCTGTCAATTGAATCAAAGCTTGAGCAATTATTTGTGGTCGTTCACCGCACACCTGAAAAAAAAATGGTGAATAAGCATAAATTTTCCCTGCTTTTTGCAATCTTGCCAGTCTTTGTTGGTAATTAGGTAGACGAGACATTGCTTGTTTCATTTTGTCGATATTTGGCACTTTTCTCATTACAGCCACACAAGGAAGCTGTAGTTTTTGAGCCAGCAGCGGTAAATCGACCAAATTAAGACCTCCAAAGCCAATCCCATCGAGCAAGACTAGATGTAGCTGGGGCAAAAATTTCTTGCCAATTAGCAGTTGACAAATAGTTTCTGTAGCGTCTTCCCCATCAGCCTGTACTGCTCCCCATACCATACCTTCAAAGCGAGTATTGGCACAAACAATACCCGATATATTTACCTTCGCTACTTGATGACGCACAAAAGGGGCATCATCAAAACCGATCGCTCTAATTTGGCGTTTTTGTCGAATCAGAGCTTCTAATTTCATTGTTTGTCTTTCTGCTTCAATCCTTAATACGGGGGTAGTAACCGATAAAAAGCTCGAAATAAGATAGCTATCCAAAATATTATATTACGGGGCAAGATCAAATAGCTCGCTAGTGGCAAAGATTGCTGCGGTGTGTTTTGAGCTTGAGCTAATCTTTTGCCCAAAGAGGCAATCCAATTGGTGCTACGGGGAAAATCGATGATGTTGTCCAACCATCTTTTAGGAATCCCCGTGATTCCCTCAGACGCACCAACAATTCCTCCTACAATAGCAGCGGTTGTATTGGTATCCCCTCCCAAATAGATTATTTCTTTAATACTCTGGGAGTAGCTACCTTGATTTCTCAACCAGACTTGAATCACTATGGCAACAGTGTCATCAATAGAGCGACTGATACCTTTGTCGTTAGCCAATCTGTTGGCAAATATAGCTCCTTGTTCATTGCCCTCGGCACTCAGACAGGCTTGCTCGATTAAGCTTAAAAAAGCTGTTGTTTCTTTGTCTGATAGTGCTGCATCAAAATCGATTAAAAACTTCTGTAGAGTTTGATAGTAGTCTTGAGGCGCGACTAAAAATTCATTGGCAGCCAAATAGGAAGCTACTGCTATAGCGATCGCTCCTAGTACCGCTTGAGGATTGTTGTGAGTAATCGTAGTAGCAGCTTTAACCAAAGATAACAGCTTGGATGGCTCGTTGCCATAACAGACACCAATGATAATACTGCGTACAGCTGCACTATTGTCTATTGAGTCAATACCGCTGGTTTGAGGAGACGAGCCGAGGCAGAGCTTCAAGGTCGATTTTAACGTGGTTGAACTGGCACTGGGGGGGAAAGCGATTAACCAAAACCGCAAACGCCAGGCTAGATAGTGAGAGAATTTGGCAGTGTTTCCTCCTGAGGCAATTAAAGATTGCGCCACCATACAGGTGTGTTCTGTATCCTGAGAAATCATGCCCTTATTTAAAATAAAATTATGACCTACAATCGGCGTGTGGGACTGATAAATTTGCTTTCTAGATAATCTTGTGTAAGGTAATCCCATAGCATCGCCTACTGCCGTACCCAGCAGACAACCTACAATAGACTTTAGTTGGCGATCTCTCATCTGATAATTATCAGGAAAAATCTGTTTAATATTTTCCTGTTCCCGCTATTTGTGTATCTATTTTAGGTATATAGTCTCTTTTAATTCATCAATGACTCTTTTTTCTCATAGAAAAAAAAAGTTGTAGTTTATATGTGTTTAAAGACATTTTTTTGGTATCCAGGATTAATTTGATGATTGTGGAATTAACAACTCCGCAATAATAGGCAAATGATCCGAACCAATTGCCTCACCTAATCTGAAGTTTTTTACCTGAATCTCGGAACTTACCAAACAGTGATCTATTGGCGCAGAAAGTGAAGCAAATTGTGGTGCAATTATAGAATGGGTAGGTAAGATCCCAAAACCCTGACGGGCATTGTGTAAACCAGAGCTTTCAATCATGGAGTGGTAGAAGGGCGACCACATCGATACGTTTAAATCGCCAATGACTATCAAAGGCTGCTGGATATTTTGGGCGTATTCTCCGATGCCATATTTCAAATGTCGGTTGCGGATTTGCCAACCACCTTTGCCCCAATATAGCTGAGGATAGGCATGGGTAGCAGCCAACTTCACCAGGCGATCGCCAACTTTAATCTCAACAATAACTAGCCCGCGATAGGTACCATAGAGTTTAATTTCGGGGTTACGTAAAGGTAATTTGCTATATACTTCTATTTCTAGTTTTTCTGCCCGAATATGATAGGGGAAATTCGTCTTTAGCGATGCCAATCCCAGATTCCAATGAGGGATTGCTTCTTGAAACACCGCAATATCTGGCTGTTCTCGACCGATCAAAGCGATCGCACGGTCGTAATATTCATTTTTCCAGAAAACATTATAAGAAAGAACTTTTAAAGGTTGGTACAGCTCGACATTCGTAATTTTTGGTCGATTGAAATACCAGGGCAAGATCTCACCGAAATTAATTAGCACGCAAAATAGACTGACGAATAGCCAAAATTTTCGCCGAGCCAATACAAAATAAACTAGGCTACATAAAGCCATTAACAAAAATTGCAGCTTATACCCAGAAGCAAACTCAAGATAAAGATTAAATTCACCCCAATATCCAGCCAAAGATGAAGCCGTCGCCAAGATGCACAGGCAAACAAATAAATGGTAGGCAAGACCGTTTAGTTTTTTAGTAAACACCGATAATCAAGAAGTGGCTCTAGCTGAAGAAACTACAGGCTAACAGACAGCCAAGGTTTCTACCACAATTTTTGCTCGCTAGTAATGCGATAAATTAGGTAAGACAACATAGATAACAGCTACCCAATACTAATTCTCCAAATTATCGCTACCAATAGATAGCTTATTTCCCCCAGTTAAAGTTATCTGTAGTTGCATTAAAGAGAAATGGTATAACCAGCTTTTCGAGCATAACTTTGCACCGTATTACTGAGTAACATGGCGACGGTCATTGGTCCAATTCCTCCAGGTACGGGGGTAATATAGCTGGCGACTGGTGCCACTTGCTCAAAATCCACATCTCCTACTAACCTAGGTTTTCCGCTAGTTTCAACGCGATTAATACCGACATCAATTACTACTGCACCAGGCTTAACCATTTCTTGGGTAATCATGTTTGGTTTACCAACCGCTGCCACCAATATATCTGCCTCACGACATACTGCCTCTAAATCTTGAGTACGAGAGTGGGCAATAGTAACGGTAGCGTTTTGCTCCAGCAGCATTAATGCTACAGGTTTACCCACTAAAATACTTCTACCTATCACCAAGGCTTTTTTACCAGCCAGAGTAATGTTGTATTCTTGCAACAATCTCATTACTCCCGCAGGAGTGCAGCTACGCAAACCTGGTTCTGAGCGGACTAACTTGCCCAAATTGACCTGATGCAGACCATCAGCATCTTTATCAGGGTCGATACAGCGTAACAGAGAGATCGAGTCTAAGTGCTTCGGTAGGGGGAGCTGGACTAAAATACCGTCCACGCGATCGTCTTGATTGAGTCGAGCAATTACCTCTTCTAGTTCTTCTTGAGTAGTATTTTCGGGAAAATGTTGCCCAACTGAAGCAATACCTACCTTTTGACAAGCTCGTTCCTTATTGCGTACATAAACAGCACTGGCTGGATTATCTCCTACCATTAATACTGCCAAACCAGGAGGACGACCTATTTTTGGTTCTAGCTGGGCAATTTTGGCTTGTAATTCTAACTGAATTTTTTTTGCTAAGGTTTTGCCATCTAATAAGCAGGGAGTGGAAGCTGACATAGATAATTTTAATAGTTAAAAAAGTTAAGCTGGATGGTGAAAACTGGTGGTGAATAATAGATAACAAATGTTAATTTCCAATTTAAGGTTTAGACCAGTGCTGGGTATCCTCAGACAAGCGTGCCTTCAGGTAATGTTATTAGGAAGTTTGATTGGTTGTCAGGCATCTCTAATTTCTGTTGAAGAAATTGCGCCCAAAAAAGTGGGCAGAACTATATATTTGACTGGTAAGGTAGTGCATTTAGCTCCTTTTATCGATCGCGCTGCTTATCAAATTGAAGATGCCACAGGCAAAATTTGGATTGTAACTGACCAAGATCTTCCCCAGCTTAATCGACAAATAAGTATTAAAGGTAAGGTTGAATATCAAAGCTTACCTGTTGCCGAACAAGAATTGGGAGATTTTTACGTGGTCGAATTGGAACAATTAGAGTCCCCAAGCGATCAGCCACAGTCCTTAGAGTAACTGTAAAATAAAATTGCCAAGTATTCTGAAATTATTCTCAATAAATTAAAAAATAAACTAAGCTTTATGCGCACTTCTGAAAAGGGTACCAACAATCGTAGCGTAGCTCATCCAATATCCGTCGCTATGGCAATAATTCACCAAGATGGTAAGTATTTGATGCAGTTGCGAGATGATATTCCTAATATTCTCTACCCTGGAGTTTGGGGGTTTTTTGGCGGTCATTTAGAGCCTGGAGAAGAACCAGAAGAAGGGTTGAAAAGAGAATTAATTGAAGAGATTAATTATCCAGTCGAGCAGTTGACCGAGTTCCGCCGCGATCGAGGCGATCGCTATATCCGCTATCTTTATTCTTGCCCCCTAGTTGTACCCTTAGAAAAATTAGAACTTAAAGAAGGGTGGGATCTAAATTTGCTGACTCCTTCAGAAATTCAACAAGGATATGGCTATTCGCCAAAAGCTGGAGAATCAAGACCATTAGGAGATATTCATCGTCAAATCATGCTCGATTTTATCGCTTTAAACCATCAAACCTGAGTGTATTGCACTACTATTTTAAATCCATGACAACAGCATAATGTTATACATATATAAAAGATAGAGTTTTGTACCATGTATGGTAATTCTGACAAAATTAAACCCTGAGCAACTTTATTTTGCAAGTTTTGCTCAAAGACTAATCCTTTTGTTGGTATTTCCTCGGTACTTGCCATACTTTTATCATAGGAACGAGTTAAAAAGTTATTTTTATCCTTAATTTGAGGCGAAATCTTGCTCGGACATAACAATCTGTCGGACTTAGTTTTTTGATGGTGAAACATGACCAGGTATTGTTTGCTCGCCCAAAGCCTACTTATAAATCATCTCACGGTGAACGTTCCAAAACCCCTCTAAACTATCCTCGTTGGATCGAGCAGTTTAATCTTTTAGCAATCTTATCGTAATTGTTTTCTACTACAATATGAACTATTCCTCTAGACGTTTTGGTTTTATTTTTAACTTATTGAGTTTAAAAAGTAATCTTTCGAGAAGCGTAAAACTATTAGCGACTCTGGGCGCGACTTCTTTACTCGTATCTCAAAGTAGTTCTCCCGTAACCGCAGCTTTAGAAGATAGTCCCAAAACCGTCGTTGACGAAGTATGGCAGATTATCAACAACGAGTTTGTTGATCGCGAGTTTAATCATATTGACTGGAAAATCAAGCGACAGGAATTACTAAAAAGAGAGTATAGCGATCAAGCATCTGCATATCAAGCAATTCGTCAATCTTTGGAAGACTTGGGCGATCCTTACACGAGATTTTTAGATCCAGAAGAATATGAAGAACTAAGCAGTCAAACATCTGGAGAGCTTTCGGGAATTGGTATTCGCTTGGGAATCGAACGACAAACCAGCAAACTAATGGTGGTCGAACCCATACCCAATTCACCAGCCAGCGAAGCGGGGCTACAAGCAGGGGATTATATTTTGAGCATCAACGGCAAACCTACCAAATCAATGACTTTGGAACAAGCTTCGGCAGAAATCAAAGGAGAAGTAGGTACTCAGGTTGAGCTAGAAATTTCTCGTCAACCCCAGTCAAATTTTGAAGTTGCTATATCTAGAGAGCAAATTGAACTCCCTTCCGTTAGCTACACTCTCAATCAAGAACAAGACTCCAAAGTGGGCTATATCAAACTAGACGAATTTAGTTCCCATGCAGCGGAACAAATGGAGAAAGCCATTACCGATTTGAGTAACAAACAGGCTGCTGGATTTGTTTTAGATTTGCGGGGAAATCCAGGGGGCTTGCTGTTTTCTAGTGTAGAAATCGCTCGGATGTGGATGGGAAAAGGTGCGATCGTTTCTACGATTGACCGTAGAGGAGGCAATGAAAAATTTTCTGCTAATGGTAAAGCATTAACCGATCTGCCTTTGGTTGTTTTGGTTGATGGCTACTCTGCTAGTGCTAGTGAAATTCTAGCAGGAGCTTTGAAAGAGAACGATCGCGCTAAAGTAGTGGGCAGTCGCACCTATGGCAAAGGAACGGTACAGTCAGTTCATTCTCTCTCTGATGGTTCGGGCTTGGCTGTTACTATTGCTCGCTACTATCCTCCTAGCGGGATTGATATTAATCAAAAAGGCATTGACCCCGATATTATGGTGAACCTCAATCGCCAACAGCAGACCACTTTAAGTATCAATCCCGATTTAATCGGTACTAAAGCAGATCCTCAGTATGCCAGAGCAGTGACTATCCTTAAAAATCAAGCAAAATAAATCTCTAGAGGCAAAATTCACAGAATATTGGTAAAAGGCTAACTATCTTCAATCTGATATGGGCAGCCATAAAAAATAGTTAGCCAATGATTTTCCAGTTAGCTATAAATTTAGTTTAGGTTTTGGGCAACTTACCTATATACACAAGCAACAATTTTGGCTGACTAAATTTTCATGACCATATCTGATGTAACCTCCACCGTTAGTTCCCCCAGCAAAGCCAGATTTATTGAAGAAATATCTCTCGTCATTGCAGCTCAAGATTTGACTCCTACAATGATGAGTCAAGATTTTCTCAAATTCAGTGGGATCGTTCCGCAAGAATGGGAACTATCTCAACCACCCGTACTCAATCCGAATTTTGCCCAGCTAAACTTTACTAATGGTATTAGTATTAACGCTCAACCTCGAACTATTACCATTAGTGAATCCGTTAATAATAAAAAGCTAGAAGAATTGGCAGCTCATTTGGTGGCGGGTAGATACATCAAAAAATTACCCTATGCAGAATATTTGGGCTTGAGCTTTTGTCCCCAAATTTTGCTTCCTTTTCCTGATGCGCCCGAATCAGTACAACAATACATTACTGGCACTTTGCTTGGTTCTGGTTCTTGGAAAAGAATTGGCATTGCCCCCGTACAGGCGGGCATTAATTTGATGTATCTTTTGGAGCGATGCCAGCTAACAATGAATATTTCCGAAGCCAAATTACAGCAGCCCCAGCAACCACCACTCACCGCGATTTTGTTTTCTGGCAACTTTAACTACGGCGTTGGTCAAAAGCAGAACCAGTCACAAGATAGGCTGACACAGATTGCTAGTTTCTTAGACCACTGGAAAACCGATTTAGAGGAGTTTAGAGCAATCATTAACCAGAAGTTTCTTGATCGCAGCGCAAATTCAGGTCAGTCGATTGGCGAGACAAGTTTATTTCCTGGTCAAACTCTCTAGCTTTTTTTTGCTTAACCATTACAATAGAAAGGTTGTCTTTATAAACTAAATAATTATGGCAGTACCGAAGAAGAAAACTTCTAAATCAAAACGCAATAGTCGCAAAGCCACCTGGAAACGTAAAGCAGCGGTAGAGGCTCAAAAGGCTTTATCTTTGGGAAAATCAGTTTTGTCTGGACGTTCTAACAGCTTTGTATATCCTCAGGATGATGAAGATGATGAAGAATAGATAGATTTTGACCTTGATTAAATCGCTAAGATGATGGTGTGTTTCCTTTGGGATATGCACCTTTTTAAGCTTCTATTGTGTTGAGATTATGCCGAGAAAATTCTTTAGCAAACCAGAACCGTCCCAAAACGATCGCGTCCCCCCTGGTCAATATCTAGCCAAAGGCTTCCCCGTCCTCAGTTACGGTGAGACACCCCAAATCAAGACCGATGACTGGCTGTTCAAAGTATGGGGACTAGTAGAATATAGGTCTTTTGATTGGACTGATTTTATGAATCTGCCCCAGCAAGATTTTACCGCCGATTTTCATTGTGTAACTCGCTGGTCGAAGCTTGACGTGACCTGGACGGGAGTAAAGGTTACAGATTTTCTCAAGGCGATCGATGTTGACTCCAAAGCTACCCATATTTTGCAACACTGCTATGGTGGCTACACAACCAATCTATCTCTAGAAGATTTTGCCAGAGGGGAAAACTTTTTTGCCCATACTCTTAATGGCGAACCTTTACCTGCCGAACACGGGGGTCCCATGAGGTTAGTCGTGCCTCATCTCTATGCCTGGAAAAGTGCCAAGTGGATTAATGGTATTGAGTTTCTCGACCATGACGAAGAGGGGTTTTGGGAACGTAACGGCTATCATATGCGGGGAGAACCCTGGGCAGAAGAACGCTATGCAGGACGGTAAATGCTTTACTTTCTTATGAAGCGTAGGTCTTAAGTAGCGAGTAGTGAGTAGTGAGTAGTGAGTAGTGAGTAAACTACATATAAACTATATAGTATTTCTAATGCTCGGTAATTATTTCTTTGATTTGTGTCAAGTTTAGAGAGTTTGATTCGCCAGAAGTAGTTGCCGACAGCCATAGTAAGTACTCGACATTGCCCGCAGGACCCGTTATTGGTGAAATGGTCAAACCTCGATATTGCCATCCCCAAGACTGAGCAGCTTGCCAGACCTGCAAAATAGCTAAAGCTCGGTCTTCTAGGTTGCGTACTACACCCTTTTTGCCGACTCGTTCGCGCCCTACCTCAAACTGAGGCTTAACCAACAACACTACTTCTTTAGGTAAGGTTAATAGATGCCATAGGGGTTCGAGTACCTTGGTCAGAGAGATAAAAGAAAGATCCATTACGCCAAAATCCGCCATGACCGCATTCCCATATAGCTCACTGGGGGTTAGATAACGAATGTTGGTTCTTTCTTTCAAGATCACGCGATCGCAGGTGCGAATACTCCAGGCTACCTGCCCATAACCTACATCTACGCCATATACCAGCTTTGCCCCTGATTGCAACAAACAGTCGGTAAATCCTCCCGTAGAAATGCCCCCGTCTAAACAAATTCGCTCCTGCACCCTGATATCGAAAGTCTCAAGAGCTTTGATTAACTTTTTTCCTCCACGGGACACATAGGGAGGTTGTTCTTTGACCTCAATCTCAGCATCAGTCTCGATCTCTGTGCCTGGTTTGTCAACAACTTCTTGATTAATCTTGACTTTTCCCGCTCTGATTAAACGTTGTGCCAAAGCGCGTGAGTCGCAATGCCCCAGGCTGACTAACAATTTATCTAATCGCTGTTTTGCCAATATTTATTTCAGTAGATGAGCAAATAAAGCATAGCAGTTTTAATCAAGATATCAAAGCTTGCAGCTTGGAGGAATTGTCGCCTCTGGCTAATATTACCTAGATTTAACTTGGGTAGGGCAGGAAATGAATAGTGAGTAAAAAAAAACCAGAGCCTACAATTTATTCTCACCATGTAAGCTCTGGATATGTTCGAGAAGTATCTTTAAATATATTAGGAATTCGTAGGATTCAAAACATCGGTCATTTTACTTAAATAATTTAAACTAGAAGCATTAAAAATCAGTAATAACGCTTAAATTGATTGTTTCATCTTATATTGATCGAGAAAGATATGACCTAATGGAAGATCTATAGCGTTTCTCAAATTGGTGAAGTACATCCCTGAGTTAGGCTTATGTCTACTCTCTAGCCAATCAACAATCAACAAAAACCAAGGCTGTTTAACCTACCTCATTCAAATGAGAACCGCCATATATTTTATGTTATTGACTGACATTACGCAGTTTTGAGAGATTGCAGTTCAAGCATAGCGTGTTGCAAAGCTTGTATGTAAATACGACTCCGCAAAGCAAAATGCTTCATTTTGTGTTTTATTTTCAAACATTCCAATTTAAAT
>JADEXJ010000147.1 GCA_015207195.1 Pleurocapsales cyanobacterium LEGE 10410
TCAATTACCAGTTGATTGTCAATGCCCACTTCTCCAAACTCGTTAACGATGACCGCTACTTTTTTACCGTGTTCGTAAGTAAGGATGCGATTGAGGAGAGTGGTTTTTCCCGCGCCCAGATAGCCAGTCAGTACGGTGACGGGAACGGTGTTAGTGCTTGTCGCTACCATAATCTAAATTCCTAAGCTCTTTTAGATAATGATAATCGATCTCATTGTTTTAAGAATAGGATAACTTTAAAATTTATTAACTATGTAATTAGTTGCACGAGTATATTAACTATGCCCAAGCTTATTTGTTTAGGAGACAGCATTACAGCCAAAGAAAAAGATCCTAGTGGAATATTGAAACTCGTTCCGAGACTAAAAGCAGCTTTACCTGATTGGACTATTATAAATTCAGGTATTCCAGGAGATAATAGTAGAGGCGCACTAAGTAGACTTAGAAGTGACGTTTTGGATTATTCTCCAGATTTAGTCACAGTGCTGCTTGGTACGGCTGATGCTAGCGATAAGAAAGGAATTGACATTGAAGAATACGAACATAACTTATCTTCAATGATCGAGCAAATTACACCTGAAAAAACACTTCTTATTAGTTCACCGCCTATTAATCAAACTCTTTTGTCAGCACGCAAAAAAGCTTTTCCTAATTCTAATTTTGTTGCGATAGAAAAACTTGAAAAATATGTTCGAGTTGCGACCAATGTTGCACATTCGACAAATTGCCATTTTTGCGATTTGTGGTCTTTAATGCTAGGGGATTCAAATTATTTCAGGTTTCTCAAAACAAAAGATGGTGTACATTTGAACGAACAAGGTTATGAATTTTTAACGCAAATTTTATCTAGAAAAATACTGTTGATTAAGTGTAATTAATAATTACTAAACATGAAGTGAATAAATTATAGTGATCGCTATATTAAAATAAAGTCTTATAGTAAAATCTTGGCAATAATTAAACTTCAACTTCAATATCTATTAACTGCCCCTCACGAACAAATTTTACGAGATTAGTTATCTCTTTCATTACATAGCCGTGAGCTTCAGGATATTTCCACCAATTATCAGGTTGATGTTGTTTATAGTTAGCTGGACACCATGTATAGTTTATCCAATTAGGATAATATGTCTTGAGAGTCAACATTGCTCTTCTGTAATTCCAGGGAGTGCTAATAACTAAAAGATTTCTAATCCGATGAACACCAAATTTATCTTCTAAGGTAAATAAAGATGCGATCGCACCATCTTTAGAATGATTTGAACGATCTTCAACCAAAATTTTTTCTTCTGGAACGTTAAGCTTTACAGCATTATCTCGCATTGTCCATGACAAAGGGTAAGTGTACTTACCAAATTTAGAGCCACCAGAAAATAGAATATAATCTGCACGTTTTGAATTGAATAATTCTACAGCTTTATGTACTCTTTCAATGCCTCTTCCACCAAATGTAAAAATACAATCTCCTGGTTTTTTATCGTCTTTTGCATTGCCAAATAATATCTGAGTTATTTGATTTTGCGACAAGTTGTTGATATCAATTTCAGAAATTTTCATAATATTTGGCTAAATAGTAATGCGCTCTCTCATACACCGAAAATGTATCCAAAACAGCAGAGAAATAAAAGGCGATCGCATTACCGAAAGAAACTAGAAAACTACTCAATGTAGCTCCAAACAATGTAAATTAGGATTGCTTAAAAGCATGACAATTGCTTCTTTGCCAGAACGAATTAATGCTTCTACTTGTTTAGTAGGCACATTGCCACAGCGCAGCCAAACTACCTTTGGAGGAGAGCCATATAAACGACTTCTTTCGGCAAAATCTGCATCCTGGGTAATAATGCAGAAATTATTAGCTTTAGCAAACTCCCAAATTTCAGTATCTGCTTTTTCTGCCAAGTCGTGAAATTGTACATGACTAGAATTAGGAAAAATATCTGCTAGTCGATTGGTCAATTTACGACTTAAATTTTGGTCAAAAAGTAGTTTCAAATATTATTCGCAGCAGCAACTAAACGATGTTCTCTATCAGCAGCAAATTCTAGACAAGCTCTAATATCTTCTTCGGTTAATTCAGGAAAGTCATCTAAAATTTCTGCATGAGACATACCGTGAGCTAACCAACCCAAGACATCGTAGACGGTAATTCGCATTCGGCGAATACATGGTTTGCCACCTCGCTTATCTGGTTCAATAGTAATGAGATTGCGATAGCTCATAATAGAAATGGTTAATATACGCTTAATGTGGATTAGCTTCGTTCTAATTTACTAGTTTTAAGCTATTAGCTATTAGCTATTAGCTTTTAGCTCTTAGAAAAACTGCGAGGATTGAAGTTTTTTGAATATGTAAGTTGCAAAATCAAATTAGAGAAGATGCCTCTGTAGGCATTTCAGGGTTTTTTAATTTACATCAGACGTAATATATATTAATAACTATACCTTAATCGTGTTGAAAACAGTAGGTAGATAAAGCGCACAGCGTCCTAACCCTAAAGGGTACACCTTCGGATAAGGATACCGCTTCGCACTTGTCCTTGTCACATTGAGGATAAAGCGATATTGTAGGCGACACAGATAACCTAACATTGCGATCGCTTTATTTAAATTCCCACATAATTAAACCTACTGCTGTACTTGCAATTCAAAGCCTGGTAAAACACTTTCTCCAGAAATAATTGCGGGCATTGATATTACTTCTACAGCTTTTTGCGATCGATAAATTTCTACTTCAGCATCTTGAGGATTAATCAGCCAACCCAAAGGTAAACCATTGTCAATGTATTCCTGCATTTTCTCTTGAAGTCGCTTCAGCCGATCCGTTTGCGATCGCAGTTCAATTAAAAAGTCAGGTACGAGAGGTGGAAATTTTTGACGTTGTTCTGAAGTTAATGCTAACCAGCGATCTAACTTAACCCATGCAGCATCAGGAGACCCTAAAGGATTAGCTCCGCGTCACGTTTTGCACCGTTAGGAAGTATAAAAATAGTTGAAGAACTAAACACCTCGCCTAATTTAGCTTGACGATTCCAAATCTCTAGATCGGCAATCAGTTTGGCTTCTCGATTACCGCTTTCTCCTCCTACTGGTGGCACGATAATTAATTCTCCTGCTGCATTCATTTCCAGGCTTAAATCCCGATTGGCAAGACACAATTGATAAAATTGCTCGTCAGTCAAATGAGTAATTGGATTTAAATTTAACACCACCGTATTCATTAAAACTTGCCTCGTGCTTTTTTAGCCAACGTCAATTGTTTTTATTCAAAGTCTATCAATATTTTTCATTTGGTTCTTTGATATTTTGATTGTTTTTGCGATCGCGCTAAAGAAAATTCTGAATCGCTTCTGTCACTGCTTCGGGATACTCTTCGTAAACCCCCAAAGTCCCTGCTAATCGAACTGTTTGCACCTTGGCTAACTCTGCCATCGCGGACATTTCCGCTTTTGATTTCGGGGGTGCATTTTCCGCCAGAATAATTAATACGGGTATCGATACAGATTCTAGAAGTTGCAAAAACTCCTCTCTATTATTTACAGGATCGATCGCGCCAGTAACAAAGGCAGCACCCGCATATCTCGCACCAGGTTTTGAGGTAATTTGGTGTTTTTGGGCGATAAATTCGGGGGTTAGTTTGCTTTCATCTACATAGACGTGACGTTTATACATCAGGCGGAGAAAGGAAGGAGTAGTGTTGAGATAGTATAATCCTTGTCCGATAACAGGCGATCGCACTAAGTTTTTTACCCCATTTCTGACACCATCGGGTAAACCCATAACTCTCAATGGTCCTTGCCAAGTAGGAGCAATTAAAATTAGTTTGGAAACTATATCTGGGTTATTCTGGGCAAATTTTAAAGCGTATCCCGAAGCATGACCCGCAGGAATCAAGATAATTGGGCTATTAAAAATAGATTTAATAAAATCTCCCAACAACTGCTGAAATAATGCGGGATTATAATCTACAGGGGGACATTGAGACTCGCCAAATCCCAACCAATCTAAAACCGTCACTTCATATTGTGTAGCTAGTAGATTGGCAATACCCTTCATTTCCGTGCGACTGGAAACCGTACTAAAAGCAGTCAGTAACAGTACGGGGTTTCCCGCGCCAACAGTTTCATAGACTATTTGATATTGTTTGTCTAAAAAATTCCAGTAGTAAGCATTTTTTGTCCCGCCAATACTAGAGTTGAGTTGAGTTTGATTGGTTGCTGTAGTCATAGCTATTAGTGTAGAGAAATCTGTAATGCGATCATAATAAGATATTTTGTTAACCGCACAACTGACTTAACGCATTGATAGATACAGAGCGATCGCTCTGTATCGAGTCAAAACATAGAGATCGAGATCGCTGGTTATAAACCAGATAGTAATTTTTCATAATCTCGATGAGAACCGATCCAAAACCAAATGACAGTATCTCCATCCAATTGACCAACTGCTCGATAGTTTTTATTGATTCGAGCGGAATAAATAGGCAGTCTTTGATGTACTTTTTTAAAACGTAAGCTTGGATGAGTGGGATTTTTCTTAAACTGACGATATGCACTGCGTGCTTGTGCTTGAATTTGTTTTGGTAATTTAGCAAAGACTTGACGAAACTTCAATGTTGTTCGCGACTTCACAATTTTTCTGGGTCTAATTCTTGGGTTTTTCCTGCTCTATATTCTGTCATCGCTTCAGCAGCAAGCTCGGCTAGTAAATCTTGAGAATGGCTAAAAGCTTGTTCCCATTTCATCTCGTCTTCAAGTTCTTCTAAAATGATTGTAGCGATCGCATCTTGTTCGTTGTCAGGCAAGTTTTTAATACGTGCAACCGCTTGATTGAGTAATTCTGTCATGGTAACCAGTAATGATTGTTTATCTATTGTATTTTGGGCAATAAGCGCGATCGCTTTTTCTACTGATACCAATATTAAACCAAGACGAATTAATTGCTGTAATCATAGCTAATGGTAAAAAGATATCCAAGCAGGTGGAATAATAGGGAATAAGATAATTATGAAAACTGCAATTCTCACTCCGCTCAAAGAAGAATTAGCTATTTTGGTTACTAAAGTAGAGCGATTTGGGTTGCGTAAACAAAAGTTACGATTAGGCAATATAGATGCTTTTGAATTTCGTGAACTCGATTTATTAGTTGCTTGTGGCGGACATGGTAAAGCGCAGTTTGGCATACAAGCGCAATATCTGCTTTGTCAAGCACCACAGATAGAGTTATTAGTCTGTGCTGGTGCTGCTGGAGCATTGTCTAACTCATTAAATATTGGTGATGTTGTTGTGGCAACTGAAACAATCGAACATGACTACAACCTTAAATTTGTCAGTCGTCCTCTGCCTCGTTTTGCTGGTGAGCTTCAAGTCATCGAAATTCTACAAAATTTACCTATAACGAATTCAGCATTTTCAATTCATTTTGGTGCTGTAGCAAGCGGAGATGAGGATATTGTTGATGCTGCAAGAGGACAAGAGTTGATGAACTTGACTGACTGTATTGCTGTCGCATGGGAGGGAGCAGGAGGGGCAAGAGCGTGTCAATTCAATCAGAAATATTACCTTGAGTTACGTGGTATAACTGATACTGCGAATCATCAAGCAGCGATTGATTTTGAAGTAAATTTGACTACAGCTATGCGTAATCTAGCTGAGATTGTTGTTCAATGGAAAGCTGCGATTAAATTGAACTAGGTTTTTCTAAAACCACCATTTTATTTTTGTGTTCAAATTAATTCCGCTCTTGCCTGGGCAAGAACTTTTCCCGCAGATTGAGCAAAAACGACAGTGAGTATTAACCCTAAAATGAAATCTGGCAAAAACGAACCAGTTAGAAATACTAGTCCCGCAGTTAGCAACACCGAAGTATTGGCAATAATGTCATTACGGGAACACAGCCAAACCGAAGAGATATTGATATTATCTTTACGGTGACGAATCAGCGGTAAAAAGCAGATTAGGTTAGCTACTAAAGCTAAAACACCGATTCCGCTCATCAATTGCGCTGTGGGGACAGTTTGAGCAAATAATTGATAGGTGGCTCTGGCAAATACAGCGATCGCAGTAAGAAACATAATACCGCCCTTGAGTATTGCCGAACGCGCCCGCTGCTCTTTTACCTTTTTTGAATGACGTAGAGGCTACAGCCATAAACTAAAGCATCCCCCAGCATATCCAAAGAATCACCTGTTAAGGATAGAGATGCAGCCTTAATTCCCCCGCTAAACTCCACCATATGCGGAGCGGTATCCTTTAGGGCGAACATCACCGCATTAATTATCAAAATAATCCATAATACTTTGCTCTGGCGTTTTTGCAGCTTTTCTAATTCCTTTGCTTTGCCTTGACAACAATGTTCTGCCATTTTTGTTATAACGTTCAAGTGAGTGTTTGAATAATAACTATTCTATCTTCAAACGTTCAAAAGAACATTAGAATGTAAACTAAATTGAAACGCTCAAAGTAGAGAAAGACTAAGACAAACCAAATAAAAGCTAAACTAATTCCTGCAAAGAATAGCTAAGAATATCGGTCACACGCCGATCCTTTAGGGAATAATAAGCCAATTTACCGTCATTACGATATTTTAGTAATTTCAAATCTCGCATTTTCCGCAAATGATGGGAAGCGGTAGCGATTTTGACATTTAACATAGCAGCAATATCGCAGACACAAAGCTCATCGCCGTTTCTCAGGGCATAAAGTATCTTAACCCGCGATCGGTCTGCTAAAGCACCAAAGATAATTGTCATTTCCTCTAGAGTATCTTCATTGGGAAAAGTTTCCCTAATTTGAGTAACTAACTCTGTGTTGAAACATCGCACCTGACAAAGATCGTCTGCTTTGGTTTTACTCACGGGCATTTTAGGATAACGGTTAAATCTATTTATTTCAATGGTACAAGATAGTTGAATTTCTAATGGGTTGGAAAGCGCGATCGCTTTTCTCTTCAAAACAATCAAACTCAATTTATTTATTTAAGTCGATTAAATTCTTGTTCCGTAATTCCCATTTGCTTGAGGATTTCTTGAAATAACCAGCTACCAATTTCAGCCTTACCATGAATGGGAATAGTAGTCGCTCTCCCATCAGGATGTTTCCAGCGTGCATGAGAGCCTTTTTGTCTGACTTTCTTGAAACCGAGTTTTTTCGCAACTCGTTCTAATTCTTTTGCTTTAGCTGGCATTGTTAACAACTAATTCAACATCTTGAGGAAGAGAACGCCCCATTTCTTGATATTCTTCTAAAATCATGTCAAAGACATTATTCAATTCTGCTTTTGCTGCTTCGACTGTTTCTCCCCAAGCATGACACCCTTCAATTGCAGGTATATAAGCTACAGAGGTATTGTTATCGTCAGGACGAATGACAATTGTGTAATCTTGCAGAGACTTCATTAGTTATTTAATTAGCTGAAATGTATTTTTAATTATAAAGGGATTTGATGTAAGGGCTTTCAATCGCGTTTATTTTATGCAAGCTCGCTATCATTATCAAAAAGGTGATTGAATGTATTTATGGTGCGATCGCAATTTATCCAAGAATTTCAAATTAAATAAATGAAACTAAATTTACAAGGAAAAAGAGCCTTAATAACAGGTAGCAATGTTGGGATTGGTCAAGCAATCTCCAAAACTTTAGCTGAAGAAGGTGCAGCCGTTGTAATACATGGTCTTGAAGAGGATAAAGTTACTCATGTCACCGAAAAAATCAAACAAAATGGTGGTAAAGCTTTTGGTTTTGTCGGCGATCTCAGCACCGATGAAGGAGCAGCTTATATTGCTAGCCAAGCTTTAGAATCTCTTGGCGGTATTGATATCTTAATAAACAATGCGGGGGCTTATAAAAATCGTGGTTGGATGGATGCCACAGCAGATAACTGGGCAGAACTTTACAATATCAATGTTCTTTCTGTGATTAGGCTGGTTCATCATATCGTGCCTCAAATGAAAGAAAGTGGCTGGGGAAGAATTATTCAAATAGCTAGCGGGGAGGCAACACAACCTTTTGCAGCCATGCCAGACTACGCAGCTACCAAAGCAGCACAGGTTAATCTTACGGTAAGTCTTTCTCAAGAACTAGCTGATACAGGAATTACAGTTAACACTGTTAGCCCAGGCATTGTTGTTACTGAAACCGTACAAGAGTTTTTCCGTCAAACCGCAGAAAAACAGGGATGGGGTTCAGATTGGAATGAGATTGAGAAACATATTCTTAAAGAATTTCTCCCCAACACTGTCGGACGATTGGGAAAACCTGAAGATGTAGCTAACCTAGTAGCATTTTTAGCTAGTCCGCTTTCTGGATACGTCAACGGTGCAGATTATCGAATAGATGGCGGAAGTACAACTTGTATTAATTAAATGGCTAGCGATCTAACTGTTTCTTCCAATCATCGGTTAATAATCCCGAATAACCCCAATTTGATTCCTCTATCTCCTGAATAACAATATGTATATGCTCTGGCTTTTTACCCAAAACATTTACAAGAGAATTAGTAATATCTTTAACCATTTGTGCTTTTTGTTCTCTGGTCGCACCTTTGATAATTTGCACATTTACATAGGGCATATTGCTACAACATCTCTAATATTACCTTTAACATCATGTCAGAATTTTGTGTCAAACAAGTTTTATCGATATGAGTTATTGTGAGAATGTTCGATAAAAAGCGATCTCCTTGACTTCAACTTAATGGCAAATTACGGACACGATAAAGATAATCTTCAACAATAAAAAATCACCCGATCGCCAAACTGGGTTTAACAATTGCTGGCACAATAAGTCTTGCAGCCATTTTCCCACCGCCAATATTTCTGGCAACAGGACCAATTCTTAAAGCAGCCAAACCACCCATAATAAAAAAGTTGGACTTTGGCAGACGTAAATGTTCGTCTAGTATGGGTAAACCGTTAACTATTTCTGTAGGATAAGCCTCAAGTACGTCTTGTAATAAGGGATGCTCTTTAACATTGAATCTTGTCCCTGTAGCTAACCAGATACGGTCAAACTGATGCTTGCTTCCATCGTGACAACGAACCTTCCAGAGTTTATCTTGCCAATGTGCATCGCTGACTTGACAGCATTCATCGATCCTTAACTTGCCTTCGTTAGCTGCTTGGTTTAATTTCAGCATCATTTCGGGAGTCATCGAACCGCCATTACGGGCTTGCTGTATTTGCTGGTAACGAATATCCCAATCGGTTTGGGCGTGAAAGTCTTTGAGATATTTTGGTCCTAGCCAACCAGGATCGGCATCAAAGACCCTTGACTGTAAATGTTTTCTGGTCATTAGGGTAACAGTTGCACCCAGATTTATTGCTCCTTTGGCTAGATGTCCGCTAGTTAAACCACCACCGACGATTAAAATATGCTCTTCCGTTACATTGAGTCGGTTTAAATTGACCTGTTGTGAATGACATAATCTATTTGGGGGGTAATCTGAGGTAATTTTCTCTACCCAATTAGGAAGTTGTACTTTGCCACTACCCGTAGCCAATACCACTCTACGGGCAACAATCGTTTCGCCCGTATCTAAAACTAATTGAAATCGAGAACGAGAAGCACGTTCAATCGGTAAAACTTGGATTACTTTAGCTGGATAAACCTTATCTGCTAACTTCCAGCGACGAATTACTTCATCACAAAAATCGTTAAATAACTTTGTTCCTGGTCTATCGTAGGGCGGAAACAACTCGCTATGCCTATGTTCGGCAAAGGTTCTTAATTGATGGGGATTGGGATCGGGATGATGGACGGCAGGCGATCGCAAATAAGGGATTTGCTGCACTGCAAACTGCTGCTGCCATTGACTCATCCAGGTTTGACTCGGATCGAAAACTATGAATTTATGATAATGCTTCCCACTTTTTTGTAACAGGTAGGTGGTTAAAGTAAGAGCCTGAACTCCTGCGCCAATAATCGCACTATCGATATAGTTGGGTAATTTCACTCGCAAAAAATAATGATAATGATTCTCTTTATCACTATATAATAATGATCATCATTTTAATTGACTAGGTATTTAGAGACAGAGAAGTTTATTTGTAGCGATCGCTTTTTAACAAGAAGAAACTATCCCATAAACATCAACTGGTTTTTCTTCGATGGTTACTTCTCTTTCATAGGTTAAACCAACCTTTAAAGCTACTTTTTGCGAAGCAATATTATTGGAATCGATTAGAGAAATTAAACGTTTACATCCGATAACTTCAAAGCCATAATCTCGAATTGCCATAGCTGCTTCTGTAGCTAATCCTTGTCCCCAGTAGTCTTGTGCCAACAGGTAAGCTATTTCTACATCTTTTAAGTTTATTGCTGGCAAATTTTGCCAAATTAATCCTGCACGACCTATTAGCTTATTGTCAGCTTTGTGAATTACTGCCCATAAGCCATATCCATATTTGTCGTAACACTTAAAAATCCAGTCCAAAGTTGCTAAAGTTTCCTGGTAGTTTCTCCGACGCAGATATTTCATAACTATAGGATCGGCTTGAACGCTCGCTAATTGTTCTGCATCTTCCAAGACAAAATGTCGTAGCAATAACCTTTGGGTTTCGATCGCAATTGAAGCCTTCATGATTTGGTCAATTTAAGCTGGGATTGATTATTCTAATACAGATGTAAAACGATATTAGTTTTGAATAATGCGATCGCTTTAACTATGCTAAAAATTGTCAAGTTAGTTTTTGATAACGATTATCATTATACTAAAATCGATCCTAGTAAATTATTTAGCCTGTATCAAAGACAAGCTCTTTCTTAAGCGATCGCATTTTATGACTTCTAGCAATCAACATTTAACTAATCGTCCTCGTCGCCTCCGTCGCACCGCATCCTTACGCCGTATGGTGCGAGAAAATCAGTTAACCGTTAACGATTTAATTTATCCCGTGTTCGTAACCGAAGGAGAAGATCGACAAGAAGAGATTCCTTCCATGCCAGAAATTTATCGTTATTCCCTCGATTTACTACTCAAAGAAATAGCCGATGCTGCTAGTTTGGGGATAAATGCGATCGCTCTATTTCCTCTAATTTCTAATGACAAGAAAGATAACGCAGGCACAGAAAGCTATAATCCCGATGGTTTAGTACAGCGCACTGTAAAAGCAATTAAGCAAGAAATTCCCGATCTGACTGTTATTACGGATGTGGCACTCGATCCCTTTTCTACTTACGGTCATGATGGCATAGTCAAAGACGGTAAAATCCTCAACGACGAAACGGTAGAAGTGCTGGTAAAACAAGCAGTTTCTCAAGCGGTCGCAGGAGCAGATATAGTAGCCCCGTCCGATATGATGGATGGTAGAGTGGGGGCAATTCGTCGAGGTTTAGATGCTGCTGGTTACTTCGATGTGGGAATTTTAGCCTATTCTGCTAAATACGCTTCAGCTTATTATGGTCCTTTCCGCGATGCTTTAGAATCTGCCCCCCAATTTGGCGACAAGCAAACCTATCAAATGAATCCTGCTAATAGCCAGGAAGCAATTAAAGAAGTAGCCTTAGATATTGCTGAAGGTGCAGACATGGTAATGGTCAAACCAGCTTTAGCTTATTTAGATATTATTCGTCGCATCAAAGAATACACCAACTTACCCGTTGCTGCTTATAACGTTAGTGGCGAATATGCGATGGTGAAAGCTGCTGCACAGCAAGGCTGGATTGATGAAAAACAAGTAGTTTTAGAAACTTTGACCAGTATGAAACGGGCAGGGGCAGATTTGATATTAACTTATTTCGCCAAACAAGTAGCTTTGATGTTGCAATAGAGATAATACTGGTATCGATCAAATATTTATCATAAATCCCAAGAAAGCAAAAGTAACTCTACTATTTCAAGGCAATCGCTTCTTTTATCGACTTAACCCAGACTCAGATTGTACTATGTGAATGTCTTCCATTTTTTGCGACACAACCATTATTGCTACTGTAAAAGCTCTACCATTTCCTCCGCCGTTTGAGTTGCTGAGGCGGGGTTTTGTCCAGTTATCAAGCGATCGCTTTTTTAGTGAGTCAGACGAAACTTCATCAATGCACAATTAGTAAGCACCAAACCTATACCTATTTTCTTCCAAAGCTAGGCGCAATGTTTCTAGAACCCATGCGTTACTCTCAATCATAGAAGAAATATCCTCTGATTCATGCCACTCCATAACGCGCTCTGGCGTGTAAAATTGATGTTCTGAAAGAAGACCGTGTTTGAGTTCCATGAGCAAAACATTCATTTTAGGATCTTCAAATGCTCTCAAAACAGCCTGTGCGTGTAGCTTTCTATAATCGCGAATTTGCTGATTGATAGTTTCTAAGTAGCGTGGATGCGCGTTTGTATGGGCATTAGAACCAAAAAGAACAAGTCCCGTTCCACCATCCTGATTCGGTGGATTTACGCCCATCAAGGATGCAATAGTCGGAGCTAGATCGATATTTTCTGCATAGGGAATTGTTTGTCCTTGTGGTATTCCTGGTCCTTTAAAAATAATAGGAGTTAGCGCAGCGTTTTCATCTAGTGTTTGATGCCAGCCACCAATAGCCTGACCGTCGCCACCAATTGTTATCAGAGTAGTATCAAGCTTACCGCGATCTTCAAGATAATCGAGTAAACGACCTATTTGTTCATCAGCTTGCTTAACAGTTTGACCGTAAGGCGATTGTTCGTGAAACACGTCATTTGCCCAAGGATCGTCTGATGTATTTTTGGCAGACTCTATACGACCTGCATTACCAGTTTCTTGTAGCATTAATCTAGCGTAAACAATATCGCCTTGTTGCTCAATTGCATTGATATAGAAGTCAACAACTTGTCGATCGGTAGTTCCACCAGAGGACGTAAAGGTATAATCAAAACCTTCGTTCATAGTTCGATAAGAACGACTTCCCGCAGCATGAAGAGTCTTTCCTTGTTAACCCATAACGTGCTGTAAAAATCGCGGCTGTTTTTCAAAAAACACTGTTCCTGCTTGTCCTGCAATATTGGGGAATGATGTCGTATGCCAATCACCATAATCGCCTAATGTTGGATGTGCTGGATACATCATCACACCTTTTTCTGCATATGTTCCGTTCTCCATGACGCGCTTGATATTTTTTAAATCAAAATGATTTATAGCGCGGGGATGCAGCCCATCGATAAAAAGCATCAAAACCCGTTCTGGCGTTTGAGCAAAAGCTTTAGCAGGCAAAAATATTATCAAAAATAGCAAATAGACAAATAATTTCATCGTAAACTCCCCTTCTGTGCGATCGTTAAATTGAACAATCCGTTACATTTATTAATTCAAATGTATAAGCTATACTTTGCTAGTGTCCAACACATTTTTTGCTGTTAAATAACACTTAAAAAGTTCAAATGGAATTACGACATCTGAAATATTTTGTTGCGGTTGCCGAAGAACTTCATTTTGGACGGGCTGCTAAAAGACTCTGCATCACTCAACAACCTTTAAGCAGACAAATCAAAGATTTAGAAGAGGAATTAGGAGTAGAACTTTTTTATCGAACTAAGCGAACGGTTCATTTAACTGAAGTTGGGGAAATTTTTTTGGTAGAAGCTAGAAAAATACTTCAGCAAGTAGATTGCGCCGTGGAGTCAGTTAAACAGGCATCTCAAGGCAAAATCGGACGAATAATGATTGGCTTTACTGGTTCTGCATTAAATACCGTGCTTCCTACTGCGGTGCGTCAGTTTAAGCAGCTTTACCCTAAAGTAGATTTAACTTTAAAACGGATGCAAACCCCAGAACAGCTTTTAGCACTTGACAATGGACAAATCGATCTTGGCTTGTTACATCCCCCTATTAATGATGACGGGCTAATTCTAGAAACTGTCTATCGAGAGCAATTAGTTGCAGCTTTGCCCGACAATCATCCTTTTGCGAAAGATATATCGAAACCTATTTCTCTCCAACAATTAGCCAACGAGTCATTTATTCTCTTTCCCCGCCATATTGGTTCGGTACTATACGACCGCATTATCAATTTATGTCAGCAAACGGGCTTTAGCCCTAACGTAGTTCAGGAAGCCATTCCACAACAAACAATTCTAGGCTTGGTAGCAGCAGGAATAGGAATTAGTTTGATTCATAGTTCGGTAAAAACTCTAGGAAGACATGGAGTAGTTTTTCGAGACTTAATTGAACTAACTCCCACTCTTGAAACGGCTGTGGCTTGGAGTCCTCATACTACGAATCCAGTTTTACCGTATTTTGTAGGAATAGTTCGACTTTTAAAATAACGTTGTAGTGAGAACTTGGTTATTTTCTTTCACCGAATAAACTAGGTAAAATTGAATAGCATTGCTGTGACTGCTATGAATACTCTATGACCGAACTCAAAAAGCTATCTGTAGAACAACAAAATGCGACCGCAAATAAATGACTACAACTCACAAAATTTAGAAAATAATAAAATATGCTTGGTGTCAATTAGCTTACCTATCTATATCCACAACCAGCCATGACTAATTCAACTAATCTAGATGAAAACAAAATCAAAACTTTATTTAAAGAAGCTCTTGTTGAAGTAATAGAAGAAAACCAAGAATTAGTAAGCTCTATTTTGATAGACGCTTTGGAAGATATAGGATTGTCTCGCGCAATTGAAGAGGGAGAAAAAAGTCAAACTGTCAGCCGAGATGAAATATTTAAAGTATTGAGTGGAGAATAGTGAAAACAGAATTTAAAGATAGTTTTCTCAAAGATATTCGCTCTATCAAAGATAAAAAATTACTCTCGCGCCTCGAACAATTTATTCTTGTAGTGGAAAGCGTAGATAATTTGAGTCAAATTCCTAATCTGAAAAAACTTAAAGGACAAAAGAACAAAGTTTATTATCGTTCGAGAATTGGCAACTATCGTGTCGGATTAATTATTAACCAAGATATCGTCGTTTTTGTTCGTTTCCTCGATCGCAAAGAGATTTATCGCTATTTTCCATAATGCGACTACTAAACAATAGAAAAGCGATCGCTCCCAATCCTAATAATGAAATCGACACTGAGCGATCGATATTGCATCTTTTTCTACTGCATAAACTAGACGATGTTCTTTGGTAATTCTTCTCGACCAAAAGCCTGACCAATTATATTTCAGTGGTTCGGGATCGCCAATTCCCTCGAAAGGATTTCGTTTGATATCTTTGATTAGAGTATTGATACGTTTAAGAGTTTTTTTATCTGTCCTTTGCCAATATAAATAATCTTCCCAGGGTAAGCGCAAGAAAATTTAGGCATCAGATGAGTTAGAGTGTAAGGGAATTGAAGCGTTAAGAACTTTCAGCAAATACCTTACATCCATGCTGGCTCGCTTCGCTTTCTGACGAGTGCTACGTT
>JADEXJ010000148.1 GCA_015207195.1 Pleurocapsales cyanobacterium LEGE 10410
ATTTTAACCCACGCAGAGATTACTAACAACCAAACGGGCGAAAAACAGGAACGAGAAGTCTGTGGCATTTTTATCTTTATCGGTGCTAAACCCCACACCGATTGGTTACCAGAACAGGTTGAAACCGACGAGAAAGGCTATATCAAAACGGGCTTAGATGTCAAAGATTCACCCCACTGGCAAGCAGATCGACAACCTTTCTTTCTAGAAACCAGCTGTAGGGGAATTTTTACGGCGGGAGACGTGCGCTGTGATTCGATTAAACGGGTAGCTTCGGCAGTTGGGGAAGGTTCGATGGCGGTTAAATTTGTGCATAAAGTGTTAAAGGAATGAATGATTTTTGAGTAAGTCGGCACAATTAAAGTTAATTAGCCAAGAGCGTTGTTTGTTATTTGTCATTTGTCCTCAGTCATTGGTAAAAGTTGTCATCATGCTTTGATAATCTTGAAGCTAAATACTAAGAGAAAAGATAGATGAATCGTTAGCATTGGACGAATCAGCTAATATTTTAGGACAAGATCTGGCGATCGACGGTGGCGTGATTTCCCTGTGGTATTAAACAATTAACTCTATATTTGACAAAACACTATAAGACCATGATTCATACCGACGAGCCTAGGATTTTAATTGACTGCAACGATAGCAATGCGGAAAATCCCTTGTGGCATTCCCAACATCAGTATCTCTACTGGACGGATATTCCCTGTGGCGAAATGTTTCGCTACTATCCTCAGACCAACACCTATGAGCGCATCTATAGCGGTGAACCCGTTGGTGGCTTTACTATTCAAGAAGATGGTTCGCTGCTGTTGTTTAAAACCAAGGGAACGGTAGAAACCTGGAACGAAGGAAAGATCACCACCGTTATCGATACTATTCCTGAAGCCTGGGATACACGCTTTAATGATGCGATCGCCGATCCTGAAGGTAGAGTTTATTCGGGCATTATGGCAACCGCAGAGACGGAGGGCAAACTATATCGAATTAATCTCGATGGTTCTTATGATGTGGTGGCAGAAGATATTTTACTCCCTAACGGCATGGGATTTAACCGAGATTATACCTGTCTTTACTTTACTGATTCAGAACGCCGTACTATCTACCGATTTGACTACGATCGCGCCACGGGGAATCTAAGCGATCGCCAGGTTTTGCTCGAAATTCCCGAAAATGAAGGGGTTCCCGATGGTCTAACTGTCGATAGTGAAGATTATATTTGGTCTGCCCGTTGGGATGGCGGTCATCTTTATCGCTACAGTCCAGAGGGGGAAGAGGTAATGCGTATTCCACTACCCACAGATAAAGTAAGCTGTATTACTTTTGGTGGCAAAAACTACGACAGGATGTTTATTTCTACAGCTAGAAACGGCAATACCTGCGTTTCTCTTCAGGAAAAATGGTTGCCAGACAATCCCGCAGGAGATATTTTTCATCTGCAAACGGGAATTAAGGGTAGACCAGAATTGTTATCTCGAATTAAACTGGTCTGACCACACTACCATTCAATTTCCAGAGCTTATCGAACCTACGTCATCTAAAGCCGTGCCGTTCTGCGGAGCGAAAATCGAGAGAACAGACGAGCAAGCTATAGGGTTGTTAACAAACCAACTTAGCGACTAACTGACGAAGAAGTTAGGTCTAGCGGTAAGTTGATAGAGTTGAGGATAAGTCCCCGACTCATAACCGCCAGCGCAGATGAGCAGATAAAATTCCCAATGACGCTTCCATTCATCGGTAGTAGCAAATGGGGTTGAATCGAGAACTTTAGTAATGTGGGGTTCGATATTACTCCAATTTTTTTGGAAGTAATAATTCCAGGCGCGTAAGGTTGCGGGATAGTGTTCGGCAATGTTGTTTTCTTTTAGTTTGACAAAGGCGCGATCGCTTTCAATTGCTCTACCCAGTTCTGAAGGAGAACCAATAGAGAAATGCTGAAAAATGTAGCGATTGATATAGGGGTCGCATACCAAGCTGGGATGATCTGCGCCGATGGTTTGAATTCCCAAGATTCCGTCTTGGCTCATTACCTTGCGGACATTTTTCAGAATATGTCCCCAATTGCGGGTGCCACCATGTTCGATAGTTTCGAGGTAAATACACTTGGTGATGTGGTCTACGCCAGATTTAGCCAAAATTTCTGGATATTCATCATGGTAGCTGTGGTTATAGAAATAGTAGTTGTTAGTTCCTGCCAGCTTTTGACGACAATAATCTACCTGCACGTCTGAAATCGTGATCCCAATATAGGTCAGGTCAAAGCGATCTTTGAGATATTCGGGTAAAGTTCCCCAACCGCAGCCACAATCGAGAATGATATCTCCATCCTGAATTTTTAATTCTTCAACCCAGTATGCCAAATTCTGCATCTGAGCAGCAGTGAGATTTTCTGGAGTTTGGTCTAATCCCGTCCAATCTCCAGTAGTGTACTTCATCGACTCCCCTAAGAACCCCTCATAAAGCTCTGTGGGCAGATCGTAATGTTTGTGAGCCACCTCTAGTTGTTTGATTAAAGAGATGTTGAATGTCTTGTGCAATAGTTGCTCGACAACCAAGGGAACAGAATCAGGGATCTCAAATATGATGGAGTTGGATTTACTCTCCAAATTGAGATCGAACAGACGTTTACACATTAGATCGATTCTGTCACAACGCCAGTATTTTTTTACGTAGGTGTTCCCTAGTCCCAAATTTTTATACTTAACGAATTGCTCGATTACATGGTTGCGTCGGTCGTTTTGGCAAATAATGTCCCAAGGATTGTAGCCAGATTGAGCTTCTCGTTCGGTAAGAACCTGAATATCTTGACCGCGCAACATTTCAATTACTTTGCTATATTTCCTGGGAATAGCATGTTGTTGGCGAGAATCAATTTGTAGGGTTGAACTCATGGTTATTCTCCTAAACTTGATCTATATAGAAATTCAAGAAATTGTGAAGTCTTATAACAATATTGGCAAAAATTTTGTTGTCGATAATTCGTGATTTGTTTAAGATCTTAAAACGCTTTAATTACTACTACAAAGTAATTTCGTAATTTCAACTTATTTTTATTATTACCAGCTCTTACTATGCAAAGCTATATTTTGTTTTGAATAGAGCTAGGGCGATTTTGATAACTAACTTTCTGGTTTTTCTTGATGTTCAAGTTTGTAGGAACTCAGCTTGGTTTATTTAGATGTTTAACTAGAAAAATCTTAATTAGAGTACCAAACAAGTCAAACACGATAAACTTGCTGTCAATAGCTGAATAGCAAACATTTGTCTTACTATTACTATTGCAGCTTGGTTGAACCGTAAAAGCTCTTAGTAAAAATGCCTATTGCATTTGATGCAGCCAATAACCCGCAGTTTATTACTGCCACTAAGTACAAATTACCGCAATCTGCTTAAGCACAGAACTCTTTTACAGTCTAAACTTCTCTTTTGTTTTGCTTGATAAGAGTTACAATTTCTATAGGTAAATTATATCTTTAATTCAATAGAATAAATATTAAAAAACGTTAACCATTGCGAATATTTTGGACATTTGTTTGTTAGTGTTTTGTCGGTTCAAATTATCTGCAATAGCTCCCTGGAATAACTGAAAGATTAATATTTTTAATACTTTCTTCTTCCCTTGTGGTACGAGCTTCGCGTCATGGGGAGAATACCAAACTCTATTTATTCTTCAACTATAAATTTTCCAATAGGTAAACTTACTCAGAAAATTTGTTTGAGCAAGCTGTCTCATCTTAGAGACTGTTTGTAAATTAAACCTTAAGATGGCGAGAATGTTCGATCTCTGTGGGTTACGGCAAATAGACAATCAAATATTGTAATCGGCTAGATATTGATGCCTAACCCACCCTATTAGACTGACATGCCTTAAATGCTGCATTAGAAGAGACCAGTCCCCTAAAGGACTCCTAAAGGATACACCTTCGGATATAGCTCCGCGTCCTAAAGGATATATGTTTACGGTATCCCGTAGGGACCGCTCCGCATATCGCACAGATAAGCACAGATGGACACAGATGATTTGCTTGCTTAACAACAAATGATTGGGTTTTTGAGATGTAGCAGATAGTCTTTGTTTTTCCCGCTCGTTTATTGCACTATTTTAGTTATGTTAGTCAACTACGCAAGGATTTAAAATTTAGTTTCCAAACAGGCTCTGAAAGCTAAAAATTAGTTTTAAACTAATTTGTGTTTGTTTTTGGTTAAATTTACACTGCAAAATCTGGCATTTTATTTTATTTGTTGAAACAATCTACAAAAACAAATAAATAGCAGATATAAATGTTGTTTGCTGTTTTAAGAGCATTTTAAGTTAGTTTTTACTCAATTTAAGCTACAAAAATACACTGGTCTTTAAAAATCTTACTTTAACTTTTTGACAAATTGCATTTAAATATATAGCAAAAAAAGCTAACATCAAAAAAAATAACCTGGTTTCTAAAATTTAGGACAGCGCATAAACGGTCAAAAATAAACCCAATATCTATAAATAAGACCCAGATTCTTGTTGTTTAACTCCTATTTAATCAGCCAGTTCATAGCATTTCCCACCTGAATGAGATCTGATCTCACAATGCTCGAATAGCAACCGTTTGACTGAGCAAGACGGGAAATGCTGGAGCTGTTTTGTATTTGAAAGGCATCAAAGACATCAGAACGGGTAGACTCAATTTCTCTGAGAGGGATGTTGAGGCTATTTTGTAGATTGTGTCCAGGTCTACTACCATGACAATCAAACACCATGACAATCAAAATCGAATCGAACACTCAATTAAAAATGCCGTTTGATAAAACCTCGATCGCCCAGCCAAATCAAGCTGAATTATAACTTTTGTAGTATTTTTTTTGGAGAAGCACGATGAAAAACGATTTTCAAACATCACTTCAGCCCCAGCAATCTTCCTCTGCGTCTGAAAGCAAAGCAGCCAAACATTTTCAGCTAATAGAAAAAACCTATCAGAACAATCTTGACTCTGACTATACTGAAAAAATTGCTGATTTGGGCAAAAATTTTGACTACAGCAGTAACAGCGATCGCTATTGGGGAAATCCCGAACTATCAACCCTGTACGGTACGCCGTTATACGACCAGGCTTCTGAATCCCAAAAATTGGCGCTCAATCATCTTTACTGGAGCGGGCAATATAATCATACGGCGAATACTGAAGCCAATACCGTTCTCTACAATCGAATTACGGAAGGAGTCTTTGACAGTCTCAACGATTATCAAACCTTGTGTCAGGAGCTAGAGTTTGAAACTGCTCAAGAATATCACCATATCAGAACCTTCCAACAAATTGGTTATAAGACTAAAATAGCTCTGCTGGGGAAGTCTAGCCTAGGTAACCCCCTAAAACAATCAGCTAATCTAGGTCGGTTAAAAGATCCTGTTTGGCTCAAATCCCTTAATTATTCTGTCGAAGCTGCCAAGGATGCTACCTTTCGTTTGGTCACTCGTTTGATGATTGGCAATAGAACTTGCTATTCTCGATACCTACAGGAGCAAGATGGTAACTCAATTCCCACTATTAGAGGTGGTTTGGGCGGATTGACTGGTTCTCCCACTATGATTAAATTTTTCACCCTCAACTGGGGTAGTTCACCTTTCTTGGCATCTCAATATTATGCAATTCGCATGATTGGTAATATGTCTTTAAAAACCTACGAACATCAATATTTCAAGCACTTCAAAAAGCTAGAGCAAGCAGGAGAATTTGTTCCCGCACCAACGGCGGTTTCTTACTACCATTTGCGGGATGAATCCTTTCACACCACAATGTCTCAGGTAATTGCCCAAGAACTATACCGCGACTTTGCTCCGCCTAATGCCTACGAAAAATTTGTGGCTAATCTCATGGTTTATTCAGCGCAACAGGGAGTTTTAGGAGGGCTTTCTGGAGGTTTTCCAGCAGTTTTTCGCGAAGATGCTTCGTTTTTCATCTTGTTCTATAGATTGCTACAGTCACCCCTGTTTGAGATGTCGTCTGAGGAAGCACTGCAATGGATGGAGCAATGTTTGTGTCAAGAACATGAGGGGTTTCATATCAATCTCAAGTATCACCAAAGGTTATTAAAGGAATGCCAACGCTTTTTTGAACCTCTCGATTATCTTTGGCCAGTTAATCGTGAAGTGCGAATTATGGCTGCGGGAGGCTCAATCGATCGCGCTCTAGAAAATAATATCAAGTCTTGGAAGCATTTCTCTCAGCAAGTTTTAGCTTGAGATTTAGCTCTTGACTCTACCTTACGTTTAGAGACTCCGCCCCTCAAGGACGGACACCTTCGCTGGGAACCGTTGCCTTGAGCAGGATATACAGTCGAGTTTGCCAAACCAAGCTGTTGGGCAAACCAAATTACCTTGGTCTTACAAGGGCGATCGCGTCACGCTCTAACCGTTAGTCAAGTCGAGGATTTATAGACTAATTTGTAATCATAGAGGTACTCATGAGTACATTCAATGACAATGCCTTCGATCTATTTTTTGATGTTTCCAGCAATATTTTGAGGTCGGTCGTATTCAGCGACATTTTTGGCAATTTACTATTAGAGGTTGTCGATATCTTCACACCTTCGAGCAATTACAATGCCCTGCGAGCGGAGCAAGAAATTGACTTTGTTTGGGGTCGTCATGGAAACGACAGCTTGATTGACTTTTCCTCTGGCGATGCCCAACTTAATCAACGGCAAATTGATATTTTCTTTGGCGACTTTGTTGACGAAAACATTTACGAATTGTTTGGCTTGGTTGATGAAGGCTTGGAAAGTACCCCCCGCGATTGGCAAGACAGATTTATTCTCGGTGATTGGCAACAGCCCTACTATATTGACGACCCACTATTGTTCGGTTTGAACCAATTTGCTTTGATTGCCGACTTCAGCCTTGCTCAGGATCTGATTCAACTCCACGGCACGCCCCAAGACTATCAGCTACTAGAAACCCCTCTGGGAACGGCACTCTTTTGGCAGCAGGAAATTGTCCCTAATCTTGTTGCTTTGTTGCCAGGAGTTTTTGATTTGAGTCTAAATGAGGAATTTTTCCAGTTCGAGGGAGACACTCCACCACCAGGACCAGTCATAGAAGATGCGCTGCAAATCGGAACCGCTGGGATTGACTTGGGGTTGGCTCTGAGTACGGATCTCTCTGGTAATGTCTATGTCGGGGGATGGACTGATAGTGCTTTGGGTGAATCCAATTCAGGGCTTAAGGATGCCTGGCTAGCTAAGTTCGACGGCAATGGCAACCAACTGTGGAGTGAACAGTTTGGGACATCTGGGGTTGATAGCGTATGGGCTATAGCTAATGATGCGAATGGTGTTTATGTCGTGGGTAATACGACAGGTGCTTTAGGCAAGACTAACCAAGGAGGAAGAGACGTTTATTTAGCTAAGTTTGATCGCGAGGGCAATCAAACTTGGCTCCAGCAATTTGGGAGTGCTGGAATGGATATATCTTATGGTGTTACTACCGATCAAAACGGCAACATCTATGTTTCTAGTCAGACTTTAGGAGATTTGGGTGGAGCGAACAACAATACAGGACAAAATTTTCTAGATTTTACGGAAAGTAAGCAATCAGCTGCCGTACCAACCACCGATTCTGTTGTGGCTAAGTTTGATAGCGATGGAGAGCAATTATGGATTGAAAAGTTTGGCACTGCTGAACTTGACGATTTTTATAACATCGCCATCGATCGCCAGGGCAACATCTTTGCGGGTGGTCCCACCACTAGCGACTGGGGAGGAGATCATGCTGGGCTTTATGATAGCTGGCTAGTCAAAGTTGACAACAACGGACAGTTGGACTGGATTGAACAGTTTGGAACTCCCGCTTATGACTTTTTGTGGGATGTTGATACCGACAGTGAAGGCAATGTCTATGCTACTGGATGGACTCTGGGAGACCTAGGGGAAGCCAATGCTGGGTCTTATGATGCTTGGGTGGTTAAGTATGATAGCGATGGCAACCAGCTGTGGAGCGAACAGTTCGGTACTAGCGGTGATGATGCTTCCGTCGCCATAGAAGTTGATTTGAATAACAATATTTTTCTGACAGGACATACCGACAGCGACTTAGGTGGAGCCAACGCTGGATCTTATGATGCCTGGGTGGTCAAGTATGACGGCGATGGCAACCAGCTGTGGGAGGAACAGTTGGGTACTGCTAATTCCGATTATGCTAGTGAGATCAATGCTGATAGCTTGGGAAACCTCTATGTAATAGGCTGGACTGAAGGCTCTTTGGGGGAGCTCAATGCAGGTTCGATAGATGCCTGGGTGACAAAGCTCGATGCAGAGACAGGAATTGTGCAAAATTTTTCTGGTGATGCTTTCAATTGGGGTTCCCCCCCTTTAAATGCGAAGCATGAAGTCTAAACATTTATTACAAAAAATATTGGTTTGTCATCGAGCTGTCCTAGGAATAGCTTCTGCCAAGAATATGTAGTAATATCAAGTCCTGATAATTACTTTAAATAAAATATGCATTCACGAAGTAGTCAAAACCTTATCTAAAAAACTCGCTATATGCGGAGCGGTCCCTACGGGATACCGTAAACATATATCCTTTAGGACTCGCTACTTGCTACTCGCTACTTCATCCCTTCGTTTTAACTGTTCGTCCGAACCTGATATAATATCCTGCTCATAGAAGTTAATTTTTATCGCCCCCAACTCTGGGGGATTTAAATCGATTTGCACTCTGGTTGTTGATTTTAGCCAAACTTGTAACTAGTTTGTATTAATTAAATATTTTTTAATGTCGTTTTTAAGTAAATACACTTAAAATATGTAAGGAAATGTTTCTTTCTAAATAAACCATATTGCAGCCGAATAATTTCTTTTCCCTCGAACAGGCGATTGACCGCCAGCCCTTAGTCGTAGCCCCGCAAACCCCACTGCCTCAGGTTATTAGCTTAATGCAAGAATGGGCTAATAGCTGTAGTTTTGTGCTGGGAGAAAATCTGGCAACTGAGGACATTAGCAATACTGATAATAGCTGTGCTTTGATTGTCGAGAATTCTCAACTTAAGGGCATTTTTACCGAGCGAGATTTAGTCAAGCTGGTGGCTACAGAGGCAAATATAAATCTAGCTGTCGAAGAGGTGATGAGTCGGGATGTGATTATTTTAACCCTGACTGGGGCAGAAGATGTCTTTACTGCTCTTGATTTATTAAGACGACATGGCATTCGTCATTTACCCGTTGTTGACCATACCCAAAGCTTACTCGGTTTAATTACGGCAAAAAGTTTGCGTCAAAAGCTACAGCCGATTAACTTGATGCAGTGGCGCAAAGTCGGGGAAATCATGACCACAGAAGTCGTTTGGGCTGCACCTGATGATTCAGTAAGACAAGTAGCCAAATTGATGGCAGCACATCAAGTAAGTTGTGTAGCAATTGTCGAATCGGAGTCAGACCACAAAGCTAATACCTCGATAGTTCGTCCTATAGGAATTATTACCGAAAGAGATATTGTCCAGTTTCAAAACCTCAGCCTAAATCTCGCACAACCCGCTCATAAATTGATGAGTACGCCGTTGTTTTTAGTCAGTCCCGAAGATACTTTGTGGGAATTGTATCAAAGAATGCAGCAGCTTCGGGTCAGGCGACTGTTGGTAGAGGGAAGTCAAGGAGAACTTCGGGGAATTGTTACTCAATCTAGCTTGCTTCAGGTATTCGATCCCGCAGAAATGTATGGGGTGATCGAAATATTGCAAAGACAGGTGTGTCAGCTAGAGAACGATCAGACTCAGCTATTAGAGAATCGTCAGCAAGAATTAGAACAAGAAGTTGCAGCACAAACTGCTGATTTACAGGCTGCCAACCAACGGCTGCAACTAGAGAGTAGTCTGCGCCAACAAGGGGAAGAGCGATTTGATAGCATACTCAATTCTCTGGAAGATGTCGTCTATTCTGCCGATCCCGACACATTAAAATTACTTTATATTAATTCAGCGGTAGAACAAGTATACGGTAGAGAAATCGCCGAATTTTACGACAATGCCCATCTCTGGCTAGAAGTAGTGCATCCCGAAGACCGCGATCGCACTCGACTGTTTACGCAACAGGTTATCGCAATTGGCGGGGGTGAAATTGAATATCGGATCGTGCGACCCGATGGGGAGATTCGCTGGCTGAGCGATCGCGCCCATGTCACCTATAGCGATCGGGGCAGTCCGCTGCGTTTTGACGGCATTGTTACCGATGTTACCGAGCGCAGGCAGGCAGAAACTTTGTTGCGAGAAAGCCAAGAACGTTTCGCCGTGGCAGTGGAAGGTTCTAGCAGTGGTCTTTGGGATTGGAATATTTTAACTAATGAAGTATTTTATGCCCCTCGATTTAAAGCGATGATTGGCTATAGCGATGCTGAAATGCCGAATGTCTTTACAGCCTGGTCATCTAAATTACATCCTGAGGATCGAGCAAAAGTTTTAACCGCAGTCCAAAATCATCTAGAACAGCGTATTCCCTACGACATTGAATACCGCTTACAAACAAAACAAGGGGAATATATTTGGTTTAATGCCCGTGGTCAAGCTATTTGGGACGAACACGGTCGAGCAATCCGCATGGCGGGTTCGATTACCGATATTAGCGATCGCCAACGACGGGAAAAAATTCTCAAAGACATCGCCTCAGGAATGTCTGTTGAAATTGGCGAAAACTTTCTACCATCTTTAGTAAAGTATCTCAGCCAAACCTTACGGGTGGATCGTGCCTATGTGGGAACATTAATCGAGCCTGAAAGAAACAAAATCAAAACCCAAGCGGTTTGTAGTCGGGGTCAAATTATCGATAATTATGAATACGACCTTATTGGTACTCCCTGCCAGAAAGTAGTCGAGCAGCATCTGTGTGTTTATCCCGAAGGAGTTCAGCAATTATTTCCTGAATCCTTGGTGCTGAGAGAAATTAAAGCGGAAAGCTTTGCTGGGATGCCGATTGTGGACACTACAGGCAGGGCGATCGGGTTGATTGCCATTGTCAATAGCCAACCGTTTGATGATGTTGCTTTGATTGAAGAAGTCTTGACCATCTTTGTGACCCGCGTTACCACCGAATTGGAACGTCAACAGGCAGAATCGGACTTAAAACAGAGCGAACAAAAATTTAGGGCGATTTTCGATTGGACTTTTCAATTTACTGGTTTGTTAGAACCCAACGGTGATGTAATTGAAGCCAATCGAACTGCTCTAGAATTTGTCGGATTGACTCCCGCAGACGTAAGAGGCAAGCCTTTCTGGTCAACCCCCTGGTGGTCGATGTCCCAAGAAACTCAAGAACTTTTGCAACAGGCGATCGCCCAAGCAGCAACAGGAGAATTTGTGCGGTTTGAAGTACAACATCCAGGAACAGAAAATCGTCTAGTAACGGTGGATTTTTCCCTCACTCCGATCGAGGACGAAACGGGCAAAGTAGTTTTGCTAATTCCTGAAGGGAGAAACATTAGCAGTCTCAAACAAGTAGAAGCAGATCTGCAACAGAGCAACCGTATCTTGCAGGCAATCAGTTCGATTCAAACTCAATTTTTGACCGACACAGAACCCCAAATGCTATTTGACGGCATTTTAGAAAACCTTTTGGAACTAACCGCCAGCGAATATGGTTTTATCGGAGAGATTTTATTCGCAGCCGATGGCAGTCCGATGATGGAAGAAAGCTACATGAAGTTTCGCGGTCGTCCCTATCTTAAAACCCATGCCATTACTAATATTGCCTGGAATGAGGAAACTCGTGAATTTTATGCCGAAAACGCTCCCAAGGGCATGGAGTTTCATAACCTAGAAACCCTGTTTGGTGCGGTAATCGTTACTGGCGAAACCGTAATTGCCAACAGTCCTAGCACCGACCCTAGGCGGGGTGGTCTACCCGACGGACACCCCCCTTTGAATGCTTTTTTAGGCGTACCTTTTTATAAAAACAACAAAATGATCGGCATGGTGGGTCTTGCCAACCGCGAGGGTGGTTACGACGAAGCTCTAGTGCATTATCTACAACCGTTATTAGACACCTGTAGCCGTATTATCGAAGCCTTTCAAAGCGAACGCCAAAAACAACAAGCCGAAGAGAAAAACCGCGAGCAGGCAGCCTTGCTCAACGTAGCCACGGACGCAATTATGGTTAGAGGTTTAGACGATCGCATTCAGTTTTGGAATCGGGGGGCGCAACAAATCTACGGCTGGACAGAAGCAGAGGCTTTAGGGCAAAATGCTAGCGAACTGCTATATGGCGAACCCTTGAGTAACATTGAACAGCTCTGGCGATCGCTGGAAGAACAAGGACAGTGGCAGGGAGAACTCAAGCAGGTTACTAAAGCAGGTAGGGAAATTATTGTCGAAAGTCGCTGGACTCTGGTGAAGGAGACGGGAAATCCTCGGTCTGTTCTAGTGGTTAATACCGACATTACCGAACAAAAACAGCTACAGGCTCAATTCCTGCGTACCCAACGCCTAGAAAGTTTGGGAACCCTAGCAGGTGGCATCGCCCACGATCTTAATAATATACTGGCTCCTATTCTGGGTTTTTCTCGTTTACTTCCCCTCAAGTTACCCAACGTAGACGAACAAACCAAAGGCTTTTTCAAAATTATGGAAAACAATGCCCAAAGGGGAACCGCCTTGGTCAAGCAAATCCTCACTTTTGCCAGAGGATTAGAGGGAGAACGAGGTATCGTCCAAGTCCGTCATCTAATAGTTGAAATAGAACAAATTATTCTCGAAACTTTCCCCAAATCAATCGAACTGCAAATCCATGCCCCAAAAAACCTCTGGACAGTTCAAGGCGATGTCAACCAACTACATCAGGTATTGATGAACCTGGCGGTTAATGCTCGCGATGCCATGCCCGAAGGAGGAAAGCTGAGGATCGCAGCGGAAAATATCGCGATCGAGCGCGAATACGCCAAGCTGCACCTAGATGCTAAGGTGGGCAACTACGTTCTAATTACCGTTACCGATACAGGGATCGGTATTGCCTCTGAAATTGTCGAGCGCATTTTTGAACCATTTTTTACTACCAAAGAAATCGGTCGCGGTACGGGACTGGGCTTGTCCACGGTGTTGGGCATTATTAAAAGCCATGGTGGGTTTGTCGAAGTAACTAGCGAGCGAAAATTGACTAAGCGAGGCACTCAGTTTCAGGTCTTTTTACCTGCTGAGGAACTGGGGGCAACCAGCTTGGAAGAAACCACAGAATTACCTCAGGGTAATGGTGAATTGATTCTGGTGGTGGATGATGAAACTGCAATGATAGAAGTAACCAAAGCTACCCTAGAAACCTACAACTATCAGGTATTGACCGCTAGCAACGGTATTGAAGCGATCGCTCTTTATGTTCAACATCAACAGGCGATTAATTTGGTAATTATCGATATCATGATGCCTTTAATGGACGGTAGAACCGCAATCCGCACTCTCAAGCAAATTAATCCCGCAGTAAAAATTCTGGCAGTTAGTGGACTAGTTACCAGTCAAGACCTCACAGAATTGGATCGTAAAATCAAGATGATGGCTAAACCCTACAGTAATGAGGATTTACTTAGAACCATTCGCGATCTGATTGGGGAAACGACCGCCGACTAAACCTCAACCTGATCGACCAATTCTTCAGTCAAGGCAGTCTTACTTCCTTGAACTACCAATATAGAACAGGGAGCATGATGAATTGTATAGTTGCTGACGCTGCCCAACAACATTTCGGAGATATTTTTGCGACCACGACGACCGATAACAATTAGATCTGCCCCCCAGGTCTTGGCGCGATCGCCAATTCCCAAGTTACAGTTACCTACCAGACATTCGTAGGTGCAAACAATATCGCGCTTGTTAGCCTTATTCGCTAAAGTTTTTAACCAGTCTTTGCCCGTTTCGACCTCTCTTGTTAAACGTTGATGACTCCAATCATAGTGTTCGCCAGACAAATCAACATCATATAGGGTAGCGACTCCGATCCAAGGGGATACATCCTGCATTTGCCAATCAACAAAATGCACCAGCATAATTTCGCTTACTTTTGGTTGAGCTACGGACAAAGCAAAATCAAAAACTGCCGATGCTTCGGATGAATGATCTAAAGCGACCAATATTTTATTAAACATATTTCATTTCCTCTCTTTTATAAAATCGGCAGTAGGAATCGCCAGCTAATCCCTACTTACCCTAACAGTGATCGTTTCGCACACTGCCATCTGGCATAATCGTCTGACAGAATTTGGCTCCGCTTAAGTTAGTGCGATCGAGGTAGGCATCACTCAAGTCTGCCTCCCGTAAATTTGCCCATACCAAATCGGTGTTTTTCAAATTTGAATTACTCAAATTAGTCCCATGTAAATTGGCATGACTGAGAACAGCATTGCTCAAGTTGGCTCTCTCTAAGTTTGCCTCAATCAAACTAGCCCTAAATAACTTTGCCTGCTGTAAATTAGCAGCATAAAGCATAGCTCGATTAAGAAAAGCTCGTTCGAGGTTTGCCTTGCTCAAAATAGCTCGATTAAGATAAGCATGGCTGAGATTGACATCTGCCAGTAAAGTTTTCCGCAGATCTGCTTCTAATAAATGCGATCGCGAAAAATCTCTTTTCCCAGATTTATAAGCGGTTTTTAGTTCTTCTGCGGTCATGGAAACTGCCTTCCAAAATTTATTTTTATCAAACATTACGATTTATGCCACTAAATTTGAACTCCTAATTATCGAGCGATATTTTAGCCGACAACCAACCGTGATAATTGTCTTATACACGGCACAATAGACAATCTACTCCCTTAATTGCGCTATTTTAGTCCAGCTAAAAAACCATCAATAATATTAATATTTATTATCGACCAAATATTGGGCATTTCTCTTAACACCACCAGCTTCTTCAACTTTGTTCATTAAACAACTAACCTAAATATTCATTGCCTGCCTCACTGACTAATTTTTCTTTAGGTACAAGATACAAAACAAGCTTGAAGATCTTGTGAGGATCGCAATTTGAAGTTAGAAGCTGACGTTACGCAAAAGCTATCATATTGAAATGGATATCAAGCTTTTGGAATTATATAGCGACTACATCATAAGTTCATTTGGGCAGATAACAGCCACGGGATTATCAAGGGCATTGTCAGGAAGTA
>JADEXJ010000149.1 GCA_015207195.1 Pleurocapsales cyanobacterium LEGE 10410
ATATACCCCAGAGCCATAGCCAGGTATAAGTAGCTTACAGAAATTGCTGGTGAGAAGTCTAAAATATTTTTAATTGAAGCAGTACTTTTGACGATGCTATCTTGTAGTAGCTTTCATGGCGAAGTCTCCAGTAGCAAACAGTTGTGAAGCTGCGGATTTAAACAAAAATTGAAGTTATAGGCTAAAGTGGTCTTGATTTATTAAAAAGCTTTGAGCCTTTAGCCCTTAGCCTTCAGCTTTGATCAGGCTACAAAAAGAGGCTTGATGCTGTATTTTATATTACGTATTTCTAAATTAGTAACAATCTGAATGAACAGAAGAAAAATACTATCATTATTAAGCTTAGTTTGCCTAAGCCTAATCTTAACTATTAGTTGTTCTCAAACACCTCAATCTAGTACTTCAACTACTTCAACTACTGCTCAAGATGAAGCGATAGTTATCGGCTATAGTAACTGGGCTGGTTGGTGGCCCTGGGCGATCGCCGAGCGAGAAGGAATGTTTGCTAAAAACAATGTCAACGTCGAAATGAAATGGTTTGACGGCTATCTTGAATCAATGGAAGCTTTTGCTGCGGGTCAACTAGACGGCAATTGTCAGACCCTCAACGATACAATTTCCTTCGCCAAGAATGCGGTCAATGGGGAGGTGGCTATTTTAGTCAATGATAATTCGGCAGGAAATGACAAAATTATTGTGGCTGAAGGTATCAATAAGATTGAAGATTTAAAAGGTAAGAAAGTTGCCATTGAAGAAGGAGTGGTAGACGATTTTTTACTTACTTTGGCATTGCAGTCTAAAGGCATGAAACGAGATGATGTGGAAATTATTCCCCTAGAAACTGGTGCTGCTGCTGCTGCTTTTGCTGCGGGACAGGCTGACGCTGTTGGGGCTTTTCCTCCTTATTGGTTAACCGCTCTAAAAAGAGAAGGTTCTAAAGAATTAATCTCTTCTGCCCAATTTCCTGGGGCAATTCCCGATCTATTGGTAGTAAGCCAAAAGCTGATTGACGAACAGCCAGACAAAGCTCAGGCACTCGTAAATACCTGGTACGATGTTTTGGACTTTATGGAGCAAAATCCTGCAAGAGCCGATCAGATTATGGCAGAAAGAGCGGATGTGACTGTAGAAGAACTCCAGCTCTTCAAAAAAGGTACGAGAATGTTCACCATCGAAGACAATTTAGAGGCTTTTAGCGATGGAGACAGTATGAAACATATGCCTTATGCTGCTCAACGCATGGCTGAATTTATGGTGGATGTAGGCTTTATTCCTGAAGCACCCGATTTGACTACAATCCTAGACGATCGCTTTGTTCGGGCTTATGCTGAGGCTAATCAATAGCTAAGGATAAATATAAGTGGTTAGGCAGAATTAAAGATAAAACTGCTTGCCACTTACTACTTATACTAAATCCCGTTCGTAGAAGTTACTTTAAGTTTCCCCCTAAATCCCCCAAGTTTGGGGGACTTAAAGAACGGCGATCATGACCTTTACCAATCGGATTTAGTATTACTACTCAATCTCAAGCTTCCATCGTTCAAAAAGATAAAAAATGACCAAAGCCGAATCTAGCGATCTATTAAGTTCCGAAGTTGCTAAAACCAACCTAAAACCCAGTGTTTTTTGGCGGATTGCCAAAGATATTCCCCAATCCTTATCTTGGATATTAATCAGTTCTTCCATTGCAATTCCTTTATTAGCTTGGCTGCTTGTTAGTCGATATTCGGGAGTTAACTCGGTCTTTTTGCCTTCTCCTACTGAGGTAATTGAAGCCTTAGGCAGATTGTGGACTAAAGGACATTTAGTTAAGGACACAGTAGCTAGCTTTGCCAGAGTCCTTACTGGGTTTATTTTGTCAGCGATCGTCGCCTTGCCTTTGGGGATTTTGATGGGGACTTTTGCCAGCATTCGGGCTTTGTTTGAACCAGTTGTGGGCATTGTTCGCTATATGCCCGCCCCTGCTTTTATTCCCCTATTAATTATTTATCTCGGTGTTGATGAAGCACCCAAAATCGCTCTAATATTTATCGGCACGGTATTTTTTAATCTGTTGATGATTATGGACAGCGTTAAATTTGTCCCTCAAGATCTGATCGAAACTACATACACTTTGGGCGGAAAACGTTGGCAAGTATTGTTACAGGTAATTACTCCCTACATCGTTCCTCGCGTTATCGATACATTTCGCGTCAATATGGCAGCTTCTTGGAATTTAGTGGTAGTCGCCGAATTGTTAGCAGCAAATGAAGGTTTAGGGAAAAGAATTTTATTGGCTCAGAGGTTTTTAAGAACTGAAGAAATTTTTGCCTGTTTAATTATCTTAGGTTTGATTGGTTTTGCGATCGACTTGTTCTTTCGTTTGCTGGTTAGATTAACTTGCAAATGGGCATTTTAGTTAAACAACTAACAACGTCGCCATCCCTAAAGGGATACATAGCGTAGTGTATCCTTTAGGACTTCGCTATATGTGGTGGCTCCCCTAACCCCTAATTCTGTTCCCTCTTTCTCAATCATCTGTCATTCATCATTCAAAATAATGCACCTAGAAATATCTAGTTTACACAAACAGTTTTCTGCTAAGGAAGGAACAGTCGTTGCACTCAAAGATATTAATCTGCACGTCGAGACAGGAGAATTTGTCTGTACGGTGGGTGCTTCTGGTTCGGGCAAGTCTACTTTACTACGATTGATCGCTGGTTTAGATTTTCCCACCTCAGGAAAGATTACGGTGGATAACAAAGTAGTTACTGGTCCTGGTGCAGAGCGAGGCATGGTATTTCAAAAATATACTCTCTATCCCTGGATGACGGTGCAGAAGAACGTTGAGTTTGGTTTAAAACTATTAAAAATTCCTGCCCCAAAGCGAAGAGAAACTGCATCTTATTATCTAAATATTGTCGGGTTGGCTAATTATGCCCAAGCTCTGCCCAAAGAACTTTCGGGAGGGATGAAACAGCGTGTAGCGATCGCCCGCGCCCTGGCTACCAATCCCAAGATCCTATTGATGGATGAACCCTTTGGAGCATTGGATGTTCAAACTAAGGAAAATATGCAGCAGTTTCTGCTCGAAATTTGGCGCAAAACCAAATGCACCATTTTTATGATTACTCACGACGTAAGTGAAGCCGTATTTTTATCCCAAAGAATTTATGTCCTTTCCGCACAGCCAGGCATGGTCAAGCAAGAATTTAAAATCGATTTGCCAGGCGATCGCAATTATCAGATCAAACGTCAGCCCATATTCTATCAACAATCAGATGAGATTATGGACTTGTTGAGAACTATTTAATCAAAGGCAAATAGCCCTTCGCTCCTGCTATTTCCTTCTCTGCTTTATCCCTTGTCCTTCATCCCTTTGAAAACTCTAACGCTGAGATAGCGATCTGTACGAATTTCTTGGATTACTGAACTTACTTCCTCATTATCATCTCCCAGAGTATTGAGAATCTGCCTGCCCATTTCCAAAGCTGCTTCAAATTCTGGCTGTACCGCTTCGGTTGCCCCTAATTGAGTCAACAGATCGATTTCGCTATCATTGTGGGAGCGAACAACAATATCTATTTTTGGGTTAATATCTAGGGCTTGCTTAAGCAACATTCGAGTACTCGAAGGATCGGGCAGAGCGATCGCCAGGGCTTTTGCCTTGTCTAAATATGCTTTTTCCAGAACTAGTTCCGCATCTGCATCCCCAAAGATGTAGGGAATTGATTGCTGGCGCAAATTTCTGACGGCAGCTTCGCTATTTTCAATTACCAGAACCGTATAACCGCGATCGCTCAGTACTCTAACTATGACTCGCCCTACTCTACCGTACCCCGCTACCACAACATGATCGTTAATAGTTTCGGGAACGAATATGCCTCTGTTTTGCTGTCTTCGAGCTAAATAGCTGGCGATTAAGGGAATATTTGCCAGTTTTTGAGCAATTTCGGGAGAAAACTTCATGCCAATAGGGGTCAATACCAAAGTAATCGCCGTAGTACCGATCAGCAATTCGTATTGTTCCTGACTGATAAATGCCAATCTCTTGCCCAATGCTGCCAAAACAAAAGAAAATTCTCCAATTTGGTTAAGCCCCAAACTACCGATAATAGCAGTTTTGAAAGAATAGCCAAACTGCCAGATAATCGGGAACACCACGATCGCTTTCCCCAACATGACCAAGGCAACCAAACCAATAATTACTCCCAGATTTTGCCATAGAGTTGTAGGATTGATCAGCATGCCAATGGAGGCAAAAAACAGGCTGGCAAAAGTATCCCGCAGTGGGATCATCTTAGCCAACGCCCGATCAGAATAGTCGATTTCTGAAATGGTCAATCCTGCCACAAAGGCACCCATCTCAATTGATAAGCCCAAGCTGGCAGTAATCAACGCCACTCCCAAACACAAGGCAATTACCGTCAGGAGAAACAATTCGCTGTTTTCGGTTTTGGCAACGGTGGTCATCAGACGGGGAATCAGCCAATAACCCGCAGCGACTGCACCAGCAAAGAACAGTACCGCTTTGAGGGTCGCAGCAATCAACGCAGGAACTAAATTATCTGGGCGATCGAGTGCAGGCAGCACCGCCAGCATCAAACCCAAGGCTAAATCTTGGGCGATTAAGATCGCTAACATTACCTGTCCATGAATGGTATTAACCTCTCCCCTTTCTGTTAAGGTTTTTAGCACTACCGCCGTAGAGGATAGAGACAAAACCGCACCCATAAAGATCCCTTTGGTAGGAGTTTCTACCCACCCCAGTAAGATAGTTGATAGGGCAACCAGGGCGATCGTCAGGCTAATTTGTAATAGACTGCCTTTAATAGCGATGTCTTTGACACGCTTTAATTCAGCTAAGGAAAACTCTACTCCCAAAGCAAAGAGCAGAAAAGCAACCCCAATCTCCGCCAGAGATTTTATTTCCTCAATTTGATTAATTTTACCCAATCCAAAAGGACCGATCGCCAAACCAGATATTAGATAACCCAGCAACACAGGTTGGCGTAGGCGATGGGCAAGAAATCCTCCCAAAGCGGATGAACCCAATACAATTGTGATGTCATATACGAAGGTTTGGTTGATTCCTGCCATGAAGTTTTTTTGGGTAATGCCCAATTTTTAAATATACCAATACGTATCTTATGTTAGGACACTTATTACTTACTACTTATTACTTATTACTTTCTACTTCCTACTTTCTACTTCCTACTTCCTACTTATACAGGTGTGTTGCAGTACGCCCCGAGGAAACCAATGAATGTACTGCGATAAAAACTAGGGAGACAAGATTAACCTGCCTCCCCTGAATTTAAGCTATTAATTGAAGATGTTATTTGTTGGGCGATCGCAACTCGATTACACCGCAGGATTAAATAATCCTAGTTCCTGCCATAGCTTGCCTAATTCTGATACATATTGGTCGTCAAGCTGACTGGCAACACCATCCCAACTAAATTTGGCTTCAACGCGCTCTCTGGCATTTGTTCCCAACTGTGCGCGCCACTCTGGGTTAGATAAAATAGCATCGATTGCACCTGCAAAAGCTGTTTCATCTTGGGGAGGAACTAGCAGCCCAGTCACCTCATTGGCAACAGAGAATTTTAAACCACCTACATCAGAAGCGACTACGGGTGTCCGTGAAGCCATAGCTTCAATTGCTACTAAGCCAAAAGGTTCATAGTGGCTGGGAACGACGCAGATATCCGCAGCAGCATAATAGGCTGCTAAATCTTCGTGTTGAACTCGCCCAGTAAATTTGGTTAGGTGTTCAATACCCAGTTCTCGAACCAGGCTAGCGATCCGCTCTTGTTCTAGACCGTCTTTTTTTCCAGGAGTAGAACCGCCGACAATCATTAATTTGAGGTTTTCGTGGCGTTTGACCTCATCTTTGGCGATCGCCCTAACCAGGGTTTCAATTCCTTTACGTTCGTCGAAACGTCCTGCGTACATTACCAGCTTGTCTTCTGGTTGAACGCCAATTTTTGCTCTGCCTGCTTCGCGATCGATACTACCAAAACATTCAATATTTGTACCGCAAGGAATCACCATGATGTTCCCTTTTGACGAAACTAAGGTTCTCATGTGTTCCCGTTCTTGAGGAGAAGTAGCGACAATCATGTCTGCGGTTTCTAAACATTCCTTTTCTACACGGAGACGAGTCTTGGCTATTAAAGGAATAGTGTTGATTGAGCGATATTTTACCGCGCCCAGGGAATGATAGGTATGTAAATGACGGACTGCTTGGAGTTTTTTGATCTTCATTCCTACCCAAGCCGAAAGCCAATAGTTGGTGTGGATGATCGGATAGATCGTTTCTTGCTGATGCTGAAAATCAAGAAATGCCTTGACGAACTCTGGTAGGTAGCTAAAAATTTTCTGTCTAGCTACAAATTTTTGAGGACCTGCCGTCAGACGAATCGTACGACAATTGTTACTATGTTCGACAATTTCTGCTTGCTCTACGCTGCTACGGCGAGTAAACATGTCTACTTGCCAACCTTGACGAGCTAATGCTTCTCCTACTTGTCTTACGTAGACATTCTGACCACCTGCTTCTTCCTGTCCTATATCTACGGCAGGATCTCCGTGAACGGAAATTAAAGCAACCTTACCTCTACTTTTGGATAACATAACTGTTTGGTTTTTTATATTAAGAGAATGCTTATGATTTGTTACAACAAAACCATCTTATTGCTTCCTTTTAAAAGCAACATCTTTCTTCAGTTATAAGTCTAGAGTTAGATTCCACAATGTTGCCTTAATATTTTCTTAATAAAGATAAAATTTTTATAAAATTTATTTTTAATAGTAGATTTATAGCTTAACAAATTAAAAATAAATAATAGTAATAATCAAAACAAACATAGATATTGCTAGGTATTTATGTGTTTAAAGCGTTTATCAGTCATTAACTCTCAATAGAGATTTATAAATTTAAGATAAAGTATTGCAATTATTATTATAATGCATCGGTAGATCCAAAGCCGTCAATGCCTCTGGAAGTAAGGTTTAGTTGATTTACTACTGATACTTTAGCCTGAATAAATGAAGCGATAACCATCTGGGCAATTTTCATTTTCGGTATAATTTGAAACGGATTTTTGCCATGGTTAATTAAAATAACCTTAATTTCTCCTCGATAGCCAGCGTCAATAGTTCCAGGAGAATTTAAGACTGTAACTGAATGCTTTAGTGCCAAACCACTTCGGGGGCGTATTTGAGCTTCAGTACCAGGTTCTAAAGCGATCGCAATTCCCGTTTTAATTAACTTAGTTTCCCCAGGTAATATTTCTTGTTCCTCCACAGCAAACAGATCCAATCCTGCATCACCAGGGTGACTGTAGCGAGGGATAATTGCTGCATCGTTCAATTTTAAAATCTTAATTTCCATAGTTGCAGGTTGGGGACATTATTTAGTAACATACTCAGTTCTGAGACTTAAGATTATCAAACGGTTTGGGATATAGTTCTTCTTCTAGAACAACCTGAGAGTCAGAGTAGATAGTTAAAGTTGAGGGGGGTGGGCTACTTATGCCAGCTTCTGTGATGGGCGAAGACAATACATAAGAATAATTTTGATGCTGCCAAACAGTGCGACAGATGCCATCCCTACAGGTAATTTTTCCACCAGTTAGATAAATACAGCTATTAAGGCGATCGCATCCATAATAGCTCAGGTTTCCCGTACCATTTCTACCAGTCCAAGATTGCTGATTGCCGATAGATATGGTCAATTCTTCTCCAGTCAAAACCCCCGCCTTGGCGATCGAGTTATGCCAACAAATCAGCCCCACACTAAAATACAACCAGATTTTTCTCATTTTCCATACAACTTGCTACTAATCAAATACTCCAGACTATAAATCTTGCGCGATCGCCCGATCTAAGATGGCAAATCCCTGTGCCAAACTTTCAATTTGGGATACTCGATCTCTCAATTCTGCTGCACCAGGAAATCCCTTGCAATACCAGGCAAGATGCTTGCGAGATTGATAGATGCCTCGTTGTCCTTTGTATTCCCACAAGCCCAATAAATGTTTTTTGGCACACTGAAGTTTGGTCGTTACAGAGGGAGGAGGTAAGATTTCTCCTGTTTTCAGATAATGGTCGATTTCACCAACCAAAAAAGGATAGCCCAGAGTCCCCCGCGAACACATAACCCCATCCGCGTTAGTGATTTTTAAACACTCAACCGCAGCTTCTACCGAAAAGATATCGCCGTTAGCAATTACGGGAATCGCCAGAGCCTGTTTTACTTTAGCGATCCATTCCCATCTTGCCGTACCGTTATAGCCTTGGGCGCGTGTTCGAGCATGAAGGGTTAGCATTTGCGCCCCCCGATCTTCCATTCTGCGGGCAAAATCAAGAATATTTATTTGATCATCATGCCAACCCAGACGAGTTTTGACCGTTACGGGGATATCTACCGCATCTACTACAGTTTTAACGATCGCCTCGGCGACTTCTGGTTGACGCAACAGAGAAGAGCCACCGCCTTTTTTAGTAATTTTATTGACAGGACAACCCATATTAATATCAATTGTGTTTGCTCCTTGAGCCACCGCAAGCTGGGCTGCTTGAGCCATAAAGTCTGGGCGGGAGTCGAATAATTGAATACTAATTGGAGCTTCATCGGGGGCGATCGCCATAATCGTCGGCAACTCGGTCAGATGATGAATTTCTTTGGCACTCACCATCTCGGTATACATCATCGATTGGGGGGCATATTCCCTGACCAACCGTCGAAAGACCAAATCAGTTACTCCCGATAGAGGAGACTGTAAAACACGGCTCTCAACCACCACTGAGCCGATCTTCAGGGGCGTGGTTAGCTTAGATTTTAATTTGTCGGAGAGGGGTGTAGTTGGTGAAACCATGGCAGGCAAAGAGAGGAAGCAGAAATCATACTTTTGCTCTACTTCCTAGTTTATTTTCGATCTTCAACTAATAAGCAAGAGATTTGGGACTAACTAGCAATTGAACGCCATACCCCAATTAAGATACCTTGAATTTCTACACTGTTAGCCTCTGCTTTAATCGGTTCATACTTCTGATTAGATGGTTTGAGGGTAATTTGTTCCTGTTCCTGATAAAAGCGTTTGAGAGTCGTGCCGTGTCCAGAAACTCTGGCTGCTACAATATCGCCATCCTTTACTGCGTCCATAGCAGAGAGCGATCGCATGATTGCATAATCACCCTCATTAATCAGATCTTCAATCATGCTATCCCCTACCACTCGTAACACATAACAGTCTGGTTGAGAAAACAAATCGGACAAGTCTAGTCGATTTTTTTCATCGTTAAACGGTTCGACCAAACCCCCTGCTGCAATTTCACCTTCAATTGCCAATCCTTTTTCTGGCTGATGTAATATTTTGATCGTGCGAGCTTTGCCATCGATCCAGTCAATATAACCCTTGTTACGTAGCCTTTCCAAACGGCTTTGAACGGGAGCTGGCGATCGCAGGTTCATCGCTTTCATCATCTGTCTAATCGATGGTGCGTGTTGAGTAGATTTGATATACTCAATTAGCCAATCATAAAGTTCTTTCTGGGCTGGAGTTAAACTTTCCATAACTTTTTTCTGGGGTATGTTTGCCAGGACAAGTATTTAGCAATTGTTGCCAAAACTTGAAATGTCCATTCAGAACATGGGTACTAAACATTAGAAGGTATTAAGTACTAGTAAGTCAAGTGTTGCTTCGCTTAAGTAGGGAGTAAGAAGTAGCTGTACAGACGTAGCATGCTACGTCTGTACGAGTAGCGAGTAGCCCTCTTCGAGGACTTGTCCCATATGGCTCGGGATAAAGAAGTATAAAGTAGTAAGTATCAAGAGGTATTGAGTTTTAAGCAATTTTTTGGTTTACACGGCTAAAAATTTTTGAATTACTTCTTGGGTTAACTCTGCGGTGCTACCTGATGCTACAATCCCACCTTTTTGCATGGCGTAATATTTATCTGCTTGGCGGACAAAATGCAGGTGTTGTTCGACTAACAGGACAGAAATACCAGTTTCGGCAATGATCCGTTTAACTGCTGCTTCAATTTCTAGGACAATTGAGGGCTGAATCCCCTCGGTAGGTTCATCTAAAACTAAGAGACGGGGTTTGCCCATTAAAGCGCGAGCGATCGCCAGTTGTTGCTGCTGTCCCCCACTCAAGTCGCCTCCCATGCGCGACAGCATAGTTTTGAGTACGGGAAAAAGCTCAAATATTTCTTCGGGGATCGCTTCTTTACCTTTTCTTCCTTGGGGACGAGCTTCTAAACCAAGCAGGAGATTATCTTTAACCGAAACACGGGGAATAATTTCTCTTCCCTGGGGAACATAGCCAATACCCAACTTTGCCCGACGATCTGGTGCCAGTTTAGTTATAGGGCGATCGCCAAAAAATATGTTGCCTGTACGGGATGAGAGCAACCCCATAATAGTTTTTAATAGGGTAGTCTTACCCACTCCATTGCGCCCAATTAAACATACCATTTGTCCTGCGGGAACACTCAAGTCAACATCTCGTAAAATATGACTTTCGCCATAGTAGACATTGATATCTGATACCCTAAGCATCAAATCTGTTGACTGTTGATTGCTGATTAGCGATTGTGAACTCATTACTAACTCACTACTTCCTACTTTGAACTTCTACAAAGAAGATTTGCCATCAAGGAAATCTCTCCTATTACGACTTACTTCTCCCAGGGCAATTTTTTAATACGGGTGCGTAACAAATTACCCTTACTTCTTACTTCTTACTTTCTACTTCCTACTTCCTACTTCCTACTTCCTACTTCTTACTTATTAATTATTCTGGTGCTTCTCCTAAATACACCTCGATCACGCGGGGATCTTGCTGTACCTCGCTCATTGTTCCCTCGCAAAGCAAAGATCCCTGATGCAATACTGTTACTTGATCGTTAGCAATTTGGCGGACAAATTCCATATCATGTTCGATCGCTATGATGGAATGGCTTTCAGCTAGAGAAAGTAACAAAGCACCAACGTTTTCGGTTTCTTCATCGGTTAATCCTGCTGCTGGTTCATCTACTAGTAATAAGTCTGGTGATTGTGCCACTAACATACCAATTTCTAGGCGTTGTTTTTCACCATGAGATAGTAAATTGGCTAACAGGTTGGCTTTAGCATCCAAACCAATCGTCTCTAATAATCCTGCAACGGTTCTTTGTTCGGTAGTATTGGCACGACCAAACAGGGTAGAAAAAACGTTTTTGTTTTGGTTACAGACCAAATCCAAATTTTCTCTCACCGTTAAGTTTAAATATACCCTGGGGGTTTGAAATTTACGCCCAATGCCCAGACGAGCTATTTTATACTCTGGTATATTTTTGAGATTTTTGCCGTTAAATAATACTCTTCCAGTAGTAGGCTGAACCTTACCTGTAATCACATCTAAGAAAGTAGTTTTACCCGCCCCGTTTGGTCCGATAATTACTCTAAGCTCTCCCGAATCCATACTAAAATTCAGGTTGTTGAGTGCTTTAAAACCATCGAAGCTAACCGTTAGGTTTTCGATTTCTAGTATTTTGCTCATGAGCAATTACTTATTACTTACTACTTATTACTTACTACTTACTACTTACTTGATAAGCGATCGCGTTCTTGATCGACTTCGGGGTCTTCTGCCAAACTAGGATAGGTAGCCAGAGATGGTTTGCGTCCAAAAAGCGATCGCAACTTGAGCCAAGCATAGTCGCGCCACCAACCCACAATGCCATCGGGCAATACCGTGACCACAATTAGGAACAATGCCCCTTGGAAAAATAGCCAGATTTCGGGAAAGCTTTCACTCAGAAAAGTCTGCGCCAACCGCACCAAAAGCGTACCAATAATTGCCCCAATTAATGTCCCCCTTCCGCCGACTGCCACCCAGATTACCATTTCTATGGAGAAAGCCACCTGCATGATACTGGGGTTGATAATGCCCGTTTGTACGGTATACAATGCCCCTGCCACCCCTGCGATCGCTCCTGAGATAGCAAACACAAATACTTTGTAACCTGTAGGGTCATAACCTGAGAATCTTACTCTAGTTTCGTCATCGCGGATTGCCTTTAATAATCTGCCAAAACGCCCACTAGTTAGCCAACGACAGAGAAGATAAATTAAAATCAGCAAAACAACGGTCAAAATATAAAAGGTGCGTTGTACACTAGGGGAACTTACCAGCAGTCCAAAAATCTGTTCTGTATCGGTTTTTAAACCGTTTGTGCCGTTGATGATTTCTTGTTGACCGTTGAAGAAATTATAAAAGACCAGCAAAGCTGCCTGGGTCAAAATAGAAAAATAGACTCCTTTGATGCGATTGCGAAATACTAAATAGCCCAGGAGTCCTGCCATAATTCCAGGAATAATAAATATAGCCAGAACAGTAACGGGAAAAGAATAAAAGGGTTGCCAAACCCAGGGGAGTTCTTTGACTCCATAGAGAGTAAAAAAGCTCGGTATCTCTCCTTCGGGTAGCTGTAGATTGAGGTGCATTGCCAGAGCATAACCCCCTAAAGCAAAGAAAACTCCGTGTCCCAGGCTCAATAAACCCGTATAACCCCAAATAAGATCTAGTCCCAAAGCGACAATTGCCAAAGATAAAAAACGACCTACTAAACGCAACCTAAAAGCAGGAATTACGCTGGGTAAGATAATCGCCAAAACAATAATTGAAGCGAAGATAATAGCAAGTTCAATTATCCTGTTTCTCTGTTTTCTTCGTTTGATTTGAACCCCAGTTTCATTAATCATTACTAATTATTAAATAATTATTGGAAATCAAAGTCCCCCAGTCAACGTTACAGCTCTGCCGTCCTGCCTTTTTGAGGAAATAATCCCGCTGGTTTAATTTGCAAAAACACAATAATTAAGGCAAACACTACTACTTTCGCCATACTGCTAGTAGCAAAGAATAGCAACAAATCTATCAGAGATTGAGGAGCATTAACTGAGGTGAGAAACAAAGCTAAAGTCCCCGAACCAATTAAATAGTTGAGAATGCCAATGCCCATTGCTGCTACGACTGCACCCCAAAGATTACCCACACCACCTACAACTACGACCATAAAGGTATCGACAATGTAACTTTGTCCTGTATTTGGTCCGACAGAACCCAAGAGGCTAACCGCACAGCCAGCAATTCCTGCCAGTCCCGAACCCAAGGCAAAGGTTAGGGCATCAACTTTGGATGTAGGAATACCCAAGCAAGAACTCATAGTACGATTCTGGGTGACGGCGCGAATTTTTAAACCCCAGGTAGAACGTTGTAAAAACCAGTAAACTCCAATCAGGCACAGAATAGTTAGGGCGATGATAAATAAGCGAACATAGGGGGTTTGAAACCCTAATGCTGTAGTTCCTCCTCGCAACCAGGTGGGGGCGGTAACGTCTACGTTTCTGGCACTAAACCAGGGTTTGCTCAAAGCAGGGTTCGCGCCCAATAGCAAGTTAAAGGCGATCGCAATTCCCGCAGCCAGAGGTAACAGTATTACTAGAGCTTTAGACCGAATATTCTGCCAATCAACAAGTCTTTTGAGCAACTGCATCCCCCCAAAAAACAAGAGGGCAAAAATTCCGATCGCCATAAACAGCGACCAGTTAACGCTGCGCACCAACTGCCGTAAAATCAGACTGACTCCCCAAGTAGCCAGCAAAGTTTCTAGGGGTCGTCCATAAAGAAAGCGAATTGCTCCTCTTTCGATGATTAAGCCCATCAGGGCAGACACAATGAAGGCGATCGGAATCGCTACAATAATATAAAAACTAAACCAGGGTTCGCCAAATGGTTTAAAAATGTTTTGCACCACAAAGGTGGCATAAGCCCCCAGCATGATTAATTCGCCATGAGCTAGGTTGATTACACCCATCAGTCCAAAGACAATTGCTAATCCTAATGCAGCGATTAGCAACACAGAACCAATACTAACTGCGTTGAATAAACTTTCAAGGAATATAGACACTATTTAATTTGAGTCAGATGTTTTGTGCGTTCGAGCGTTCGAGAAATTGATAATTAATAACCTACAGCTAGTATTGCAACTATTATTATTAATTATCAATCGTCAAACTGTTATACTTTATACTTTCCTCCCTTGTTAGGATCTGTCCAGTCGCAAGCATAACCTTGAGTCTCTTTCACATACTGATTCCAAGGAACTGGTTCGAGGGAATCTTCGGTAGACCAAACAACATCAAAAAGTCCATCATCCCGCACCTGTCCGATCCGTACAGTCTGAGAAATATGGTGGTTAGGCTGCATTTCTACCCTTCCTTGGGGAGCATCAAATGCCTGCCCTACTGCTGCTTGACGTACGGCTTCAACGTCGGTAGTTCCTGCCTGTTCTACTGCCTGCTTCCAGAGGTAGACCATAATATATGCAGATTCCATCGGGTCGTTGGTTACTCGTTCATCACCATACTCAGCTTTAAAATCTGAAACAAACTTGTTGTTTTGAGGAGTTTCTACAGTTTGGAAGTAATTCCAAGCAGCATAATTACCCTTCAAATATTCTGCGCCAATCTGTTTGACTTCTTCTTCCGCCACACTGACAGACATCACGGGATAATTATCTGACCCTAATCCTGCACTCTGTAGCTGTTTAAAGAAAGCAACGTTAGTATCACCATTGAGGCTGTTGAAGATTACCCCCCCATTGGGCATGGCTGCTTTAATCTTGGTAATGATTGAGGTAACTTCTGTATCTCCCAAAGGTACATAGTCTTCTCCCGCCACCGTACCGCCTTTGGCTGCTAACTGTTCTTTAATAATCGTATTAGCAGTACGAGGAAAAACGTAGTCTGAACCAACTAAGAAGAATTCTTGCCCTTTGTTTTCTAATAACCAATCAACTGCTGGTTCGATCTGCTGATTTGGGGTGGCACCCGTATAAAACACGTTGTTGGAACATTCCTGTCCTTCATACTGAACGGGATACCACAACATATGTTTTTTAGACTCAAATACAGGTAAAACCGCTTTGCGACTGGCAGATGTCCAGCAACCAAATACGGTAGTCACATTATCTTGCTCGATTAACTTGGCAGCTTTCTCGGCAAAGGTAGGCCAATCTGAGGC
>JADEXJ010000150.1 GCA_015207195.1 Pleurocapsales cyanobacterium LEGE 10410
TCAGGTAGTTGAATCATTACGTTTTCAACAAAAAAGGTTATTGAGAATAGTCTCTCATCTTTTGGGAGACTACTTTACTCAATCTCACTTCTGGCTTGCTTTTGCCTCTCTTGTGTCGCCCCTACAGATAAATTAGACAAAAGTAACAAACTCGCCTCTAACGGTTAATTCCCGACGAAGGCGAGTTTACTAGTATCTGCGAGGGCGATCGCCCGATTTCAAGCTTTTCTAATACCCTGCACCGTTAGCTGAATCCCCAACAACAACAAGCCAACTGCAACTACGCCAAAAACCCCAGTACCCAGAGCGACAATTCCCATCACCATCGTTCTTACTGCTGCGGTCAAGTTTACTACTACGGGATTAGTTGAAGTGACTGCCTTGGTTGCATAAGTTTGTACTACCGAGTTGAATAGCAAATACAAACAAAAAGCAATTCCTCCAGAAATACTAGCAGCAAAAAAACAGCGTAGAGGAGTTGCTTTCTCTAAAGAAGAATCTAGCTGGGAACTAGTCTCAGAATCTATGTCATTTGGTGCAGAGGTATCTTTCATCTTAGTTACAGAAGATAGACAACAAGTTGCTGGAAACAGAGCTAAACCGCAGCCACTTTGAAACCTGGAGTTCTTGAGTTATTTGTTCGTAAGTAGCAAGTAGCGAGTAGCAAGTAAGAATTATAGATTGCTGTTTGACCCGCTTGATCCTCGATTCAAAAACTACGGTTTTCTATGTAGACGAGGTTTAAATAAAGCTGGCATTAAGTAATAAATAAAAAGCGTGAAGACTATTACTACTCATTACTTATTACTTATTACTTATTACTTATTACTTAAACTGCCACGGGAACCGTTGACCAACGACCGACAGCTTTACCGATCGCGCTCAATTCTTGCATCAAATCTTCAAATCCCTCAAAAGTTAAAGATTGAGGTCCATCAGAAAGAGCTTTAGCTGGATTGGGGTGAACTTCAATCATCAAAGAATCTGCTCCCGCTGCGATCGCTGCTTTAGCCATCGGCGGAACATATTGAGCAATGCCAGTACCATGACTGGGATCGATCGCGACTGGCAAGTGAGTCAAGGAACGTAATACGGGCAACACTGCCAGATCTAGGGTGTTGCGAACGTGTTTGCGATCAAAGGTGCGAATTCCTCGCTCGCACAGAATTACGTTGGAATTACCCGCAGCTAAAACATACTCTGCTGCCATCAACCACTCATCAATAGTGGCGGACATACCCCGCTTTAAAAAGACGGGTTTATCTTGTGCGCCAACTTTCTTGAGCAGGGGGAAATTCTGCATATTTCTTGCTCCAACCTGGAGAATATCTGCTACCTCCGCCACCTTGTCTACATCTGCCGTGTCCATCACCTCAGTAATAATTCCCAAACCGCTAGCATCTCTTGCAGCAGCCAGTAATTCTAAGGCACTTTCTCCATGACCTTGAAAAGAGTAGGGACTAGTACGAGGTTTATAGGCACCGCCTCGCAAAAAGCTGGCTCCAGCAGCCTTAACTGCTTTAGCTGTTGCGATAATCATGTCCTCATTTTCTACCGAGCATGGTCCTGCAATAACAACTACAGGTTGATTTAGCCCAAACGTAACGTCGCCGTTAGGAGTAGCAACAACTACATTACTGTGTTCCCCATGACGATATTCCAAACTGGTTTTTTTATAGGGTTTTTCAACGCGCAAAACGCTTTCAATCCAAGGACTAATTTCTTTTAGCTGTAAAGGGTCTAGCGATGCAGTATCTCCAACTAAACCCATAACAATTTTGTGTTTACCGACAATTTTTTCTGGAGTCAGTCCCCACTCTCGTAACTCCGTCTCTATTCTCTCGATTTCCCGATCGGGAGAACCGACTTTCATTACTACAATCATGTTTGATAACTCAATTACTGAAAAGTTACTATATCAACTATGGTAGCCAATTTTTTGGCAAAAACGTGCTAGAGCGTTGGGTAAGAATCAAAGTCAATTTTTTCGAGTTGTTAACGAGATCGCCCGTTAGCGGTCTAGGCTAATTAGGCTAATCAACTTCTAACTCCCCCCAATCTATACCTTGCTTTACCCAGCAGACTAAGCTAGTCTGCTTTGGCTTTTTTGCGAGATGCTCGCCATGCTTCCCTAGTTCTTCCAAGGTTTAATTTAAATTCATCTACGCCCCAAGCATTACCAACACGGTCTTCATCCCAACAGGAGGAAAATAGCCCGTAGCTCAAGCCAAAGATACCCAAAGCTAAAAAGCCAAAAGATACACCCAAAGCCAAATATGGTGGTAGCTCTACCACTTCTTTGACCTTGAGCCAGTAAAAAATAAATAGGGATGACATCCCCAAAGCGGAAGGAATACCGCAAAATATAGCCATGCGCCTTCCCATCCGTTTGCTTACCACATCGGGAATTGCCGATAAATTAGAATTTTGGCGAGAACTTCGAGAAGTAGGGGATTTTCTCTTAGCTGGTTTTTTAGATGTAGCAGGAGCGGATTTTTGAGATTTTTTGACTGGAGCGCGTTGCTTAACGGATGAAACATCCGCAGGGTCGCTCTTCTTTTTTTGACGGGGTTCAAATGGTAAACGACCCCGTTTAGAATCTGATGACATAAATCTGTCCAATAATTAACGGCGAATACCGAGACGAGCAATTAATTTTTGGTAGCGTTCGTAATCTTCTCTTTGGATATATGCCAGAAGACCTTTGCGACGACCGATCATTTTTAACAGACCTCTTCTAGAAGAATGATCTTTTTTATTTGCCTTAAGGTGAGCGGTCAATTTGTTGATTCTTTCGGTCAGAACGGCAATTTGCAAATCGGCAGAACCTGTATCGGTTTCGTGAATTTGATATTCTGCCATTAATTCTTGCTTGCGTTGTTGAGTCAGGGTCATAATTGGTTGAGTTCAGATTGTCTTGATATATTTAAACTGCAAACTATTATATTATCACGAACTTATAGGAAGCTTCTTCGTTTTGTTAGTCCTTGAATGACCTAGGGAAATGCCCAAGTGAGACTTGTTATGAGCGCACTAAGTTCACCTGGCTTCCTCGCTTTTGGGAAAACTTTCATCACGATCGCCATTGACGGTAGGTTAAATATCCCATTCAATCTGTAATGAGTAATAATAAGCAAGCCCTATTTTTTGAGTATCTATACCAACAGTGAAATCTTCCGAGACAAATTCATTACCTACGGGTTCTAATGCAGCAGCCGAAGCTACTGGATTGGGAACATTTGGCGGTGTTTTTACCCCTTCGATCTTGACGATCTTGGGAGTGATTATGTACCTGCGTTTTGGCTGGGTAGTGGGCAATGCAGGTTTGATCGGCACCCTAGCTATTGTAACTATTTCGACTTCAATTACCTTTTTGACCGCATTATCTGTCTGTGCGATCGCCACTGATAAGGTTGTGCGGGTCGGCGGTGCATATTATATGATCAGTCGCTCCTTGGGAATTGAGACAGGAGGGGCAGTGGGCATTTCACTATATTTTGCTCAGGCTGTATCAGTTGCTCTTTACACTATTGGTTTTGCCGAGAGTTTGGTCAATGCGAAGGTCGAAATTCTGGGTTTGAGCATCAATATTGCCAATTTGGGGTTAAATCAGATTCATGTTGCCCTAATCGTTACGGTTTTGGTAGGTATTTTGGCAATAACTTCTGCTAGCTTGGCGATTAAGGCTCAGTATTTTATTATGGCTGCGATCGCCATATCGCTACTGATGTTTATCTTGGGTAGTCCCTTACCCAACGTCGAGCCTCAGATGTTTTCTCCTCCTCCTGAAGACGCACTCCCTTTTTGGACGGTGTTTGCCGTATTTTTTCCTGCGGTAACGGGAATTATGGCGGGGGTGAATATGTCGGGAGATTTGAAAGACCCGATTAAATCTTTGCCAACTGGTACTTTGGCAGCAGTGGGAACGGGTTATGTAATTTATATGGCTTTGCCTATTTTTATGGCAATGCGGGCTGATTCGGCTAGCCTGATTGATGAAAACGTTTTTGTGATGCAGGAGACCGCTCTCAATGGCTTTGGATTTACGATGCTGCTGGGGGTTTGGGGAGCGACCCTAAGCAGTGCGATTGGTAGTATTCTCGGTGCGCCTCGTGTTTTACAGGCACTGGCAAGGGATGGTGTCTTGCCTCCACTGCTGAATTTTTTGGGTAAGGGTCAGGGTAAAGATGATGAACCCCGTAACGGGACTTTGGTTAGTTTGGCAATTGCGATCGCTGCCGTCTGTGTCGGCGACCTGGATTTAATTGCCCCCGTGTTGTCGATGTTTTTCTTGACTACCTATTTGGTATTAAACATTTCCGCAGCCATTGAAGGTTTTTTACAAAGTCCTTCTTTTCGCCCTAGCTTTCGGGTGCATTGGTCTTTATCTCTTTTAGGTGCTTTGGGCTGTTTGGGGGTGATGTTTTTAATCAATGCCTTGGCTACCGTATGTGCTGCGGTAATTGTCTTGGGTATTTATTTGTGGTTGCAGCGTCGGGAATTGGAAACCACCTGGGGCGATGTCCGTCGCGGAATGTGGATGGCGTTGATTAGCCAGGGGATTTTTCAAATAGAGGAACAAGACGACCCGAAAAACTGGCGACCTCACATCTTAGTATTGTCTGGCGCACCTCAAAAACGCTGGTCTTTGATCGAACTAGCTGATGGCTTTAGTCACAATCGTAGCTTGATGACGGTTTCTAGCGTTTTGCCTAGTGGTTCTCGCGACCTCAAACAGCAGCTTAAGTTGGAAAGAACCATTCGCGACTATCTCCAAAAACGAGGAGTTCAGGCTTTAGTGAGAGTAGTGACCGCCGACGATCCCTTTGATGGGGCAGTCCGTTTGGTAGAAACTTATGGCTTAGGACCTTTAGTTCCCAATACCGTAGTTATGGGAGATAGCGAACAACCAGAGCGTAGAGAAGCCTTTTGTCAGGCGATCGCCGAAATTCATGCTAGTCAACGAAACGTGGTTGTGTTTCACGAAAATCAGCAGCAAGGATTTGGTTTTCGTCGCAGTATTGATGTGTGGTGGGGAGGAATGCAAACTAACGGTAGCTTGATGCTGCTGCTGGCATATTTACTACGTACCGATATTGGCTGGCGCAATGCCAGAATTTACCTAAAGTTGGTTGTTGCCGATCGCGCTGCTGCTGCTGCTGCTAAAGATAATCTTAGTAGCTTTAGTCAAAAACTACGCATCGATGTAATACCCAGAGTGATCGTCGCTGAAGGTCGTTCTTTTGAAGAAATTCTCAACACATCTTCTCGTAATTCCGATCTGATCTTTCTGGGCATGGCTAACCCTTCAAAAAACTTTGTCGAATACTATGAGAAACTACAGGCAAGAGTTGCCGATCTACCGTCCACTGTTTTTGTTTTGGCTGCCCCAGATTTTGCCTTTGGAGACGTATTGACGGAGTAACTAGTAATTCGGAGTTTGTAGTTCGTAGTTCGGAGTTTGAAGTGAAAAAATTGAAATCAAAATTTGGTAAGTGGCAGTGTGTTTCTGGTTGTGGTGCGTGCTGCAATCTTGCTCCAGAAGAGCGACTAGATTTGGCTGATTATTTATCTAGGGAAGAACTTGAGCTGTATCTCAGCATGGTGGGAGAAGATGGTTGGTGTATCAATTACGATCGCCACACTAGAAAATGTCAGATCTACGAACAACGTCCTCGTTTTTGTCGAGTGCAGCCTGAGATCTTTGAAGATATGTATGGCGTTGAGGCTGAAGAATTTGATGGGTTTGCGATCTCCTGTTGTCAACAACAAATTACGGGAGTATATGGCACAGCTAGTCAAGAATTAGCCAGATACAACCAAGCGATCGCCGAGTAAATTCTGTTTGTCTTTAGGCGATCGCCTATTATTACGAGCCAAAAATCAACTATTAGCCACCAGGATGAATGATTATCAAGTAGGAGGTAGTCTGAAAATAGATGCTGCTACCTATGTTACGCGCCAAGCAGATGACCAGCTTTATCAAGGTCTGTTGCAGGGAGAGTTTTGTTATGTTTTTAACTGTCGTCAGATGGGAAAATCTAGCCTCCGAGTTCGGGTCAAAAACCGTTTAGAACAGCAAGGATATGCTTGTGTTTCTTTGGATATGACCAACATTGGTAGTCAAGCTATCTCACCTCGACAGTGGTATAGAAGTATTGCCTCTGAAATATGTCGTGGCTTGAATTTAATTGGCAAAGTATCTCTCAAAGATTGGTGGCAAAAACATGCTGAACTATCGCCGATCCAGCATCTCAATTTGTTTATCGGCGACCTACTTTTATCGACCCTGACGGCAGAAAAAATATTTATCTTTATTGATGAAATTGACAGTGTTTTAAATTTAAATTTTGCTACTGACGATTTTTTCGCCTTAATTCGCTATTTTTACAATACTAGAGCCGATCAACCAGAATTTAATCGACTTGGCTTTGCCTTATTTGGCGTAGCAACTCCTAATGACTTGATTAGAGATTCGGGACGTACTCCATTTAACATCGGGCGGGCGATCGCCTTGTCGGGATTTACTTTGCCAGAAGCCCTGCCTTTGACCGCTGGTTTGCGAGATAGATTTATCAATCCCCAAAAAATTTTGCGTGAAGTCTTAAAGTGGACTGGAGGTCAGCCTTTTCTGACTCAAAAGCTTTGTCAGCTAGCCTTGGATGCTTCCCAAAACGATAACTGTCCGTTAGGATACGAAGCCGAATGGGTGCGAGCTTTAACCGAAGAGAAAATTATTGATAATTGGGAAATTCAGGACGAACCCGAACACCTCAAAACAATTCGCGATCGCCTTTTGGAAAACGAACCAATGGTTAGCCGTCTTTTAGGATTAATCGAGCAAATTCTCCAACAGGGTTTAATTCCTGCCGATGATAGTCCCGAACAAAGACTACTGCTGCTGACAAATCTAGTAATTAAACACAATGATTGGCTGGTCTTTCGTAATTTAATCTATCAAAAGATTTTTAATTTAGATTGGATTTGGCAACAGTCGGATAAATTATGTCCCTGTAGTCGCGAATTAAAATTTTGGCTAGCTTCTGATGGTCAAGATAGTTCTCGTTTACTTCGCGGTCAGGCTTTACAAGATGCTCTAACCTGGGCAAATAGTCACAACATTAGTCAAGAAGAGTATCAGTTTTTAAACGCTTCTCAGGAACAAGAACAGGCAGAAATTCGCCAAGCTTTGGAACTAAAAAGACTCCAAGAAGTTGAATCACGTCTCATTCAAGAGCAAAAACTGGCAAAAACCCAAAGATTTCTGTTAGGTACTGTTGGCACCGCCCTAGTGCTTGCTTCTATTCTTAGCATCACTGCCTATCGCAACTATCACCAGGCGAAAAAAAATAAAATTAGAGCAGAAAGAAATCAGCTAGATGCTCATGTTACTTCTGCCGAAAGTTTGTTTGATTCCGAACAACGTTTTGCCTCGTTAGTCGAAGCAATCAAAGCCAAACAAGATATTTCTCAGCTAGATGAAGGAATAGGCGAATCAATTAGACCAGATATAGATTTGGCACTCAAGCAGGCAGTATATAACGTAGTTGAGAAAAATACCTTTAGCGGACACCGTGATGTAGTCAACAGCGTTGATTATAGTCAAAACGGCAAAGCTGATTGCTTCTGCTAGTTCCGATACTACTATCAAGATTTGGCAGCAAGATGGCAAACTACTCCGAACTTTGAGAGGTCATCGGGATGGTGTAATTGATGTTGCTTTCAGTCCTCAAGAAAACATTATTGCCTCAGGAGGGGAAGACAACGTAGTTAATCTCTGGAGACTTAACGGCACAATCAGAAATAGTCTTCATGGGCATAGAGGTAGCGTACATCGAGTCGTTTTTAGTCCCCAAGGAGATCTAATTGCTTCTGCCTCGGAAGATCGAACCGTTAGATTGTGGAGTTCTGACGGTGACTCGATCAATGTTTTGCTAGGACACCAAAGAGAGGTCTTAGCCGTAGCTTTCTCTCCTGACGGGCAAACTATTGCCACGGGCGATCGCTCTGGGACTCTGAGATTGTGGAATCGGTCGGGAAAACTGTTAGATGCTTTTGTCGCTCACAAAATGCCGATTCGTGACATTGATTTTAGTCCTGATGGGCAACTGCTGGTAACTGGTGGTGACGACAATTTAGCTAAAGTTTGGCAGTCTGACGGCAGCTTAATTGAGACTCTGGCAGAATACGATGCACCAGTAACGGGAGTAAAGTTTTCTCCCGATGGGAAGATCATCGGCACTAGCAGTTGGGACAGAACGATTAAACTGTGGCATCTGGACGGTACTTTGCACTCCAACCTAGAAGGACATCGGGGAAGAGTCTGGGGATTGGCTTGGTCGCCCGATAGCTCGACTATTGCTACGGCTGGTTGGGACAACGTAGTCAAACTGTGGAACATCAAGAATCCTTTAGTAAAAACTTTTTATGGACACCAAGGTAGTGTGCTGAGTGTGGCTTTCCATCCCCAAGGTAAATTAATTGGCACGGCTTCTGATGACCATACGGCAAAACTATGGCATCTCGATGGTACGTTGAAAACTAATTTTACTGGTCATAGTGCAGAAACCTATGAAATAGCTTTTAGTGGTGATGGTAGCTTAGTCGCTTCTACTAGTCTCGATCGCACCATCAAGCTCTGGCGTACCCAAGGCACTATAGTTGACACTTCCTTGGGACATGAAGCTCCTGTGGCGGATGTAGATTTTTTGGGGGACGATCGGTTTGTTTCTGGAGGATTCGATCAAACTATTCGGTTTTGGCGTTTGCAACAAGTCGCAAAAAAAGTTCAAGTCGTAGCCAAACGAACTATTTTTGCTCATCAGGCAATAATTACCGATATTGATGTCAGCTCGGATAATCAACTGATTGCCTCGGTTAGTCAAGATCGCTATCTCAAGCTATGGCAGAATGACGGTGAATTGATTCAAGCTATACTTGCCGATGATACGGGGTTGCGGACGGTTGCTATTAGTCCCGACAGCCAAACTATTGCTACGGGTGGCAGAGAACAAAACGTTAAATTGTGGGATAGTTCGGGAAAATTGATTAGAGTTTTAGAGGGACATCAGGGAGTTGTCCTCGATGTCGAATTTAGTCCCGACGGCACTAAAATAGCTTCTGCCAGCGCGGATCACACGATTAAGATTTGGAATAGACAAGGTAAATTATTAACTACACTTCGAGGTCATCGGGGACGGGTTTGGAATGTGGCTTTTAGTCCCGACGGTCAACAATTAGTTAGTGGTTCGGAAGATAAACTAGTCAAGCTTTGGGACTTGAAGCGTATTTTAGAGTTAAACCCCCTAGAATACGGCTGTCATTGGATTAGAGACTATTTAAAAACTAATCTCAATACAGCAGGAAGAGAGGTTCGATAACTCCTTAAGTCTGATCTGGGTTCATTTTAAAGAGCCAGAGTTTCTAAATCTATCAATCTGCGATCGCCCTACCCATAGTCCGCCCATCGCTACGGATTCCTTCTAACTAGAACTCGATCTAGAAAATCAATTATTTATTTGCTTGACAAGTCATAGTCGTTATGAGTATGATTTATTTATTGCAACTCATAATGAGTACGAGATAATCACAAAAGGAACAGATTAAATAATGAGAGATACAGTACCAAACGTAGTATTTAAAACCAGAGTGCGCGATGAATCTGTCGAAGGACCTAATCCTTTTCGTTGGCAAGACCTCAGCACAGAAGATATTTTCAAAGGCAAAAAAGTAATCGTATTTTCTCTTCCTGGGGCGTTTACGCCGACTTGTTCTTCTACTCATTTGCCTGGATATGAGAAACATTATGAAAAATTTAAGTCTCTGGGAGTAGATGAAATCATTTGCCTGTCGGTGAACGATGCCTTTGTAATGTTTCAGTGGGGCAAACAGCAGGGAGTTCAAAATGTTTTCTTGCTTCCTGATGGTAGCGGTGAATTCACCCGTAAAATGGGAATGCTGGTAGACAAAAGTAACTTAGGATTTGGGATGCGTTCCTGGCGTTATTCGATGTTGGTTAACGACATGAAGATCGAAAAAATGTTTATCGAACCAGATTACGGCGATAACTGTCCGACAGATCCTTTTGAAGTTTCTGATGCTGATACTATGTTGGCGTATCTCAAAGGATCGGAATAATCAGCTCAATCATGTAGGGACATCTAATAAAGTGTTCCTACCTACTAGGAAAACATGGGAACAATCTATCTCGGTACTATTGCTAGTTTAGGTGCAGGTTTAGCTACCGCAGTTGGTGCGCTACCCATCTTGTTTACTGCCCATCTAAGTCAGAAATGGCAGGGAACGCTGTTAGGGTTGGGTGGAGGTGTTATGCTTGCTGCTACAGCATTTTCTTTAATTGTTCCAGGAAAAGAAGCAGCGGAGGGTCTCGGTTATTCCCAGGCTGAATCCGCCTTAGTCGTCAGTATCGGGATGATTGTGGGTGCCTGTCTGTTGGGGTTGATGCACAACTATTTTCCTCACGAACATTTTCAGCAAGGCAGAGAAGGTAAAGTAACTAAAAACTTTGGACGACTGTGGTTATTTGTAATTGCGATTACAATTCACAATTTTCCTGAAGGTTTAGCGGTGGGTGTAGGTTTTGGCGATGGCAGTATCAGCCACGGATTGCCTTTAGCTTTGGGTATTGCTTTACAAAATATGCCCGAAGGTTTAGTAGTAGCCCTGGCATTAAGAGAATTAAACTACTCGATTAAGTATGCCTGGGGTGTTTCGTTGCTCACTGGTTTGGTCGAACCAATTGGAGGCTTTTGCGGGGCGAGTATTGTTAATTTTGGTCAATCATTTTTACCTTGGGGAATGGCGATCGCTGCTGGTTCGATGTTGTTTGTCATTGTCGATGAAATTATTCCAGAAATAGACCGTAAAAGCATTGCCCAGGAAGGTACTTTAGGGATTATGGCTGGGTTTGTTACCATGATGTTTTTAGATATTACCTTTAGTTAGTCGAAGCAGAGTGGTGATCGATGCTTCAAAAAGCTGTCCGAAGAAATGGTTTCATAATTGAAAGTCAACGTTACCGCAATCGGCGGTCAAATTTTAAACTTAATCAACCAACAAAGGAGAATCAAATTATGGTTTCAACTGCTTCTAAACAAAAACTCTACGGCACTCGAATCGATCTTGCAGAAGATGTTCGCGTCCCCACAATCGAGCTGCTCAACCAAACTCTGGCAGCAACATTAGACCTCAAAACCCAAACCAAACAGGCACACTGGAACGTCAAGGGGATGGACTTCTATCAGCTTCACGAAATGTTTGATGAAATGGCAACGGAGTTAGAAGAATATACCGACATGGTTGCCGAACGTGTTACCGCTTTGGGCGGTGTGGCGATGGGAACAGCTCGCATTGCTGCTGAAAGTTCCATCTTGCCTGAATATGCCCTAGATGCTGTTATAGGGGCTGAACACGTAACTGCGTTAGCCGATCGCTTTGGTGCTTATGCTAAACATCTTCGCGAGGCAATCGATCGCACCGATGAACTGGGGGATGCCGATACCGCAGATCTTTATACTGAAATTTCTCGCACCGTTGACAAGCGTCTTTGGTTCTTAGAAGCCCATTTAGTTAAATAACAGTTAGGCGATCGCGATGTATAGGTAGAGGAATTTAAGAATTATAATGAATAGTAGGTCATAATAGGCTCATCATTATTTACTAGGGATTCCTCTACATCTCCCTTGACCTAGTACACAGCAGATCATTATTTCTCAAGCACAAGGAGTTAGTTAAACATGAGTTACGATTTCGATTTATTGGTAATTGGTGCAGGTTCGGGGGGAATCGCTACTGCTAGACGTGCAGCCCAGTATGGAGCTAAGGTAGGTATTGTGGAAAGCGATCGCCTGGGTGGAACTTGCGTCAATCGGGGTTGCGTTCCCAAAAAATTAATGGTCTATGCTTCTCATTTTCCTGCTGCATTTGAAGAGTCGGTAGGATATGGCTGGAGCGTCGGGGAAAGCAGCTTTGACTGGAAGAAGATGATCACCGCCGTAAACAATGAGGTCGATCGTCTCAACGGCATCTATCAGAGAATGCTAGATAACTCTGGGGTAAAACTCTACGAAGGTTACGGTAAGTTTGTCGATTCCCATACTATTGAAATTGGCGAACAAAAGGTTACCGCAGAAAAAATTCTGATTGCAGTAGGTGGCAAACCTGTAAAACCAGATGATATTCCTGGAGTCGAACACGCGATCACCTCTAGAGAAATATTTCACGTTCAAGAACAACCAAAACACATGGTAATTATTGGCGGGGGGTACATTGGAGTAGAGTTTGCCTGTATTCTTAAAGGTTTGGGAACAGAAGTAACCTTAGTGATTCGTGGTAACAAAATCTTGCGCGGTTTTGATGACGATCTACGCAGCGAAATTCAAGAGGGCATGGAAAGACACGGCATTCGTGTTCTTACCAATAAGCCAAAGATCTCGATTGCTAAACAAGATACTGGCTTGAAAATAACCATCTCAGGTAAGGATGGTGGCGAAGATGTGATCATTGCCGACGCTGCTAGCTTGGCAGCTACGGGAAGAAAGCCCGATCTTAAAAATCTTGGTTTAGAAAATACTAAGGTAGAAATAGTTAACGATGCAGTAGCAGTGGATGAATATAATCAGACTGCCGAAGAGCATATCTACGCGGTAGGAGACTGTACGGATCGGATAAATTTAACCCCTGTAGCGATTAATGAAGGTAGGGCTTTTGCCGATACCCATTTTGGCGGACAGTCACGCCAAATGAGCTACGAAAATATTCCCACTGCGGTTTTTAGCACCCCCGAAGCAGCTACAGTCGGTTTGACCGAAGCGGAAGCTAGAGAAAAATACGGCGATGCAGTTAAAGTTTATCGCAGCAAGTTTCGCCCTATGTACTATACTCTGCCCGATAAACAGGAAAAAACCCTAATGAAGTTAATTGTCGATACCAATACCGACAGGGTAGTAGGCGCACACATGGTGGGAGATAGCGCAGCAGAAATTATCCAAGGGGTAGCGATCGCCGTGAAGATGGGGGCAACCAAAGCTAATTTTGATGCTACTGTCGGCATCCATCCTAGTTCGGCTGAAGAATTTGTTACTATGCGATGATGTAAATAATTTAATGTTGATTGCGCGATCGCCTTTTGGGAAAGGGCGATCCATCAGACTACACTCAACAAAAGTGTCGTTCCTCCGATATTAATTTAATTTCTGCTTCAACTAAGATTTAAGCTGTTAATCATTTGAATTGGGTATGATTGAATTAGGATAGAAGCCATCTCCCCATCCCCCAAGCTCCCTATCTCCCCATCAACCTCAATAAACAACTCGCGTGTTCCCTAGCGTCTTAAAAAGAACGGCGCGTTGCGCCATCGTCATGCGTAGCATGACTTTGCCCCGATTGGGGCTGTGGGTCGCTCGTCAAATTAAAATACCTGACAGCTTACTACAGCGCCTGTGGGAGCGAAAGGTTACAGGTCAGTTTGCGTAGTGGGATCGAAATAATTAGTAGCATAATGTGAGATGAGAACTGTGGCATCTTCTCGATTGAGGGGTTTGGCAAAGAAATATCCCTGACCATATTCGCAGTTGAGAGTTTTGAGAATTGCCTGATGATTTTCGGTTTCAATCCCTTCGGCAATGACATCCATATCGAGTTTGTGAGCTAGGGTAATAATAATATCGACGATCGCCTTGTTTTTGGGTGATGATTTCATCTTGCTGATAAAAGAGCGATCGACTTTCAGGGTATCAGCAGAAAACTGCTGAAGGTAGCTCAGGGAAGAGTAGCCAGTGCCAAAATCATCAATACTCAGTTTGATACCCAGAGTTTTTAATTGTCTAAACAGCGCGATCGCTTCTTCTAGGTTTTCCATCATGGCACTTTCAGTAATTTCTAGCTTGAGACATTGAGGAGCAAGCTGCGTCTCGCTCAATATTTGTTCTACTTGTTCTACCAAGTCAGGTAAAAATTGATGGCTAGAAAGATTAATACTAATAGTTAGCTCTGGCTGTGAGGCAAACTGTTGATGCCATTGGTGCATCTGCCGACAAGCTTCTTGCAAAATCCAGTGTCCTAAAGGAACAATCAAACCTGTAACTTCTGCTAGGGGAATAAACTCCCCTGGAGCAACTAAGCCTCTGGTAGGAGATATCCAGCGTACTAAAGCTTCAAATCCAGCAAGGCGATCGGTTTTTAGGTCGATAATTGGCTGATAGTATAGCTCGAATTCCTGATGCTCGATTCCCTGGCGTAAATCGTTTTCTAGCTGCCATTGAGCCACAGTTTCTGAGTACATTCTGGGAACAAACACCGCATATTGATTGTTACCCGCGACTTGAGCGCGCTCTTGTGCCAAGCTGCTATTTCTCAATAGTTCTTCAGCCTGTATTTCTTGCCCTGGCTGATAGAAAGCAATGCCCAAATTAGTAGCAATGACAATTTCTCGTCCCCTGACTTTAAATGCTCCTGCTAGTTCCTGCTGAATTCTTTGAGCAATCGCGATCGCAGAATCTGGGTTTTCTAGGGGAAACAGAGCCAAAGAAAATTCTGCTATACCTACCCTGGCAATCCGATCCTGAAGGCGCGTACAGTTTTGAATTCGTTTGCTTGCCAAAATTAGTAGGCGATCGCTAATTGATTCACCCAAGCTACTATTGATGGTTTTGAAACGGTCAAGCTCGATTGATAATAGAGCCATCGGAGAATTGGACTTGGCTATTTCTTGATGCAATAGCTTAATCATTTGTCCGCGATTGGGTAATCCAGTTAGCTCATCAACCGCCGAACTATAGAAAATCTTGTAGGCTAAAATTACCCCAGTGGTAAACAACAAGCCGATGATCGCAGGAATAGCAGGAATCCAAACTGCTTGCAAGAATCCGAGCAAACAAATTCCTAATAATGCTCCCACAGCCACTATTAAGCCGACTCCCAACTTGATCGGGTGCTTG
>JADEXJ010000151.1 GCA_015207195.1 Pleurocapsales cyanobacterium LEGE 10410
CTCCTGCGATCGCATAGGTAGACCAGCGATTGCCGTTGTTGAGGTTAATTACGTCTACCTCTTCTAAAGGAAGGATGCCAACTTTATCCATCAAGTCGCGATCGATTGTAATACTACCTACGTAATTAACATTAGCTTCCGTAACCCTAACCCGATGAAGCTTGGCGTGCATTAACTTGATCTGACTCATCAGTTTTCTTTCTTACCCAACATTATTATCATAGACTGCAAAGCAAGTTAGCAGCTATTGGCAAAGATCTCTTAAACCAGTAACCAACCGCTCAATCCCTGCTTCAGCAGTAGCTAATTGCAGGCTACCATAGGCAACCCGAAGATAACAGCTATCTTTCATACCAAAGGTACTACCAGGAATGACTGCTACTCGATATTTTTTGATTAAACTTTCCACTAGTTCCAAATCATCAAGCTGGGTATTAATCTTCAACCAGAAGTAAAACGCGCCATTTGCAGTTGCGATCTGACAAAGATCGGCAATAGATTCTAGCTGTCTTAAAACAACAGCTCGTACCTTGGCAATTTCTTGAAGGTGTTGCCGACAATAACTCACGCCTGCTTGTAATGCTCCCAACGCTGCATATTGGGAAACTACGGGAGGACAAATCAGGTTAGTATCCTGTACTTTTTGAATTGCTAAGAGTAAATGTTGGGGAATTACCATATAGCCAATCCGCCAACTAGCAAAACCGTAGGCTTTAGAAAGGCTAAACAAAGAAATGGTATGAGCTTGGTTATCAGGAAAAGCACCAGGAGAAGTATGTTTTACACCATAGGTAAAATACTCGTATGCCTCATCGCTAATATGATAAATACCGCGATCGCGACAGAGATCGTTGACTGCTTTCAAGCTAGCTGGGGGATATACTGCCCCCGTGGGATTATTAGGTGAAATAGTAACGATGGCTTTGGTTTTGGGAGTAATTGCCTCGGCGATCGCATTTAAGTCTAACTGACAATCAGCATCGGTGTTGACCAATACGGGGCGACAGTTAGCCATAGTAATTGCCATCTCGTGATTGAAGTAATAGGGAGTATTGAGAATTATTTCATCTTCTGCTTGAGTAATAGCAAGTAGGGCATTCATAAACGCCATATTACTGCCAGCAGTCACCACAACACAGTTTTGCTGGTCGATTTTAATTTGATTATCCGTAGCGAGTTTAGTCTCGATTGCCTCGATTAACGGTTCGATCCCCCCAACGGCTTGATATAAATGATTATCCGAACGAGCAAGAAATGACTGCAAAGAAGCGATCGCCCGTTCTGGTGGTGGATAACCTACTACTCCCTGTCCTAAAGATATAGTTCCTGGATGTTGACGAATCAGTTTACCGACAACGGGAATTAGGGGTAACTGTACCCGTTCCATACGGGAGTTGAGATGGTTCGTGGTGGAAAACATTAAGATAAAGATATTATTCTAATTATTTTAATTGCTTTGAGTACCTCAAACACGATTAGTAGTCTTACTCATCATATTACGTACCCTATTGTAGAAACCTTTCATTCCGTACAGGGAGAAGGCTATTGGACAGGAGTTAATGCCTTTTTTATCCGCCTGGGAGGTTGTGACGTTCATTGCCCTTGGTGCGACACCAAACATTCCTGGAATCAGGCACGTCATCCCCAACAGTCTGTTGCAGAATTAGCGATCGCTGCTTCATCTGCCAACCCCGCTATTGTAGTGATTACGGGGGGAGAACCTTTAATGCACGACTTGTATCCCCTAACAACAGCACTAAAAAATGCCAGAATGCAGGTTCACTTAGAAACTTCTGGCGCACATCCTGTTAGCGGAAATTTTGACTGGGTAACTTTTTCTCCCAAACAGTTTAAAGCCCCCCATAGTAGTATTTACAGTCGAGCTAGCGAACTTAAGGTAGTTGTAACTAATCAGTACGACCTAAAATGGGCAGAACAACAGGCAGCTTTAGTTCCAGAATCAACTTTATGCTATTTACAACCAGAGTGGAATTCACCTCGAAGCAGAGACTTAATTTTTAACTATATTCTGCAACATCCCAAATGGCGTATTAGCCTGCAAACCCATAAGTTTTTACAGATTCAGTGATCGAGTTAAACCCTGTCAGATACAGTAGCGGTAAGACTATAAAACTAGCCCGATCTCGATCCAACAAGGAATAACTTTTTATCTATTTAGAACTATTAGAGAAATTTAATAGAGCGATCGCCTTTTAGGCACTTACCTTTGCTTTAGTCCAGACTCCATTGTCGTCTTCTTCGTATTTCTCATAAATGGTTGACCAAGCTTGCTGTTCGGCTTTGGTTTCATCATCTGTTTCACTCAGCACAGCATTGTAAGTCTCGATGAAATCTTTTTGTGCTGCTTCTGAAAGATGAGAGCGAACCTCAGGAGATAGATCGTCTACTCCATTACAATGACCAGGGCAGGGACGAGGTAAGGTAGACTCATTGACGTGAATTTCTTCACCTCCCGCACTTTCTATCAACAGCTGATATTCGCCAGATTTGTTGGCAGGAACTTCTGCCATTAATAAAAATTCCCCTGCTTTAACCCGCGTTTCGTAGACCGCTGCCTTTTCTTTGGGCATTCCCAAAGTAGCCAATGCCGAAGCCAACCCAGCACCAGCACTACCAGCCAGTGCGCCAGTGGTAGCACCGAGCAACACAGAAGTAATTGGACCTGCTGCTACTACAGAACCGATAAAAGGAATAAATAATACTCCTACACCAGTAAACAAGCTCAAAAGTGAACCAAACAAAGAGCCAAAAATTGCTCCCGTACGCAATCCACCCAAAACAACGTCTTTTTTGCTGATAAATCCTGCAATGCGGGTTTGGGACTGGAAATTTTGACCCATAACCGAGATTTGGTCTTGAGGCACACCGCGATCGATTAGACGACGAACTACATTGTCTACCTGTTTTTCTTCTTTAAGAACTGCGGTAATAGTACGTTCTGCTTTATATGTTTCTTCTGCCATGTTGTAAAATTCTGTCAAACAAATTTTGATATGTATAAATTCTCAAATCAATGGGGTACAGATATAGATTTGTACCCCGATAAATTAATCAATGCTCTAGCTGCCTAACAAGCAACGCCAATTCAACTAGGCATTAACCGCAGGCTTGGTTTCTGCTTCTGGACGGTTGCCACTAGGATCTAAACTTTCACCTTCGAGGAAAGAACGTAGCATCCAAGCCATCTCTTCGTGTTGTTCCATTAATCCAGTAAGAAAATCTGCCGTACCTTCGTCATGGAATTCTTCGCCACATTTGTCGATATCCTCTCTTAAATTACGGATAACTTGTTCGTGGTCCTGAACTAGACGAGCTACCATTTCGTTAGCAGAGGGTAAATCGTTAGGATGTTCTTTAATCGAGCCATATTCGATGAATCCTGCTGCCGTTCCTAAAGGATAGCCACCTAACTGGCGAACTCTCTCTGCTGTCTCGTCAATATTAATAGTTAAAGCGTTGTAATGCTCTTCCCAAAGCTCGTGTAGAGTTCTAAACTGAGGTCCAATAACGTCCCAGTGATATTTTTTGGTTTTAATGATTAGTAGATATAGATCTGCTAAATCTCTGTTTAATAGTTCGATTACGCCGTGGCGTTGTTCGTCGGTAAGACCAATATTTAATGTAGGCATAGGATAAGTGCTTGATGGATAGTTTGTAACTTCGTGTTTATTAGAACAATTTATCTAGTCTTTACACATCTGTACTTAGAAGGAATTTTGTAGGGGAGTATCCGTCCTAAGAGGTATGTAAGAAGATGGAGGGCAAAATTAGCTACTCAAACAGCACAGAATTTTTGGGATCTTCTCCTGATTAAAAATACCCTAAAGATAGTATTTAAATGCTAGAAAATTATCGCTAAAAACTAGCTCGTCTATAATGTCCAACAATCTTAAATGTTTTTGGAGTTTGTGCCATCTATTTTAAGCCAATTGACCAATTATTCAACTAAAAAGGTGGACGAATTGAGAATTTTGCCTTACAAAACAGAGAGAACAGGTATTGAAAGAAACCTATTTATTCTTCCAGTTTTACTTTTGAATAACTTAAGAAAAATGTTGGGATAAACGCGATCACCTGCACAGATTATTCGTCTTATATTCGCTCCTACTGTTAAAGCCTATGATTTCGCAATTATGCGTTTATCCTCTCAAATCTTGTCAGGGAATCGAATTACATCAAACCATAGTTAAAACTAAAGGTTTTCTCTGGGATCGAGAAATGATGCTGGTTTCTGACACGGGCAAATTTATAACTCAAAGACAATTTCCTCAATTAGCCAAAGTTCAAGTCGAGCTGGTCGAGGATAAGATCAGCCTACAGTTAGCAGATCGCAGTCTTCCCCCTTTGAATTTTACACCTACTCTAACTGGCAGGTTAACAGAAGTACAAATTTGGCGCGATCGCATTTTAGCCATCGACCAGGGAGATGAAGTAGCGCGGTGGTTTCAACAATTATTAAACCTAGCTTCTAATAAATGCCGTTTGGTCAGACAATCTCGCCAACACCTACGTCGTATTAATAAAAAATATCCTAATGATGATGACAACCCCGTAAGCTTTGCCGATAATTATCCCGTAATGCTTACCAATACGGCTTCTTTAGCCAAGTTAAATCAAAGAATAATGGAAATTCATAGTTCGCCAGAGCGAGCAGTTCCGATGAATCGCTTTCGACCGAATATTGTGGTGGAAACTACTGAGCCTTTTGTCGAAGATACCTGGCGAGTAATTCAAATTGGCGATGTTCGCTTTACCGTAGCTAAACCCTGTAGTCGCTGCATTATCACTACCATCGACCAAAAACAGGGTGAGAAAGATCGCTTGAAAGAACCTCTTAATACTCTAGAAACTTTTAGACAACTAAGCGAGTTAGGAGTGATGTTTGGTGTTAATTTGATTCCTCAAAACGAGGGCATAATTCGGGTAGGCGATCGCCTACAGGTAATTGAAACTAGAAACTAAGATTAAACCTAGATCTAAAAACTGGGGCAGATCGAGAAAATTATTTTATCCCCAAACCTTATCCCAGTTTTAAAGACATCAAGCCTAAGACTCTGCTGACTCTGATACAGGCTCTGCTGCTGCATTTGCTGCTGCAACCATAGCACGCTTCTTAAGTTTGATGGTCAAATAACGAATAGTATCTTCGCTTAAACGCATCATCCTTTCTAGAGGGGCATTTTGGGTTCCGTCCGCTTCATAATTCATCTGGACGTAAATACCGTCTAAATATTTACCTACAGGATAAGCAAGTCGCCTTTTGCCTCTAACTTGGATATCTAGGTTTTCTGCACTGTTTTCGTTGAGATAGTTTTTATATTTATCAATTGACTCTCCTACCTGATCCTCTGATAAATCGGGGCGTAGGATGTACATCATTTCGTAATTGTTGCTCATTATTATGCTCCTTGTGGACAAGATGGCTTCGTAGTATCCGCAGATTTTTACTAATGCTACGAAGCAAGGATTTACAATCTTACTATGATTTGAGGATGAATTACCAGTATTTTGATTTTTCTACGGCAGATCGGGCTTTTTATATTTCCATCTATAGGCGACATGGCGTTTTTCGCTGTAACCTTTAGGGATAGTCAACTTTGAGTTGAACTTTTCTTGACAATCAATTTTGAGCTTTGTTTGGTTATGGCACAACGCTATGTCCGTATTAAAACTAACCGCGAGCAAATCTACTATGGTTTGCTCAAAGCAAATCGTAATGTGGCGATCTATGATGCTCCACCCTGGTTGGGAGGGCAGACAACAGATCAAGAACAAGAAGTAGATACTTATGAACTACTTGCTCCCTGTGTACCTTCAAAAATCGTTGCGGTAGGCAAAAACTATCTCAAACACGCAGCAGAAATGGGGACTCCTGTACCCAAAGAACCTCTCTTGTTTCTTAAGCCTTCGACTGCTATTGTGGCTGATGCACAAAATATCTATTACCCTCCCCAATCTCAACAGGTCGATTATGAAGGAGAACTGGCTTTAATTATTGGCGATCGCTGTCATCACGTCAATCCAGAACAGGCAGCAAAAAGTATTTGGGGTTACACTATTGCTAACGACGTTACAGCAAGAGATCTGCAAAGAAAAGACGGTCAGTGGTCGAGAGCTAAAGGATTTGATACATTCTGTCCTTTAGGACCTTGGATTGTTCGAGAATTAAGCGTAGAGGCTAAAATTCAAACTTTTGTCAATAATGAAAATTTACCTCGGCAATCTGCTTCCATTGATGATATGGTCTTTAAACCTGATGTTCTTGTCGCTTATATCTCCCAGATCATGACTTTGGTTCCAGGAGACGTAATTTTAACAGGTACGCCTGAAGGTGTTGGATCGATGAAACATGGCGATGCAGTCCGAGTAGAAATTGAGGGGATTGGTTGCTTATCAAATCAAGTCACACAACATTAATTGTCATGTCAAACTTGCTATCTTGGTAGCTGGGCATAAACGATATCGGAAATAGAGGGTATTTCTGGATAACGACCCATGATACATTGCACTATGCAATAGAAACAAGCTGCTGTCGCCACAATAAACACTGCACCACCAATTAAGACCAATGCGCCTAAAGTCCCGAAGATAATTTGAATTAAAGATAAAGCAATGCCAAATAAAATAGATTGGAAGGTGTTAAAGCGGATAAAATAGGCAATTCGCTCATTTCTGACCACTGCTAGAAATAAAATAAAGAAGACAACTAAACTACCAAATCCAAAGGGAATAGCGGTATTAAAAATGCCATAAATTAGGCTTATGGGAATCAGCAGCACTTGTAATAGTTCAAACAAAGGCAACAAAGCGGGAATTTGTGCTAACAAACCAGCTCCTAAAGCCATAGCATCATATATGGCGAAAAGATATACGGCTGCCCCAAAAAAACGATCTTTAACATCTGTCGAACCGCGCCATGCCATATAAGTTATCTCCTTGCAAAAGTAAAAGTTTGAGTTGTTGGCAACATGAACTCTAGGATAGCGCAGGTGTCTATTCTGTTTATTGGGTTAACTCTGACAATTAATCAATCTGCGTAACATTAAAACCCATTTGGCATTTATAAACTCTGGCTTGTTTGGAAGTTGACCTCTGGAGAGCTTGACCACATCCTAATTCATCACCCTGCCATCGGGGTAAACCACTGCGATCTGACATTAAACAGTTTTGACAGACTTGTCTGGCTGACAAAATTTGTTCGTCTGCAATCATAACTATCATTGTGTTAATCCTCCAGAAGCTATGAAGCTATATAATTAACAATTCTAATTTTTTTTCGCTGTTATTGGTGTAGCTTAATGGTCGCAAGTATAAAATGTTAAAAGTATTGGCTGTTAAGTTTTTTTTTCGTAACAATCCCCAATAAAATCCAGAATTGACGGTTTTCAGCAGCCCTTGAATTCGATAGCATGGATAGTACTTGTTAAAATAAATACAGAAATTAAATAGTGACTCAAACTAACTTAGATTTTCTCGCCCAGACAGACCCAGAAATTGCCGAAATTATAGATTTAGAGCTTAACCGCCAGCGATCGCATCTAGAATTAATCGCCAGCGAAAACTTTACCTCCCCCGCAGTACTGGCAGCTCAAGGTTCAGTATTAACCAACAAATATGCTGAAGGTTTACCAGGAAAACGCTACTATGGCGGTTGCGAATTTATTGACCGTGCCGAACAACTAGCGATTGATCGCGCTAAAGAATTATTTGGCGCAGCGATGGCAAACGTCCAACCTCACTCTGGCGCACAGGCAAATTTTGCCGTGTTTTTAACCCTGCTAGAGCCTGGAGATACAATTATGGGCATGGATCTGTCCCACGGAGGACATTTGACCCACGGCTCTCCTGTCAATGTTTCGGGCAAGTGGTTCAACGTAGTTCAATATGGCGTGAATCCAGAAACCGAAGAGCTGGATTTTGATCGCATTAGAGAACTGGCTCTTAAGGAACGACCTAAACTTATTATTTGCGGTTATTCCGCCTATCCTCGTACTATTGATTTTGCCCGATTTAGAGCGATCGCCGATGAAGTTGGGGCGTATTTGTTAGCCGATATTGCTCACATTGCAGGTTTGGTTGCGTCGGGTCATCATCCTAATCCTATTCCTCATTGCGATGTAGTGACTACTACTACTCACAAAACCTTGAGAGGACCTAGAGGTGGTCTGATTTTGAGTCGTGATGCGGAATTGGGCAAAAAACTCAATAAATCCGTGTTTCCTGGTACTCAAGGAGGTCCATTAGAACACGCGATCGCAGCAAAAGCAGTCGCCTTTGGCGAGGCTCTCCAACCAGAGTTTAAAGAATATTCGGGTCAGGTGATTGCCAATGCTCAGGCAATGGCAGAAGGCTTTAAAAACAGAAACTTTAAACTAGTATCCAACGGTACAGACAACCATTTGATTTTGGTAGATCTACGCTGTATTGAAATGACGGGTAAAAAAGCAGATGCTCTAGTTAGCAAAATAAATATTACTGCCAACAAAAATACCGTACCTTTCGATCCTGAATCTCCTTTCGTGACTAGTGGTCTACGTTTAGGCTCTCCTGCCATGACCACTAGAGGCATGGGAACGACAGAATTTACCGAAATTGCCAATATTATTGCTGACAAATTACTCAACCCAGAGGATGAGAAAACTCAAAAAGATTGTTTGAATCGAGTCGCCACTTTATGCGATCGCTTTCCTCTTTATCCCTATTTACAAATTCCTGTACCTGCTAAAATCTAAAATTGAGGTGAGAAAAACGACTAGTATAATCGGCGTTTAATACTTTAATCGAGTACACTTAATACTCAAATAAACTCTCACCGATCGTAAACTCAGATGCCTGTGGAACTGTATCATCTGATAGCTTTTCTAATTTCTGTGACCTTTGTGTTGTGGACTATACCTGATGTAAAAACTCTGGGTTTGAAATTGGGTATAGTAGATCGACCAAGTGCCAGAAAGATTCACAAAGACCCCGTGGTACGTGTTGGCGGGGTTTCAATTTTCGCAGGAACAATTGCAGCCTTAATAATTGTCTGGTTTTTGGGCGGATTTGCCACCCTCACTCCTCAAAAAGTGACGGAAATCTGGGCAGTTATTATTGGCAGCATTTTGTTTTTTGGGATTGGTTTTGCAGACGATCTATTCAACCTCACTCCCATTTCACGGCTGTTAATGCAGATTGCAGTAGCTACTGGCTGTTGGTATCTGGGAGTACGCATTGAATTTGTCTCTTTCCCCGTTTATTCCCTAATCAAAATTTATTGGCTTAGTTTGCCTGTTACCGTGGTTTGGTTAGTTGGGATGGCTAATGCAATCAATTGGATTGATGGAGTAGATGGTTTGGCTGCTGGAGTTTCGGGAATTGCTGCTTTTGTCATGCTGGTCGTGACTTTGTTTATGGATCAGCCTGCTGCTGCTATGATTGCTGCTGCTATGGCAGGAGGAGCATTGGGCTTTTTGCGCTATAACTTTAATCCCGCGCAAATATTTATGGGGGATGGGGGAGCTTATTTTATGGGCTTTACCCTGGCAGCAGTTGGGGTAATTGGTTTGGTGAAAACTACTGCTATTACTGCCGTCTTACTACCCTACCTAATTTTGGCGGTACCGATTTTAGATATGTCTGCGGTCATTTTTTCTCGAATCAGCAAAGGAAAATCTCCCTTTATTGCCGATAAAAGCCATCTTCATCACTGGCTGCTCAAAACTGGTATTTCTCAGCGCAAGACTGTCTTATTTATCTATACCTTGACTGTTTGGGTAGGCAGTTTAGCTCTAGGTTTTTCTAATATTCCTAGCGGTTGGGGCTACGCTATTGGTGCAACAATGTTATTGGCTTGGCAATTCTGGCAAATCTGGCAGGTTTGGCGCGAGCGTCATAGCGGTAACAGGTAGAGATTCAACACAGAGATTAACAACATTTAAGTAAAAAATTAATGAGTGCAGAAGTTATTTGTATCGGCACAGAATTACTCTTGGGAGATATTTTAAATACTAATTGTCAGTATTTAGCTAGAGAATTGGCAAAATTGGGTATTCCCCATTACTATCAAGCAGTTGTTGGGGATAATGTTACTCGTATTCATCAGGCGATCGATACGGCTGTCAAACGCTCTTCAATCTTAATTTTTACTGGAGGTTTGGGACCAACTCCTGACGATCTGACTACAGAAACGATCGCTAGTTTCTTCAAGACTTCTCTGGTTGAAGATCCAGCCATTACCGAAGATATCAGCCGTAAGTTTGCGTCGGTAGGCAGAGTTATGACTCCCAGTAATCGCAAACAAGCGTACCTGCCCCAAGGGGCAAAATCTCTACCCAACCCTACAGGAACGGCACCAGGGATTATCTGGCAGCCAAAAGACGACCTGACTCTGATGACTTTTCCTGGAGTACCTTCAGAAATGCACCGTATGTGGCAAGAAACTGCCGTTCCTTTTCTTAAAAGCCAGGGCTGGGGCAAGGAGACGATCTATAGCCAAATGATGCGTTTTCGAGGGATTGGCGAGTCTGCCCTAGCAGAAAAGGTAGCTCACTTGTTTGATTCTAACAATCCCACCGTTGCTCCCTACGCAGGAAAAGGAGAGGTTCGTTTGAGAATAGCTGCTAAAGCTGCTTCCAAAGCTCAGGCAGCAGAAGTAATCGAGCCTGTGGTCAGGGAAATTAAAAACATCGCGGGATTAGATTATTTTGGTAGTGATCAGGATACTTTGGCTTCTGTGGTAGGCAAGCTCTTGCAGCATGGCAGACAAACCCTCAGTGTAGCTGAATCCTGTACTGGGGGAGGGCTTGGAGCAATGCTAACTGAAATCCCTGGTAGCTCTGGCTATTTCTTAGGTGGAGTAATTGCCTATGCTAACCAAGTCAAACACAGCCTTTTACAGGTTAGCGATCGCGACCTGGAAAAATATGGGGCGGTAAGTGGAATTGTTGCCGAGCAAATGGCTTTAGGAATCAAGCAGCGTTTACAAACTGATTGGGGGATTGGTATTACGGGAATAGCTGGTCCTAGTGGAGATACGGCAACTAAACCTGTTGGTCTAGTTTACATTGGAATTGCTACTCCTGAAAATCAGACCATGGCTCGCGAATATCGTTTTGGTCAACAACGAGGACGGGAATTAATTCGCTATTTAAGTTCTTGTTCTGCTCTAGATCTGTTGCGTCGCAGCTTAATTGAACGGCAGCAGCCGAAAGATTAAATCAAAGACTTGTAAAGTTATCGATCGCTGTTCTAGCTCAAATCTAGTTTAGTTTTGCTATAAAGCCAATCATAAATGCGGTCTAATTCTTCTATAGTGACTAATCCATACTGCCAGAGAATCATGGGTATTGGTGCGGGATGTTCTTCTACAGAGCGTTGAACGATCTCAATAGAATCATTAGAAAGAGCTAGTTCCTCTTGCAAAAATCTGATCAAATTAGTGTATAACGTTGGCTTCATTACTGTTTACCTTGATTTTAAACTTTTGATTTATAAAAAAATTCGCTCTAGAGTCACCTCATTGGCTGTTTCGACTCACAATCTATCGCTACTATTGTTAAAACAAGTTAATATTTTGTCAGTGTTTTAGATCACAACTAACTACATTGTGATTTCAGCTGCCAAATAAACTACTTCTAGACAGTAGTTAGCGGAAAAATGCCTCAAATAAGAGTTTTGTCAATTAATCCTACTATCTACTAAATTATCTAGGGCTTACTCGAGCAAAAAATAGTGGTTGCAGCACTCAACAAAATTAAGAATTTATTCAATAACATACAATATGTTAATACGTAAAAACACTTAATTTTACTAAGTATAAAAAAGATAATATTTTCTTTACCTATGTTAACTCCATCTCTTGATAGATAATTGTTTTAAAGATGAGATAAATACATAAAAATTTTCAATAAGAATCAATTATTTCTCTTCTACATTCAGCGATTTGATCGCTATTGTGTCACCTGCTTGAATACCCAATTCTTGCGCTCTTCCACCACGTAACTCAATTACTCGATCGACTAAAGCTTCAGGACCGTATACAGGACAAGGATTAGACTTGCAAGGAGGAACGTTTGCTGCAATATCGATCACGCGATCGCCATTGAGAAAAACCATATCTAATGATATTGGTACGTTTTTCATCCAAAATCGCGCAATTCTTGCTGATTCAAAAGTAAATAGCATTCCTCGATTATCTGCCAAAGTCTCACGAAACATCAAACCAGTACTCTGTTGCTTAGGAGTTTGAGCCACTTCTAGCTGAATATACTCTTGTCCGATCTCGGCAACAGCGGTTATTGGTAGCATTTGTCCGCGATTTGCATAGAGTAATTGTCGTTTTAGTGTGGTATTTCTTTGCCTGGCAGCATCTTGGTGTTGTTCTTGTCTGATTTCTTCAAAATCATTAGCGATCGCCTTTTTAGTAGTAGATAGAAAAGAACAGCCAGAGAGTAAAATCAACAGTGCAATACTTAAATTGAGGTTAAATTTCATAACTTGATTTTTTTAAATGGAATTAGGGATAGTTACAGACTACACAAGAAGCAGACGGTATAATTCCCTAAAAAGATTCACAAGTCAGTTGTTTTGGTGGCAATAGCGATAAATTTATAATTCTCTGAGAACATAGCCTACACCTCTAACAGTTTGAATTAGCCTTTTGTTATTTGGGCTTTCTATTTTAATCCTCAAATAGCGAATATATACTTCAATTACATTAGATTCTCCTCGGTAATTGTATCCCCAAACATTATCAATAATTTCTTCTCTGGTCATTACCTGCTCTGGATTAGACATTAGGTACTTGAGTAATTCAAACTCTTTCATGGTTAAGTCAACAACCTGACCATCTCTAACTACTTGACGGGTGGCTAAATCTAGAATCAATTCGCCAAATCTCAACTGTTCGGGAACTTTAATTTCGGGTTGAAGATATAGGCTAATCTGTTCGAGTAATTTTTCTTTATGATAGGGTTTTAGTAAATAGTCATCTGCTCCAGCTTCCAAACAAGCTACTCTTTCTTCAACAGTTTCTTGTTCAACCAACAACAAAATAGGTATGCGCTCTCCTGCGCTACGTAGCTGGCGACATAAATCCAACCCAAATTTTCCTGTAAAAACGCGATCTATAATCACCATTACTGGCTGATGCTGGCTTAGTTTACGCCATCCTTTCTGAGCCTTCTCTAATATGGGTAAATAACCAAAAGTCTGTAAGTCTAAACTGGCTTGCTGGGCAAAAATATTATCTGTCAGCAAGAGAACTGGCAGGTCTACGGTGCTAGATATCTTAGTATTCATAGGAATATCAAATACTACATAACAATCTAATAATTTTAAGGCAGCTCAACCGAAGTTGGCTTGGCGATATGAGGCAAACCCCAACCTAACTTTTCTCGGAGAACGCGGAAAAATTCAGGTGACTGTAATCTGATAAAGCGAGCGAGATAAACTGATTTTTCAATTTTGATATGGTCGCTTGGCAAAATATAGCATCCCCCATTGCCGTCTACAACCATCACCATGCGGTTAGCGGTAGCAGGAAATACTCGAACAGCCTCGCGATCGCTAAACACCAAAGCACGGGAAGCCAGAGAATGAGGACAAATTGGCGCAAGCTGTAATACGGGTACTTCGGGAGTTACTACCGGTCCCCCTGCACTTAATGAGTAAGCGGTCGATCCAGTAGGCGTAGAAATTATAATGCCGTCTGCTGCTACATCTACGGGAGCATGCTGACCAATCTGAATTTCAAAATGGCACATACTGGTTAGTGGCTCTCGATGCAGAACCATTTCATTTAAGCTGAGAGCTTCCCACAATAAGACATCGTTGCGAAACACTCTAACCGCCAACATAGAACGCTCTTCTATTTCATAATCCTGAGCCAAAAGCTTGTCTATTGCTTCATCTATATGAGTGAGATAGGTTTCCGTCAGAAAACCCATATGTCCCGTATTTATAGTTAGCAAAGGAATTTTATAAGGAGCAAGCTGCCTGAAAGCTGATAAAACTGTGCCATCTCCCCCTAAAACTATAGCAAACTTTACATCGCAGTCAAAGTTAGGCGGAGTTAACTGCTCGATTCTTGTATGGCAAACAGGGCTACTAGGATTTGAGTATTCTAAAATTCCTCCAACTCCTGTGGTCATACACACATCCCAACCAAAAGTAGTAAGTTTCTCCTGTATTTCTGAGGCAATTTTGCAAGCTACTGGCTTAATATCGTTATAAACAATGCCGGCTTTTGGCTTTGGCACAACTTAATATCTATCCTGTACTAATCTGGTCGTTATTAAACAAAGCTGTGAGCTTTTGAGCCATGAGCTTCGCAGCTAATTAATAGCAAATATCTTCTAGCCTATCGTGGAGCAGCTAAAAATCATAGTCTAGTTTGCTTATTTTTACGATCGAGCGTCTAACCAAACTTAAATTTAACCGTGGAATTGAGCGCGTATGGTTATACTAAATCCGCTTGGTAAAAGTTATTATCGAATTCTTCAAGTCCCCCAAGTTTGGGGGATTTAGGGGGCGATTAAAAGTAACCTGTACGAACAGGATTTAGTATTAATGGTTAAAGCTTCAGCATAAAATAAACCCCTCAGTTTTGAGGGGTTGATAGTTAAACTCAATGTTTAAATATTAAATGAGTAGAAAGTATACTCATTTAAGTTGATTCTCTGCTGGTTCTTACAGCGCGTTACCACGTGGTAGAACTTCTTCAGGGAATTCAAAGTTTTGATGTGGTTGGTCTTGGGTTGCCATCCAGGCTCTGAGACCTTCATTGAGCAGGATGTTTTTAGTGTAGAAAGTTTCAAACTCAGGATCTTCTGCTGCTCTTAACTCTTGAG
>JADEXJ010000152.1 GCA_015207195.1 Pleurocapsales cyanobacterium LEGE 10410
CGGACGTAAGACCTGATAGACATAGTTCTAAAGGGCAGTTGCAAAAAACTTCCAACGGAAGAAGGAAACAGAAACCTAAGTCGCGAGTCTTAGGAATCCCTCGCTTTTAGCGATGGGAGGATGTCAATAAAATTAGCTTCGGTAAGATTCGTATTGGCAAATGCCTAAAAGCTAAGAAGCTCAATTATTATCAGGCTTAGGAGCTTTATTGATGTTTGGTTGGCGATCGCTTGCTGCTGCATTCGGCTTTGGTGCTGCTTCAGCTTCTGACTCGGCAACAGTTAGATCGAAATTACAGCGTGCAAATAGATGTTTGATTACTTTTTGTTCTTCGTCTGGTAGGGCAAACCACCAAGGAAGATGACCTAATGGGGCTTGAGATGGCTCAAAACTTAGCTGATTGTAGAGTAGATAGCCACTACTGTTTTCCACTTCGCCTTCTTTCCAACCTACCTTGGTAGCAAAACGTCGCCAGGTTTGGGTAGAAAAATCTCCTTGTTGATTGACGCTTTGCCAAATTTCTTGTTGTGGACTAAAGCCAAATTTATTGCTGCTATATTTTTTCCAGAGAAAATCTATGGTTCTAATATCGGGACAGGAAAATTCGGCAATAGTTTTTAGCTCGATAAAGATGTGTTTGTTTTGCAGTTTGGCGGTTTTGACAATTTGCTCCACTAGCTCATAAGTATGAAGATCTGCTTCCGACCATTTTTCTTCTCTGAGTAGATTACGCAGCTTGGTGTAGTCAATACCAGTTCTGGAAGAAATCAAAGCTATTCGTACAGGAGTTCGGGGAATATAAATCTCTTCAGATGCTGCTGGTGTGGGTTCGGTAGCTACTTCGGGCTGTGGCTGAGGAGCGGGAGTAGGTTCGGTAGCTACTTCGGGCTGTGGCTGAGGAGCGGGAGTAAAAGTAGGTACAGAATTGATTTCCTCTGGCTGTTGGCTATTGTCTGGTTTGGTAGATGACTCTACTTCAGGCTGGTTGGCTTCAGTAACTGATTCTGCTGGCTTTGGGGGATTTGCTGCGGTGGGACTTTCCTCAGGTTGGCTGTTGAGCTTGGCGATCGCCTTTTGATAGCTGTTAATCGGAATACCATAGTTAGAAATCGCTCCAGATAGGGCATGAATGTTTGCCTCGCCATGAATCCCAATCAACAAACCGTTCTTGTTAAACACTGGACCACCACTCATTCCAGGAAAAGCTTCGCCATTGTAGACTAGGGAATAACCATTTGCCGTTGGTTTTGGCAGTATGCCGACCAAACTAGCCGTAAAAAAGCGATAGTAGCGATTATCTTCAGTACGTAACTCCCCAGGATAGCCTGCAAAATAAACGCTTTGTCCTTCATTTAAATTAGAAGAGTCCCCTAGTTTGGCTGTTTGATAATCGCGATCGCTGGTAAATTTGAAGATGGCTAAATCTAATCCTGGCAATTGTTGGATCGTATTAGGTTCGATTTGATGCTTGGTACCATCAATAGTCTGTACCGTATAGTCTCCTGACTTTTTGACCACGTGCCAGTTGGTCAACACGGTATAAACATTATCAGAATAGTCGATCAGAGAACCAGAACCTAAATTAGCCCCATCAATACGGACAATAATTTGCTTGGTGAGAAGATTGATTTCTTCTGGAGCAAGAGCCTGAGCTAGTTGAGTAGCAGCACCAGCACTTCTAGTCATTGGCTGCAAGTTTGCCAATAATAGACCAAACGTAATAGCACTGCCCACTGTTCCTCCAATCAAGGTTGTGGTGAGTTTTCTCGAAATTTTCATTTGTTTAATATTTGACTCCGATAAGTCTAACTAATAACATTTTTTGAGATTTAGCTTGACGCAGTTCAAATTGACCAAGGGTAAATAACAAAATTTTGTCGGTTAGTCTTGCTATTATTTATTGTTACAGAAAATGATTTCTAACTATTTTTGGGTTGGACAGCAGAGCGATCGCCACCACAAGCAGCCTAGATCGTTTTAATTTTCAATCTTACCTCTGGAAAATCTTGGGTCGAACTGAGGTTATTGGGTTTTGTTTGCTGGAGGAGCAAACAGGGTTAGGCTGCGGGGAAGACATTCAATTTTCAAGGGGGTATTACCAATAATTTCCCCATCAAGGACAACTTTTTGGGGGGGACTAGCAGAAATTTTTACCTGGCGCGATCGCACGTGAACAATATTATCTAGTTCTGCCGTAGTTTTAATTAAAGCTGCTCCTAACATACTAAAAAGAGTAGTTACTGCCTGTAATTTGTTATCTACGGTGGCGATCGTAATATCTAACAAACCATCATCCACAACCACTTCTCCAATTCCCTGAGCGAGTACTGATGTAGGAGGAGCAGCGTTGGCAACGGTAATTGCTCCTGCCTGAAAAGTTCTGACTTCTCCTTCAATTTCTACTTCTGCTTCAAATAGTAGCTGCTCGTCTAGCTGTTGCCAGCCAGCCATGATATAAGCCAACGAACCCCAGCGAGTTTTGGCTTCGCGATCGGCTTTTTCAATGGTTTCGGCTTCGTAGCCAATTCCCGCCAGTAAGATTAACGGCAAATTATTACAGTAGGCTGCATCAATTACTCTAGTTTTACCTGCCAAAATAACCTCACAGGCTCTTCGTAGCTGACCAATCTGTTGAGTAATGCCCAATGCCATACTAAAGGCATTAGCCGTACCTCTGGGAATCACACCCAAGGGAATATCGGTTCCAATTAATGCTCCTGCCACAGCGGATACCGTACCATCTCCCCCAGAAGCAATGATCAGATCGGCATCTTGGGCGATCGCCTGTTGAGCTAATTCTTGAGGACTAATCTCCAGACTAGTTAGATGAACCTCAAGATGTAAATGGGGTTCGAGCATCTGTTTGATAAATTTGAGATCCTGTTGGGAATTACCTCCACCTGATACGGGATTAAAAATCAAATGAGCGACCAAACTTTGAGCAAAGCTGTTGGCGATCGCTTCGGCGGTTGCTAAATTTGTAGCGATGGGGACTAAATGAACATTACAAATCCGCAGTAGTGCTTGAATATCTGGTTCGTGGGGTCGAGCATTTAAAGGATCGAGCAAAAAAATTACGGCAATCACTTCCCCTGCCACAACTCTGGCAGCAATCTGAGCATCTCCTCCTAACGACTCTGATGCCATTAGCTCGATCTCCAAGGTGGTAGCTTCCTGAATACGTTTTCCTGTTGTTTCTGTAGCGATCAGATGATAACGAGATAACAAAGGCTCGTGGCGTACAGCAAAATCTACCAGAGGGTCTTTTTTGTCATCATGAGCAATTAAAGCAATTGTTCTAGCCATAGTTGATGGTTGGTCAAAAATAGGAAGCCGAAAAGTCTAATCAATTTTTTCCTTAGCTGAGAATATAGAAACGTAGTTGGTTCGGTTGTAGTTCGGTTTTATAGATTAAAACTGGCTCAGTTCTGGAAGATAGATGCGTTAAAATCATTTTACTAACCTTGGCATAAAGCAATTTAAGCTTTGTTTGTTCCTCCATAAATTTAAAATTTATCGAGCAGGTAACAATATAACGTATGAGGTAAATTAACTCAAAACACTATGGATTCACCAATTCAGGCAGTACAAGCCCCCTACAGAGGAGGCGGTGGTAACTATCGTACTCCACCCCCAGATTTACCTTCTCTACTCCTTAAAGAGCGCATTATCTATTTAGGTCTTCCCTTAGTTTCTCCTGACGAATATAAAGATCAGATTGGAATTGATGTTACGGAATTGATTGTGGCTCAGTTGCTGTATCTGCAATTTGACGACCCCGAAAAGCCAATCACCATGTATATTAATTCGACTGGTACTTCTTGGTATGGTGGAGATTCAATTGGCTTTGAGACGGAAGCTTTTGCAATTTGCGACACCATGTCATATATCAAGCCTCCAGTGCATACTATTTGTATTGGTCAGGCAATGGGAACAGCAGCCATGATTCTCTCTTCGGGGGCAAAAGGCTATCGCGCTAGCTTGCCCAACGGCACAATCATCCTACATCAAGCCCGTCAAGGCGCACAGGGTCAAGCTACAGATATTCAAATCCGCGCCAAAGAAGTATTAGAAAATAAGCGTGCGGTTCTGGAAATTTTTAGTCAAAATACTGGACAACCAATCGAAAAACTGGAAAAAGACACAGATAGAATGCTGTATATGACTCCTCAAGAAGCCAAAGAATACGGCTTAATCGATAAGGTTTTAGAGAGTCCTAAAGATCTACCCACTCCTGTTGCTACTCTGACTTAAACGAGTGAGAAGCGTTAGTAAAAACAATAACAATAATTAAGGTAAAGAAATCTTATGCCCATCGGTGTTCCTAAAGTCCCCTATCAAATGCCTGGTCAGCAGTATAGCGACTGGATTGGTATTTACGACCGTTTATATCGCGAGCGCATTATTTTCCTCGGAAGAAGCGTTAACGATGCTCTGGCAAATCAAATAATTGCCATTATGCTGTATTTGGATTCAGAAGACCCAGGTAAGCCAATTTATCTTTATATCAACTCTCCTGGCGGTTCGGTGACTGCTGGTTTGGCGATCTATGACACCATGCGTCACATTAAGTCAGAAGTTGTAACTATCTGCGTGGGTTTGGCTGCTTCTATGGGAGCATTTTTGCTCTGTGGTGGTACTAAAGGCAAGCGTCTGGCTTTGCCCCATTCCCGAATCATGATTCACCAGCCTTTGGGCGGTGTCCAAGGACGCAGACAGGCAACTGATATTGATATTGAAGCTAAAGAAATTTTGCGCATCCGCGATCAGCTAAACCAAATGATGGCAGATAATACGGGACAGCCAATCGAAAAAATCAAAAAAGATACCGATCGCGATTACTTTATGTCCGCTTATGAAGCTAAAGAATATGGTTTGATCGATAGCGTAATTGAAAGTAAAGAGTAATTTTGGTCACGGGCAAGATCCGTCAGCAAATTAATTAGTACACTGGCAAGTCTAAATAACCTGCCAGTTTTTTTGTAGTAGTTGAACTGATCAAGTCAGAATAACTGATAATGAAACATCAATAGCTGCTATCCTGTTTAAACGATCTGGCAATAAATAAATCTTTATGGCTAATTTTTTATTGGAAGTAGGTACAGAAGAATTACCCGCAGACTTTGTAAGTAGTGCGATCGCTCAATGGCAGGCGAAAATTCCCGCTAGCTTATCAAATGAGTTTTTGCACCCCGCAGCAATTGACTATTATGGAACTCCTCGCCGTTTAGCCATCTTAATCAAAGAGCTTCCCGACCGACAAGCCGATCGCGAAGAAGAAATCAAAGGTCCTCCCGTAAGAGCAGCATATCAGGATGGTCAACCTACTAAAGCAGCAGAGGGTTTTGCTCGCAAGCAGGGCGTAAGTTTAGAAGATCTGGAGATTCGCGATACCCCTAAAGGGGAATTTGTCTTTATCCAAAAGAAAATTGAAGGTCGTAGTGCTATTAAGATTTTGCCCAAGTTGTGTGTCGAGTGGATTACTGGCTTAGAAGGTAAACGCTTTATGCGCTGGGGCGATGGAGATTTACGTTTTCCTCGTCCGATTAGGTGGCTAGTGGCGTTGTGGGACAGTGAGGTTTTACCCCTAGAATTGGTTAATGGCTCGAAAAGTATCACAAGCGATCGCACCTCTCGCGGACACCGTATTCTACATCCTGATACGGTGACAATTAGCCAAGCTACCGATTATGTAGAAATTTTGCGTTCTGCTCACGTAGAAGTAGACCTAAACGCTAGAAAAGAGAAGATTAAAGCAGAAATTCTAGACGAAGCCCAAAAATTGTCGGGAACCGCCGAACTATATCCCGATTTGCTTGAAGAGGTGGTAAATTTAGTGGAATATCCTACCGCAGTAACGGGGGAGTTTGAAGCGGATTTTCTCAAGTTACCGACGGAGGTAATTACTACGGTGATGGTCAGTCACCAGCGTTACTTCCCCGTACAGCAAGAGAGCGAGCATACCCTATTACCTAACTTTATCACTATTGCTAACGGCGACCCCAATCAAAAAGAGGTGATTGCTGAAGGAAACGGTAGGGTAATTCGCGCTAGATTAGCAGATGCTCAATTCTTCTATCAGGCGGATTGCGACGAGCATTTAGATACCTATCTCCCCCAGCTAGAAACAGTTACTTTCCAAGAGGATTTAGGCACGATGCGGGACAAGGTTGACCGCATTATCGATACTGCTAAAATTATTGCCGAACAGCTAGAGGTGAGTGAAGATGAGCAGAACGAAATTGAAAGTACTGCTCTACTTTGCAAAGCAGACTTGGTAACCCAGATGGTCTATGAATTTCCCGAACTACAGGGGGTTATGGGAGAAAAGTATGCCCTAGTAAGTGGCGAATCTCCTACGGTGGCTAAGGGTATTTTTGAGCATTATTTACCCAGATCCGCAGATGATATGATGCCAACAACTCTCAACGGTAGGGTAGTAGGTTTAGCCGATCGCTTGGATACTTTAATTGGTATTTTTGGTTTGGGTATGATCCCTAGTGGCTCATCCGATCCTTTTGCCCTACGTCGGGCAGCAAACGGTATAGTAAATATTACCTGGGATGGCGATTTACAGATTGACCTGAATCAACTGATCGAGCAGGGTGCAGCAGACTTTGTTTCGGCACATTCGGAAAGTGAATCTCCCGTAGCTGCTTTACAGGAGTTTTTTATTCAACGGATTAGGACTCTACTAGATGAAAAAAACATTGATTACGATTTGGTCAATGCAGTTTTGGGTGATAACGATCCTGAATATACTGAACGGGCTTTAGAAGATTTATTAGATGTTCGCGATCGCGCCTTGTTTTTACAGGAAACCCGTGACAACGGCAGACTAAACGAAATCTACGAAACGATTAACCGTTCGGCACGTTTGGCAACTCAAGGAGATTTGGATACGCAAGCCTTAGATCCTCAAGAATTAGTCAACCCCGAACTATTTGAACAGTCTTCTGAAAGGGAATTTTACGACGCGCTGGTAGAATTATTACCGCAAACGGAAGCCTCCCAACAAGAACGTAATTATCAATTATTGATTGATGGTTTGGCTAAAATTATTCCCGTAGTGAGTAATTTTTTTGATGGTGAAAATAGTGTTTTAGTCATGGCAGAAGATCCTGATGTCAAACGCAATCGATTGAATCTATTAGGGTTGCTGCGTAATCACGCTAGAGTTTTGGCTGATTTTGGGGCGATTGTTAAAGGTTAACCGTTATTGCGATGGAAACTAGTTTTAAGACTGTCCGCAGATAAACACAGATAAACACAGATATAATTCACTAGATATTTTGGTTAGCAACGGATTGGGCGTTAGGAATTAATCGTGGTGAAGCGACGAAAATTTAATATTGCTCCATTTTTGGGTTAATTGGCGATCGCTTGAGAATATAAATAAGATACTAGCGCACTTTATTCAAACAACTAACAACTAACAATTAATTGCCAATCAATGACCGAATCGCGATCGCAAAATAGAGTTGCTTGGGGTAGGGTACGTAAAATGGTGGCAGGAAAATCGGGTGCGATCGCATCGTGCAAAGTCTTGTTAACCACTCCTGCTTTATGGCTTCCCCCCGCCAAACAAAAGATTTTTTTTGCTCTGCAAATTGTGGGAATAGTTAGGGTATAGGCATAGTTGGGTACGGCTTCTAGATCTGTAAAATAATCGCCGTTTACCTGTTGCCGACGGGTTGTTGTTTCTAACTGAACCAGCTTGACTACATAAGAATCATTAAAATCGGCAACGGAAGGCTCGTTAAAAGCAAGGTGTCCGTTATCTCCAATACCGAGTAAACAGAGATCGATGGTTTGTTGCTGTAATAGCTGGCTATAACGGGAACATTCAATCAGGGGCTGGGGAGCATTTCCTTCGATGTAGTTAAAAATGCGTGGTCTTACTTGCCTTTCTACCTTGTGATGTAAATAGTAACGAAAGCTACCAGGATGATCTGCGGTAATTCCCAGATACTCGTCTAAATGAAACAAGATAATGCGCGACCAGTCTAACTTATCCTCTGAGGCGATCGCCTCTAAAAATTTTAGCTGTGAATTACCCGTGGCTAAAATAATGCTAACGGTTTCTTGCTGTTCCAATAAAGATTGCAAATGGTTTTGAGCTTGAGTAGCTGCATCATCAGCTAATTCTCTAGCAGAACGGGCAATCCTCACAGTTAGATCGTCAACCTGGATTGACTGAATATCTGGAGATAGTATCCGATCGGACATGTTTGACTTAACCAATTCTTGAGTAGACCACGAGCAATATAGCTCGATTTAGCCGTTGAAAACATCTACCATTAAGATCAATACGTTTGTTTTGCCTGAGTTGCGATCGCTCTACTTTTTATAAGCTTTGGCAGAAGCAGAGATCCAGGTATAGACCGTAATGCAAAATGGTAACAGGATAAAAATCGCTCCAGAAATTACGGGATGTTGTCTGATGGTCATACTAGAACTCATGGCAGTTATTCCGATCCCGCAGTAAACCAGACCGACTAAAGGAATACCTAAAACTAGCAGAGCAAATTTTTTGTCGTCAGGATTCATAAATTTTTCTTTGTATCTATTAAATCTTAGCAGCATTCTGCATAGTACTAGCTTTGAAAGCTGAAGATTGATTTAGCGGATATTTGATCGGCGAGCGCTACTTAGTCAACTGTATTTTTATGCAATTTAGATAAGTAAAACTTGTAAAACTCGATGTTCTGTATTTGTTTTTTGTTGGCAAATCTTAAATAAAACTAAAAAATACCACGCAAAATATTGATAATAACCAACGATTTTACTGGCTTATAGACCCTAGACTTTTATTGAGAATCGTGTTTCAATAATTATAGTTAATTTCGGTTTTATTGGCTTTTTTTGCTATTTAACATATTGTTACGCAATAAAATTACTACTACAAAAGCCTTTTAGCTATTTTACAAGAAATAAAGAGCTAGTTTTATATACAATCCTTAACAATTATCTCTAATAGATTTTGATAAGTAAGTATTAATATCTATTGACAAAATGGCAATATTGCCAAGCAACCCTGTAATAACTTCAAGAAATAAATTGTACCTGTACTAATACTGTTCGCTAATAAAGACAAATAAGTAAATACATCTTGACATATACAGACTAATGACAGCGAAAAGCTATTAGCCGTGAGCCATAAAAAGTACTATAAATTATGGCGATCGCAGTCAGCTTAATGAGCGATCGCCAATAGGAGCGGATCTAAACTCTAAACCTTAGTTTCTTCCAAAATCAATTTAGAACGCTTGATGTCGTCGGGAACTGATACGGGATAGTCGCCTGTAAAACAAGCCGAACAAAAATGTTCTTTATTCTCCTGGGTTACTTCTAACATCCCTGACCAAGAGAGATATGCTAAAGTATCTACTCCGATGCGCGCTTCAATTTCTTTAACCGATTTAGTTGCAGCAATAAGCTGCTTTTGATTGTCGGTATCGATGCCATAAAAACAGGGATGAGTCACGGGAGGAGAGGAAATTCTCATGTGTACTTCGGTTGCGCCAGCATCTCTTAGGGTTTTAACGATCTTTTTGCTAGTCGTTCCCCGCACGATGGAATCATCGACAATAATAATTCGCTTACCCTGTAAAGCATCCTTGAGGGTATTTAACTTCATCCGAATACCCGCCTCGCGCATACTTTGAGTCGGTTGAATAAAGGTACGCCCGACATAGCGATTTTTAATCAGTCCTTCGCCATAGGCAATACCCGACTCGCGAGAAAAGCCGATCGCAGCAGGAATACCCGAATCGGGAACACCAATTACCAAGTCGGCATCAACCAAGGATTCCCTAGCCAGCTGTCTGCCGAGGCGAATACGATAACTATATAGAGTTTCATCGTGCATCACGCTGTCGGGACGAGCAAAATAGATCATTTCAAAGATACACAGCTTTTTCTCTGGCTTTTCTGCCCAATTGACCGAAACTAAGCCTGAATCGGTAATCCAAACCAGCTCCCCTGGTCGAACATCCCGCAAATACTCCGCGCCAATAATATCTAAGCCACAGGTTTCAGAAGATAGAACATAGCGGTCACTTTGACCTTCTTCTCCAGATAAAAACCCAATTACCAAAGGACGAATTCCATGACGATCACGCGCCCCCATCAAGCCAGCAGGAGTTGCGATCGTCAAGCTATATGCGCCCTCACAGAGTTTAAAAGCACTAATTGCCCCCTGAATCCAGTCTTTGCCGTTATTGACTTCATCAGCTATGGTCAGGGCGATCATCTCGGAATCGGTGGTGGTAGCAAAGTCCGTATCTCGTTTTGTTAGATGCTGCCGAAGCTCTACGGTGTTAACCAAATTGCCGTTATGAGCCAAGGCTAATTTGCCGAGTCTAGTATCCAAAACCACTGGTTGAGCATTTTCTTTTAAGCTAGAGCCAGTAGTCGAGTAGCGAGTATGACCGATCGCAATCTCCCCTGGTAGCTGTTCTAAGATTTCTTCACTAAAGACTTGAGACACTAATCCCATATCCTTGTGGCAATAAATCTGTCCTTGCTTGAGCGTCGCGATTCCCGCCGATTCCTGCCCTCGATGTTGTAGAGCGTAAAGACCAAAGTAGGTAAGCTTGGCTACTTCCAATATTTTCTCTGGGGCATATACCCCAAAAACACCACAGGCTTCTTCTGGTTTATCAATTCCGCGATCGCTCATGAAAAAATCTTCTCTCCAATCGAAAGACTGTTGTGGCATCATGCTCTTGGCTTGCTCCTACCCTTGTGGTAAATAAGTACTTAAGACTGCTCTCAATGCTCTTGATTTCCAGGCTAACCGCTTTAAAAGATTTTTGTTTGACTGATTTAAGATGTTGCTAGTAGTAAGTCGCTACGGAAGATTGTTGATCCTCCTTTGAGGAGGGCTTGTAAAATTTCTTTTGGCGGTTTTACCAGACAGTGCTATCACAATCTGCTTTCTATCGCCTGATTCCAAGCAACAGTCATGTCACTTATTTTAACATTAATTAACGTAAGATTATCGTTGGTTAAAATATTCAAGCTTGACTGAGGTGCATTTACTGTGCCTATTTTGCTCCAGCATCTGCTTAAATTATCTTGCAAATAAGCTTCCCAAGCATCGGCTGCTTTAGAAGCGACTGAAACCACAATCTGACTGGTTGCCTCACCAAACAACAGTTCATCTAGTCGTTGTGTATCCGATACGGGAACATCGATATCTGCCCCCAAACTATTACCGATACAGGCTTCTGCTAGGGCTACCGCCAATCCCCCCTCCGCCAAATCGTGAGCGGATTGAATCCATCCCTGGCGTATTCCATGACGACAAGCTGCCTGAACCTTTTTTTCTAGTTCCAGATCGACTGTGGGAGGAACACCCGCTACTATACCGTGAACTGTAGCTAGATATTCCGATGCAGATAAAGTAGGTTGAGAATTACCCAAAAGATAAATCAGATCTCCTAGATTGACCCAAGACTGTCCGCAAATTTTGCTAATGTCGGGGATTAGACCCACCATGCCGATTACGGGTGTGGGATAAATTGGCTGAGGATTGCCCTGAGAATCTAAAGTCTCGTTATAAAGAGAAACATTCCCCCCAGTGACGGGAGTAGACATTTCCCGACAAGCATCAGCAATTCCTTTACAGGCGTTAGCTAATTGCCAATAGCCCACGGGTTTTTCGGGACTACCAAAATTGAGGTTATCGGTGACTGCCAGGGGTTCAGCCCCCACACAGCTTAAATTGCGGGCAGCTTCAGCGACGGCTGCCTTTGCTCCTTCATAGGGATCGAGATATACGTAACGGGAATTACAGTCGGTAGTTGCAGCCACTCCGACAGTACAGTCTTCTGGTTTAGCATCAATGGGACGTACCCTAATTACTGCTGCATCGGCACCCCCAGGCAACAAGATGGTGTTGTTTTGTACTTGATGGTCGTATTGACGGTATACCCACTGCTTTGAAGCGATCGTCGGCGTATCCAATAGCTGTAATAAAATTTCGTTCCAGGTTTGATAAGTTCCCCGAACATCGATACCCTGATAATCACATCCAGGTAAACAATCCGCCGTCCAGCGGGCAGCCTCCTTAGCATAGGCAGGAGATTCGGTTAATAATTCGCGGTGGTAAATGGGAGTATCATCCGCCAAAGCAGTGGCGGTAACTTCGGCAGCTACCTCACCCCGATGTAAAATTCTCACTACAGGTTCTTCAATAACCGATCCTGCAACCACCGCCTGAAGTCCCCAGCGATGGAAAATCTCAATTAGCTCTTGTTCTCTGCCTTTGGTAGCAACAAACAGCATTCTCTCCTGAGATTCTGAAAGTAAATATTCATAGGGAGTCATACCTGTTTCTCTGGCAGGAATTAAATCCAAATCCAATTCAATACCCACCCCGCCTTTGTCTGCCATTTCCGAAGTCGAACAGGTCAATCCTGCTGCCCCCATATCCTGGGCTGCTACTACCGCCCCTGTTTTGAAAGCTTCTAGGCAAGCTTCAACTAAAGACTTTTCTAAAAAAGGATCGCCTACCTGTACCGCAGGGCGATCGTCCATTGAATCATCAGTAAGTTCGGCACTAGCAAAACTTGCTCCTCCCATGCCGTCTCTACCAGTAGTCGAGCCAACATATAGTACAGGATTACCAATACCTGATGCCCCAGACTTGACTATCTCCTCAGTTTCCATTAGTCCTAGTGCCATTGCATTAACCAGAGGATTACCACCATAAGCCCGATCAAAATAGATCTCTCCCGCTACAGTAGGTACGCCAATGCAGTTACCATAGTGAGAGATACCTTCAACCACTCCCTGAAAGATGCGTTTGGTACGGGCATCTGTCAAATTGCCAAAGCGTAAAGAATTAAGGATAGCAATGGGACGTGCGCCCATCGTAAATATGTCTCGGAGAATTCCCCCTACTCCTGTTGCAGCACCCTGAAAAGGCTCGATCGCCGAAGGATGGTTATGGGATTCTATTTTAAAAGCTAACCTTAACCCATTACCCAAGTCTACTACCCCCGCGTTCTCTCCTGGTCCAACTAAAACGCGATCGCCCGTGGTGGGAAACTGGCTTAACAGGGGTCGAGAATTTTTATAGCAACAGTGTTCTGACCACATCACCCCAAACATGCCCAATTCTGCTTTGTTAGGATGGCGACCCAAGCGATTGACAATTTCTTGGTATTCCTCTGGTTTGATACCTTCTGCTGCGATTTCAGCAGGACTAAAGGGGACAGACCCAATCTCAGACATAGATAAACCTTAGACTAATAGCACAGGGTTTATTTTAGCTATTCTTGGTCGCTTTAAAGATCTTTTTTTATCGGCCATCCAACTAAAGAGGTGTTTTTTGTAGCTTGGTTTCACAGCCCATCACTAAAAGACCAATTTGATAATTTAATTTTTGCTGTTGCTAAATTGTATTGAAATCAAACTGGTTAATTTAGTCTGTAATGAGATAAAAACGCAGTTTATGGCGGATTGCTAAAGATAAACTTTTATTTTCTGGTCAATTTCGGCTTTTTACTCCCATAACTATAAATTCGGTCTTTTTTTGGGAACAATAGTTCTAGGTTCTTTTGAGAGTAGTATCGACCATGAAAAATAGTGAAGGAAATAAGCGATCGCCATACAATCTTCAGACTAGACCAATACACTACGATTTTTCTTATAAAAAGCCCTTTCCTTCAACCAAAACTATCGACCAACTATTGAGTGAAGGTTATGTCGGTATCGATCATCATCTAGTTCGAGACAATGCTTTTGCAGCAGTAGCCTATAAATTTGGCTCTCAAATCAAGTGGATAATTAGTAGTCAGCTTGAAGCAGAAGTTTGGCTAATGACGACCGATCGAGATGCTTTGCAACAACTTGCAAAATTTATGCTCGATAAATTTAATTGGTCACCCGTGATTTATACTGCTAAACCTCAAAAGACCTTTATTTTTACCCCCAAAAACAATACAGAAAAAGCAGCTATAGAAGCTACCATTTCAGGAGAATATGGCTGGCGAGGTTCTTTGTATTCCTTAGAATTGTACGAGTATCAAAATAATGAGGCGGGGTTTATTTTTGCGACTAAACCATTAGATTCCCCCCAGCCAGAATGGTTACTAGTTAGATTAAATTTTAACGACTATACAGGCTCTTGGAGTCACCATCAGGGAACATTAGCCGAAGTCTACTATATCTGGAAGGAGAATATACAATTATCCGAACCCAATTACAACCCTACTAGCGATGAAATATTAGATGCAATTAAAGACGAATCTTTTTAATCTGACTGGTACTTGGTAAGCTAAATAAAGTAAATTTTAGAGATAGGGCGATCGCATTAAAGCATGATTATTTTACCTGGCGCAACGGTTAAAATTACTAACCCCGACGATACTTATTACAACTTTCAGGGTTTGGTACAGCGGATAGATGATGGTAGAGTCGCCGTACTGTTTGAAGGTGGCAACTGGGATAAGCTAGTCACCTTTAATTTATCGGAACTAGAAGCCGTAGATTTGAGCAAAAAGAAAAAATAGCGTCGTCTGATAACGCTTCGCTTGAGTAGGAAGTAGCGAGTAGGGAGTAGCAAGTAGCGAGTAGTGAGTAGTGAGTAGCGAGTAGTGATACCAATTTGCGTTCTAAAACGTAATTCTTAGATGAGGGAAGTAAGTCATGGATTGAAGCTGTTCAGGAACCGAGTTGAAAAAGTTGAGACCTTCACATAAAGTATCGATGACTTTCTCAAGAGAC
>JADEXJ010000153.1 GCA_015207195.1 Pleurocapsales cyanobacterium LEGE 10410
TACTGCTGTTGATTACGATAGTAAAGTTTCTGCCACTTGTCGGCATCAAAAGGCTGTTTCTTTAACGCTTTTGTTTGATTCATTACGCTTCCTCTGTATTACCTGATTTTACAGTGGGAAGGGAGTAGGTTTGAATATAATCAATTACATTATCTAATTGACTAGGTGCGAGTCCACGATACTCTCTGATCGGTTGTGGTGTGAAGTTAGCATAGTTGCGAATCAGGTGCGCTACCAGTGCAGTAGTCATGGATTCACTGTATACCTTTCCCCTCGATACTTACCTCAGAAAGAAAACAGCAATAGAATATCTACATTTTACTCTCCGCTCGCTCGCTTGTACGGCGTGCCTGCTGCGACGATCATCACACGCTGTTGAGGTTTCTTCAGCGTATAGTACGGAGCAAGAAAGAGCCATCTATTGCTCCATAGTTCCAATTAATTAAGCCATTATTTATTGTCTGCGATCGCCAACCTGATAAGGTTTCTCTAAGTCCCTAATCATACCTCTATCCCCTTTTTCCCCCTAATACTCGCTCCTCTTTTGCTGTATGATACTCGCTTGCCAAGACGATATATCGATAAAACAAATCTAATTATGATGAAACGAAGACAACTATTAGACCGTTTGGCGATCGCAGCTACTACTAGCACTATCTTAGTTGCCTGCGATCAAACCAATAATAGTCCTAATGTTCAGGCTGAGGGTTTACCAAACATTAGATGGCGTATGGTTACAAGTTGGCCCAAATCTCTTGATACAATCTACGGTGGAGCAACAACAGTGTGCGATCGCGTGGCTGCTATGACTGGAGGACGTTTCCAGATTGAACCCTATGCTGCGGGAGAAATTGTTCCCGGTTTAGAAGTTTTGGATGCGGTACAAAACGGTACGGTAGAATGCGGACATACCGCCAGCTACTATTATGTAGGGAAAAATCCCGCTTTGGCTTTTGGTACTTGCGTACCCTTTGGCTTGACCGCCCAACAGCAAAATGCCTGGTATTATCATGGCGGTGGTTTAGAGGCAATGCACGAGCTATATAGCGATTTTAATGTAATCAACTTTCCTGCGGGTAACACTGGGGCGCAAATGGGGGGGTGGTTCAAAAAAGAAATTGCCTCCTTACGAGACTTAAAAGGTCTAAAAATGAGGATTCCAGGCTTGGGAGGAAAAGTTATGTCCAGCTTGGGGGTAAACGTCCAGGTATTGCCAGGGGGCGAAATCTATCTAGCTTTAGAACGAGGCGCGATCGACGCTGCGGAATGGGTTGGTCCTTATGACGATCTCAAATTGGGCTTGAATAAAGCTGCATCTTACTATTATTATCCTGGTTGGTGGGAACCAGGACCTACCTTAGAGGTACAGGTTAATAAATCTCAGTGGGATAGACTGCCCGTTGAATATCAGGAGATTTTCAAAACCGCAGCCATGGAAGCTAATCTAAATATGCTTTCTAAATACGATGCCCTCAACCGAGAAGCCTTAACAACCCTAATTGACAGTGGTACAAAGTTAACTGCCTACCCCCCAGAAATTCTTCGGGCAGCCCAACAGGCAGCCCAGGATTACTATGGGCAAGAAGCAGGGAAAAGCCCCGCCTTTAAAAAAGTATACGAGCAATGGAATCAATTTCGTTCGGCAGTTGCAGCATGGAACAAAATCAATGAATCAAGCTATGTCAGTTTTGTAAGTCAATAGTAAAGCTATAGATAGTAGTAGTTTTAGAAGGATTTGCTAGATGCTGTTAAAACAGAAGGCGATCGAACAGTTCAATTGCTAGATCTAGACTGGATAAATGGTGGCAGTTAATCACCAATCAAAACGTCTTTCGCGTTTTTCGCGTCTTTCACATTCCTAGTTCTTATTAGTCGCTGGGCTAGGAGAACCCAGCAGCTCTCGACTTGTCTAAGATCAGCTGCCCATCAGTGCCTGGGCGAGTCCGATGAAGAGCGGTATGCCTATGGCAAGCGCAATTGGCGTGCCGACGGCTGTGGATGAGCCGATGTAGGCAGAAGGATTAGCCGACGGGATACCAGCTCGCAAAGTGGGCGGTCCTGAGATGTCTGAACTGGAGGAGGCGATGACAGCCAGAATCACTACGCCTCCAAGGCTGAATCCCGTGACGACGTGGGCAATCATGCCGAGACCAAAGGCAATGAACCCATGGAGCAGCGGTGCCACAAAGGCATATAGGGCGTACCACTGACCCACCTTGCGCAGTTCGCCGAGCCTTGCCGTTGCCTCCATACCCATTACCAGCATCAATATCGAAAGCAAGCCACGGAAAAGGGGATCGAAGAAGCTCTCATAGACACTTTCTGGTCGGGTCAGTATACCTAGAGCAAGGCCGAGCAACAGTGCGGATAGGGCAGATCCCTGAAGGCTTTCCTTCACAATGGGCCAGATTTTGACTCGCTTGTCTGCGTTATCGGGCTTAGGATATCCCCCTGCGGTAATACGCGGTTCTCTAGGATATGGGCTTGCCAGATCGGTCTTAGGATACCCCCCTGCGTTAACGCGCTGCTTGCCAAGATACTCCTGCTTGCTGAGAGATTCGTCTGCGGTAGCGCGCTTCTTGCTGAGATAAATGCTGGCCAAGACAATCGCAGTCACGAGAGCTGGGATGTCCATAAAGGGATAGAGTGCAGCAGCCCAGGGTTCATATTCGATGCCTTCCGTTTCCAGTATCGTCAGACCAGCGGCGAGAGTAGAGCCACTCACGGCACCGAACAAGCCCGCGGTCGCAATGGCATCCACGGTTTTGACGCTCGGCAGCTTGGCTAATGTGTAGCGCCCGATGAACACGATCAGAATCCCTGTTACTACGGCAAACAGCGCAGGCAACAGCATCTCCGCCAAATTGGCATTGCGGATCGCAATACCACCGCTTAGTCCGACTTTGATCAGCAGCATGAAGACGATGAACTTATAGATCGCATCGGGAATTTGCAGTCGGCTATTAACAGCGGCAACAACCATACCACCAATCAGAAAGCCGAGTGTCGGGGACTGCAACTTTTCTAAAAAGAGCGTCAAGAAATCAGATAAAAAATCCACTAATATAATACCTCCTTCCTCCTCTAACGAGGAGCGATTATTGTAATAAGTGAGCTTTAAAAAATAAGGGTGAAGCGTTTCAACCCTACAGTAGGGGTGTTACGCGAGAACTTCGACAGGGTGTTCAGAGATGGTTGCTCTCCGAACGGGACTAAAAGGTGATGCAAGACAGCCATCACCTTTGATAGATATTGGTCTATCAAAAATTGAATTTTATATGCTTAACTCTATTTACAAAGCCAAGTGTCGGGGACTGCAACTGCGCCAGGAAGCGCGTCAGGAAATTAGATAAGAAATCCACTAACATAATACCTCCTTCCGTCTCCTCTAATGAGGAGCGATTATTGTAATAAGTGAGCTTTAAAAAGTCAGTACAAGTGTTACACGAAAACTTCGACAGGGTGTTCAGAGATGGTTGCTCTCCGAACGGGGCTGAAAGGTGATGCAAGGATGCAAGACAGTCATCACCTTTCATAGATATCAATCTATTAAAAATAATTTTCTATGTATCCAAATCTATCATAAAACCCATGGATTTTTGCGCTCCCTAATATGGAAATGTCAAATTTAAATCATAAGTTTTTCTTTTAAGTTGAATCTGTTCGGCTATACCGCACCTGTCTTGACCGATCAATAGCATGATGCTAAAGTGCTTACAATGGTAAGCGCGCTGTTACGCAACGTGTATACAAACGCAATGGTATTCCCTTCGTTAACTCCGCTCGGCGCGATAGCGCGAGGTGCTGCCGTTCTCCTGAGTTTCTGTGTAGTTCAATGACTACACGCGTTAAGAGGTAAACTACATGACCCAGCAAGCTAGTAAACTCGTCATCGTCACGGAAAAGTTGTTGCTAAAAAAGATTGTCAAGATCATCGACCAAGCCGGGGCTACCGGTTATACAGTTATGGACGCTGGCGGTAGAGGCAGTCGCAACGAGCGCACGTCGGGACAACCAACTGTTTCTGACACCTACTCGAATATAAAGATCGAGGTGCTTACCTCCAATCGGGATATAGCTCTGAAGATTTCGGATCAGGTCGCAGCGCAGTTTTTCGACGATTATTCGGGCATCGCCTATCTCTGTAGCGCGGAGGTACTGCACGCGCACACGTTCTGACTTCTTCACCCCTTAGTGGCGCAGAAAACTCCGCCGTCTACGGTCAAAAGAAGTTGAATAAAGAGAATTGGAGTAAATACGGTAAGCCATTTGGTCAGATTTGAAGACACTCTCGTATGGCTTAGTCGGAAGACACTCTCGTATGGCTTAGTCGAATTAAAAAATCATTAAAAAATCAATAGTTTAGACTCAAAAAACCAAGTTGCTCTACATCTTCTGGACTTAGTTGCCAGCCGATAGCACCTGCATTTTCTTCGGCTTGTCGAGCATTTTTCGCACCAGGAATAGGAATCACATTTCCCTGAGCTATTAACCAATTAAGAGCTACCTGAACGGTTGTTTTTTGGTGTTTCTCACCAAGTTGTTTTAACTTGTTAATTAATGGTTCGATTTTCTTCAAACCATTAGCTGAAAATTTGGGGTCGAGTTTTCTTGCTCCTTGGACTTGGTTTGCTGTATCTGAAGTGTATTTACCAGTCAACAATCCCTGGTCTAAAGGACTGTATGCCAAAATAGTAACTCCCAGGCGACGTGCTGTTTCCAAAATACCGTTTTGTTCGATTTTTCTAGTCAATAGAGAATAACGAACTTGATTAACAGCTAAGGGAACATCATATTTTGCTAGAAGGTCATGAGCTTGTGTCATCTGAGTCGCTGAATAATTACTCACTCCTACACTCTGAATACGTCCTCGTTTGACTTCATCGGCTAGAGCTTCCATTAAAGTTGATTGACCCATAAAAAAGTCAAAGGGAGTATGAACTTGATACAGAGCAATCTGTTCGACTTCAAGTCGCTTGAGACTAGTAGTCAACGCATCGGCTACCGCTTTTTTATCCCATCTCCAAGGCAAGGGAAAATATTTAGTAGCTACTTGTATTGGTTGAGTTGTTTGCTTGATAAATCTTCCTAAAAGTCTTTCTGATTCTCCCAAACCGTAAACTTCGGCAGTATCAAAAAAAGTCACACCACTTGCAATAGCTGCTTCAAATGCTTTTTGTACTTCTGTCTCTCCATAGTCAGAACCATAACCCCAAAATAAGCGATCGCCCCAAGACCAAGTACCAATACCTAAAGGCGAGAGAGAAATATTGCTAACAGATACTTTTGTTGCTTCCATAATCGCAGTTGTCTTTCACATTACTTTACAACAATTTGTCAAATAAAGAAGTTACAGAGCGGTGCGATCGCCACTCTACGATAAAATGATTTCCAGCGATCGCTTTATAGATACTTTAATTGAGTAGAATTCTGGGATTGATCGGAGAAAACCAGAATTTCGCCAAACATTTCCAACACGCTCTGGGTTTGATTGAGATGTTTCTCTCTTATATACTCTAGCTTGGTTTTAGCATTGTTATAAATTTTTTAGTTCGATCAACTGGGTGAAGAAGTCAGAACTTGTGGGCGTGCAGTACCTCCGCATTACAGATATAGGCGATGCCCGAATAATCGTCAAAAAACTGCGCTGCGACCCCATCCGAAATCTTCAGGGCAATATCCCGATTGCGGGTAAGCACCTCGAACTTTATATTCGAGTAGGTGTCGGAAATGGTGGGTTGTCCCGACGAGCGCACATTGCGACTGCCTTTACCGCCAGTGTCCACCACCGTATAACCAGTAGCTCCAGCTTGGTCGATGATCTTGGCGATCTTTTTCAGCAACAACTTTTCTGTGACAATAACGAGCTTGATAGCTTGCTGGGTCATGTTAATTACCTCTCGATGTGTGTAGTCATTGAACTATATAGAAACTTAGGGAAACGGCAGCATCGCGTCGATCGCCAGATAAGGAAAGCACTGGCAGAGAGCGACCTGTCTGAGATTAGCTGCCCATCAGTGCCTGGGCAAGTCCGATAAAGAGCGGAATTCCTACTGCCAGGGCAATCGGCGTGCCGACGGCTGTGGACGAGCCGATGTAGGCGGAAGGATTAGCCGAGGGGATACCAGCTCGTAAAGTGGGCGGTCCTGAGATATCCGAACTAGAGGCAGCGATCGTTGCCAGGATCACCACACCACCAAGACTAAATCCTGTGATGAGGTGAGCAATCATGCCCAAACCGAAGGCGATTAATCCATGCACTAGCGGTGCCACCAAAGCATATAGGGCGTACCACTGACCCACCTTACGCAGCTCACCAATCCTTGCTGTAGCCTCCATACCCATAACCAGCATCAGTATTGAAAGCAGACCTCGAAAGAGAGGATCGAAGAAGCTTTCATAGACACTTTCTGGCTGGGTTAATATGCCAAGAGCCAGACCGAGCAGCAGTGCCGATAGGGCAGAACCTTGGAGACTTTCTTTGACGATGGGCCAGATCTTGACTCCCTTGTCTGCGGTATCGGGCTTAGGATATCCCCCTGCGGTGATACGCGGTTCTCTAGGATACGGGCTTGCCAGATCGGTTCTAGGATACCCCCCTGCGGTAACAGCTTGTCTGCTATGATACTCCTGCTTGCTGAGAGACTCTTCTGCGGTAGCGCGTCGCCTGCTGAGATAAATGCTAGCCAGAACGATCGCCGTCACGAGTGCTGGGATGTCCATGAAGGGATAGAGTGCAGCAGCCCAGGGTTCGTATTCGATACCTTCAGTTTCTAGTAGGGTAAGAGCAGCAGCGAGGGTGGAGCCACTGACCGCACCGAACAAGCCCGCGGTCGCAATGGCATCCACGGTTTTGACCTTCGGCAGCTTGGCTAAGGTGTAGCGACCGATGAACACGATTAAGATTCCCACTACCATAGCGAACACTGCGGGCAACAGCATCTGGGCTAAATTAGCATTGCGGATTGCAATCCCACCGCTGAGACCGACTTTGAGCAGCAGCATGAAGACGATGAACTTATAGATCGCATCGGGAATTTGCAGTCGGCTGTTAACGGCAGCAACCACCATGCCACCAATTAAAAAACCGAGTGTCGGGGACTGCAACTTCTCCAGGAAAAGCGTCAAGAAATTAGACAAAAAATCCATGAATTAAATACCTCCTTAATTCAAATTTTATGGGTTGAAAAATACTAAAATAGATTTTAGTCAATAGTTATTAATTTCTCATTGATATGACTCTATCATGTTGGCTGCACAAAAGTTGACTAAATTCCCAGAATTTGAGACATAATTATTTGATTTGATTGATAACTTTGGCTTATAATCTAAGCTAAAAACATATTCAATTATGATTGATGGTCAATCTATTCCGAAGGGGAATGAACTAGCAGGCTCAGCACGGAAGCCTTCTCTAGAAGTCGTTTCAGGAGTTGGTGAAAGGTCTGTTAAATGCTTATTGTCGCTTGAGAAGCTATGGGACGCGCTATAGAGCGCAGACCAAATAATAGCTACTAGAAGACCCACTCCAATGCCCCAACCGAACGCCCAAATATGGGAAGGCTCTAGAGTAAACCGCAGGTGGCGATCGCTATCGTAAACATGGACAGCCCACCCTTCGCCTGTAGATGGTTTCGCCTTGGTCTCATTCATGATGGTGTCCTCCTATTTTTAGAGCAGATGTTTGTTGTATTCATGGATTTTAATAAATCAAAAACAAAAATCCATTGACTTCTGTCTATCTAAAAATACTATCCTGAAAACTCTCAAAAAATGCAGCAAGTATTATAAAAATTATTCATCTAATTCTCAATAATTTCTTATTAGTATCCTTTACTTTAACTGTTCATCCGAACCTGATATAACCCGATTCCTCTGATGGCAATCACTCACGCAGCGATCGCCTGGGAAAGATAATTGATTCAATCTGGTGGGGCTACGAAGATGGAAAGATAGATATAGGATTTTACATCGAGGACTTTCTCAAGCGATGCAAAGTGGAGCAGTAATTACAGGCAACTATCGCTATTTACTCTGGCGTGAATGGAATAGCGATCGCCAAACCGTTTCCTTCAGTAATTGTGCCAGTTATGATTAGTCCCATTGGTGTTGTCGAGCTTCATCGACCATCCATTGAGCCTCTTCAAGTGAAATATTATAGCGCTCGCTCAAAAGTTGGGGGATTTGACCGCAGGCGCGATTGGGATTCACGTTTGGTTGCTGAGAATAACAAGGCAGTGCAACATTACATAAAAAAGGCGATGGTTTAGCCTTTAGTTGAAGCGGTTCGAGATTTAGAACTTCTCGTAAATTTGTAAAAAATAGCAAGGCTCGGCTAAGGTTGGCATCGCTAAGGTTAGCTCCGCTAAGTAAGGTACAGTTGAGGTTAGCATCGCTGAGGTTGGCATATTTGAGGTTAGCCCCAATAAGATTAGCGTATCTGAGGTCGGCTCCGCTAAGGTCGGCATATCTAAATTCAGCATGGTTGAGGTTAGCCCCGCTGAGATTGGCGTATCTGAGGTTGGCATATCTGAAGTCAGCCCCACTAAGGTCAACCCCGCTAAGGTCAATCCCGTTGAGGTTAGCGGAGCTGAGGTCAGTCTCTGTATTTGGGTTGGCAGTGCGGAAATTGAGAAAATTGAGCTTTTGCATTTATTGAATTAGAGATTTAGCACCTTTTTTGCCCGATCAACCTATTTTTTTTTGAATCTAAAGTAAAAAACCTTAAAAATAGGCAGACCAAGCAACCATAATTACCATGATAGGAAAAGTAATTGCTGCGCTGAGCTAATCCCAGTCTTTAGATAATTAAATTTTACTCTTTCTACTGGAGCATACGATCGTGCAGCTTCTTCTCGAGGACTATTCGCGATGGGCGACCGCGACACGATTTACTACTGGGAAGACGGGGTAGTAGAAGCTAGAGCTATAGCGGGAAACTACTCAGTAGAGCCTTTATTTTTAATATTATTGATATTTAGTCGAAGTCTGTTGGTAGAGTTGGTTCTCGATAATGCTTGAAAAACCTTAGTAGCTGTTCTTTTTTCACTCTTGATTCTGATAGTTCGATGGGGATTTCAGTTTCGCTAAAAAAAGCTATTTCGCTAGCTTCATTGTTAATACGAGGTTCTCCTCCAATAATTTGACAATAAAAAAAAAGTTTGTATACGCTGTAGGGAAAAGGTGGTGTATGTTTTTGCTGTTCGCGATCGTAAACGGCTAGTAGTTTGATAACCTGCGTTTCAAATCCCGATTCTTCAAGCACCTCACGAATTACCGCTTGAGTGGGAGTCTCGTTAACATCTGCCCATCCTCCAGGTAGCGTCCATCTTCCTGCATCAGCAGTTTCTCGAACTAACAAGATTTTTTCATTAAGGATAGCTACTCCACGCACGTCAACTTTAGGGGTAGCATAGCCAAATTCAGCAGCATTAAGATCGAGCAATTCTTCAACCGATAAATTGGTATGTTCTGCTAAGATTTCGGCAGCAATATCTCCTATCTGTTCGTATCTTTCGCGATCGTATTGGTCTTGGGTAAAATGCAGTCCTGTTTGGCTAATAGCCTGGAGTTTTCTACCATATTCAATCCAGTTCATTCAATCTCCTTGTCTGAATTTGCTGTTCAATGCTGCTTGTTTGAGTTTAGCTTGTTTACTGTTCTTGATAGTTCCACAGCAAACCACCATCGACGTAAAAGGTAGAGCCTGTAATATACTTAGCTTCATCCGATGCCAAGAATGCCACAATACCCGATACATCTTCTGGTTCTCCCATCCGTCCGAGAGGGATATTTTGAGTAACTTTCTTTAGCTGTTCTGGGTTGTCGAGTAAGTCTTGATTGATGGGTGTTGCGATCGCACCAGGAGCGACTTTGGCACCTTCTTGCGCCAGGCGATCGCACAATGCTTGACCGATACCACCGCTACCACCCGTGACAATCGCTACTTTGTTTTCTAATTTCATAATTTTATACCCAGTTGTATTTAATGCTGAATAGCCCAATTAAACTGAAGCGCAGATATTATACCAATTCTCGAAAATAACGAGAGACTTGGGACAGGGTAAGCCTTTAGCCTTTAGCTTTGGTGGACATTTGAGCGTTTTCATTGACTCTAAGAATATTTTTATCTCGACTGCTACTTTTAGGAATTGGTATTAATATCTTTAGAACAAAATCATTTGCTTGTCTTGTCAAATCTTGTAAAAATTAGTCAATTAATACCCGAACATCGGGCAAATAAGCGAGGAATCTGAATCGAGTTATCCATCATGCTCACCACAGTTAATCTGATATCTTTATCCTCTCAAAGTAGCCATACTCTTGACAACTACACTATCTGTAGTGTCCACCACAGGAATTCCAGAAAAGCCAAATTTTCTTACTATAGTTCAACAACTCCAGCTTTTATTCATTGATATATTGTTTGACTTCTTCAAAAGCTGGTAAAGCCGATGGGCAAAATGAAGGATAGCTCATAAAACCATGTATGGTTTGAGGATAGTCCAATAACTTGACATTATAGGCTGGAGGAGATTTTCAGGTATAGTAGAGAAAATTTAGAGAATAACGGGAAAAGTCAGACTGACTATGTTCTCGATAAATTTGATTGACAATTAATCTCCAGAAGCCCTTGGTACAGATTCAAAGCCGATCTCTTTATGATTTCCAGTACAAAAAGGTTGATTAGTTGAAGCCCCGCAACGGCACAGAGCGATCGCTTTGCCGTTGGCAGCAAATTCTTGTCCTTCAGCATCGACAATCGAAACGTCACCCTGTACCAAAAATGGACCGTTATCTTTTACTTGAATAGTTACATCAGACATGACTGTTCTCCTTATAAGCGAAAAAATAATTGGAGTATTCCCGATCGAAATTATGGCTAATATTTAATTGCTAACAGAGCGTATCTTTCATTTACCAACCGATTGTTGTTTAGCTTTCAGTCTAGAATCGGGCTTTATTCTATCTACTCGATCTCACTGTTCGATTAATTTACTACCAATTAATTGCTTATAGCTTCTCTATTGTTGACTATTTTTGTCTGATGTTGCTCTAATCCGAAGTTATAAAAGCGAAAAAACGGGAAAGGCTGACTGCACGATCCATTTTTCTGTTAGCTGGCGGATTTGAGTTTCAACATCAGATCGCTGGGAAAGAAGAATTTGGTTTGCTGGAGTATTGATCGCATTTTCTTAGCAGAATTGAGATTTGCTACCTAGTTTAAAATTCTCACACCCCCTAATTTGACTGCATTTGACAATTTGTACATCTTCTTAACTTGTCACCAATGGGTAATGATGAATCACTCGGCGATTTGGGTGAAGAGCAATTAAGTTAATGTCGTCTAGTCGTAAGTCAATCTTCCTACTTCGTTTTAACTGTTCATCCGAACCTAATATTAACCTGAACTTTCCATCTCGTTGGCAACGACAAAAAGCGTAAATACGCTTGTCTTTTATAAGTTTCGCTTTAGAAGCTTTCTTTAAACACAAACGTAATTTTTTGTTATCTTTTTGTAACTTATGATATGACCACAGTTGTAGTTTCAATGTTCAATTTATTTTGCTCGCTAGATCCCTGCCCTAAGATGAATTCTCTTGCTTGCTGTAAGTTTTGTTTGGTATATTCTAATTCTCTTCTCAATTTCTGATTCTCTATTAACAATCGAGTATTTTCCGCTTTAAGCTCTTCTAGTGTGTTATTACTAGTTTTTACCAAGCCATTTTTTAACCCTCCAATTTCTGCTTGCTCTGGCTGCATTTTTTTACCTTGCATATCTAGATTTTTTCTGGCGCGATCGCTTTCATCTAAGGTATATTTCTGCTGCTCTTTTAACCTTTGAATTTTGTAAGCCAACTCTGGATATTTATAAATATAGCTAACTGAAACCCCTGCTTTTCTAGCTACCGAACGAATAGTAATTTTTTGCTTTTGGGCAATTAGTTTGGCAATCGCTTTTTCGGTTTTAAGTAGTGCTTCTTGCTTTTTTCTCTGACTAGCTTTTGCCAGTCCAGCTATTTGTTTATCTCTCATTAATTTTAATCGTTGGTATTTTTCTGTTTACGTTATAGACGTTATGTATGCTTTATGGCTACTTCCGATAATTACTGTTATCGGAACTAAGGTATTATGTTATGAAAATCCCCATCATGTCTATCACAAAGCGAGCGATTATGGCATTTAGTTTTACTCCTATCCAAAAATTATTTGATTGCAGATCCTATTTAGGAAGAGCTGCGATCAAGGTTGGTGGTTACATTTCAGTACGGATTGGGCAGCCTTGTTTTTGGATCGACAGTGTTTTATTTAGCCCAGGGTAAGCCATAAAATAGAAAATCATTTAGAATAACTTTTTAAGTTAGAGTAACAACCATACATTTAAAATACCAACTATAAATTAGAGATAAAATCTCGCTCTCGATCGTTCTCTATTTATTATCCTTGATAAATAGTTAGAAAGCGAAACTTAAGACTTAATTAAAATACCAGGGCGATCGCCTGAAACTGGAAATAAGCCTTGGTTATATTTTGATAATTAAATTTTAGGAAGAGAGAAACGATACCTCAAAATGCGTCACGTCATAAGTTTAAGACCCATCCATATGTTCATTGTTGAATACTCGATCGCTCTATAATAATTTTAAGATTGAAAAATGTGTCATAAATAAATAATTGAAACATTAAACAGTAGTGGCACTAAACCTTAGTCCCAGTCATTCCTTCAGCAAGTCGAGCCAAGAAAGCATCAGGTTGATTGCAGGAATAGGTTATCGATCGCTCGAACGAGTTTAAATTTGTATCATAAGTTTAAAATTGAAACAAAAAGAACAGTCTTCGTGCGGGAAAAGAGCGCGATATAAATACTAGGACATTTTTGAAAACTCCCTACTCTCTACTCCCTACTATCAAACAACAAGACTTAACTCATACAGCTTAAATTATTCTTAATCGCAACCTAGAGAATACTTAAGCCGTAAATTACATCAGCTTAATCAAACAATATCAAGATTTTATTAATAAAGATAATTATTCTCAATAGTCAGCAATTTCCAGATTACACAGCAACAAGTAATTCTCAAACAATTGTCAGACTGTCGTATACCTTATCTTTTCCTGTTCCTGTTAGTTGGCTCGAACGACTAATAACACTATCAACAAATACATCATGAGCAAAGGAAATAGCGTAATTTTCATTCATCCCGATGGCACTAGCCCTTCTCACTACAGTGCAGCTAGATTAGCTTCTGTAGGTACAGACGGCAGATTAAATTGGGACGAAATGACCGATGCGGGAGTGTACTTAGGACACCTAGACGACCAAATTGTGGCAACTTCTAATGGTGGGGCAGTAGTTCATGCTTATGGAATCAAGCCTTATGCGGGTAGTTATGGTTTGGATGAGGAGGGCAACCCCTATACCTCCCTTTCTGGAGAAGAAGGCACAACTATTATGCAGGAAGCGATCGCCGAGGGCAAGGCTACAGCGGTAATTAACTCTGGCTTTATTGCCGAACCTGGTACAGGTGTATTTTTGGCTGCTGCTGAGGATCGTGGTGACGTAGCGGAAATTACGGCAGAAATTGTCGAGTCTGGTGCCAATGCCATTCTTGGTGGTGGAGAAATTCACTATCTACCTGTCGGTACGGTAGGACGTTTTGGGGAAGAAGGTATCCGTGAAGACGGACGTAACCTGATTGAAGAAGCCGAAACGATGGGTTATACCGTAGTTTATACCCTAGAAGAACTACAAAATCTCCCTGCCGACACGGAGAAGCTATTAGGTATTTTTGCAGCGGAAGATACCTATAATGACATTCCCGAAGATGCCTTACGAGAAGAAGGGTTTGTAGACGAAGACGGTAATCTCATCTATTACGGACAGCCAGGAAATGAAAATCCTCCTACCGTAGCCCAAATGCTAGAGGCGACTTTAGGGCTAGAGATTTTCAGCGACAATGAAAATGGCATGTTCGTCGTGATGGAGGAAGAAGCCTCAGACAACTTCGGTAACAATGATAATGCGGGCGGTACGATTGAAGCTACTCTAAGAGCAGATGAAGCGATTGGTGTGGCGCAAGATTATATCGATAACGTCAATCCCGATACACTATTAATTACTGCTGCCGATAGCGGTGCTGGTGGTTTAGAAGTAGATGATGTAGAAGGAGAAACTGTCGGCACAACTGGAGTGCAACCTCCTTTTGACACTGAGATTCCTTATGATGGACAAACTGGTAGCAACACCGAACCATTTGTTACTGGCGCACCCGATGCTAATGGGGATACCTTTGAATTTGGCGTAGGCTGGGCTGGAGTTTCCGACTTTGCAGGCAGCATTGTTTCCAAAACCTATGGTTTGAATGCAGAAGAACTTCCCGCTACCGTAGACAATACGGACATCTACCGCTTGATGTATCAAACGCTTTTCGATGAAGAATTAGCACCTCCCGAAGGTATTCCCGACGGTATCGAAGAACCCCCCGAAGCTACGGAAGATACAGGTAACGTAATTTTCATTCATCCCGATGGCACCAGCCCTTCTCACTACGGTGCAGCTAGATTTGCTTCCGTAGGTACAGACGGCAGGTTGAACTGGGACAAAATGACCGATGCGGGAGTGTACTTAGAACACTTAGACGACCAAATTGTGGCAACTTCTAATGGTGGGGCGGTAGTTCATGCCTATGGAATCAAGCCTTATG
>JADEXJ010000015.1 GCA_015207195.1 Pleurocapsales cyanobacterium LEGE 10410
GTCTTCTTTAATCGGAATAATTTGCCGACCTAAAACTCCCCCCGCAGCATTGATTTCATTGATCGCCATCATTTCCGCGTCAACTACGGTAGTTTCGCTGATCGCCATCGTACCGCTTAATGAATGCAGGATACCAACCTTGATGCCATCTTCACTGGCAGCACCATCAGCATCAGCAGCGGTGTCACCGCCTCCAGCCCCACAGCCTTTCAGTAGCAGGCTGGCTAGAATTCCTGTAGAGCCATAAAGTAAAAATTTACGTCTTCCTAATTGTGACATGACCTTAATAATTGTAAGTATCTAATTTTCTCTGCTACCTACTTTGATAGAGACCAGAAAATTATTATTGGATTTTAATGCAAGTAATACGAATATTCTTTACGTTGAAAAATTGTACTCTTTAATACCAAAAAAAAAGCAGCAATCTATACAAAAAAAAGATCCACTTTGTACTTGTGTCTCGCTCTATTTATGATGATGTTTAGCAATTATTAGCAAATTTAGTAGTAAATTGAGATGGTTTCAATTCAAGAGCAGATTGTGGTGATTACGGGTGCAAGTAGTGGTATTGGAGCATCTTGCGCTAAGATGTTTGCCCAAGAAGGTGCCTCGTTGATTTTGGCTGCACGTCGCCGAGATCAGCTAGAAGCAGTAGCAGCAGAGATCGAACAAGCTTACCAAAGTCAAATTTATTTGCTAGAGATGGATGTCAGCGATCGCGCTACGGTTGAAGCATCTTTGGCATCTTTACCCGAACCTTGGTCTAATGTAAATATTTTAGTCAATAATGCGGGGTTGAGTCGTGGTTTAGACAAACTCCAACAAGGAGAGATCCAAAATTGGGAAGAGATGATTGATACTAATCTTAAAGGTTTGTTATACGTAACGCGATCGCTTTTGCCAGGAATGGTCAATAGAAATCAGGGACACATTATTAATATCGGCTCGATTGCTGGACATCAAGCCTATGTTGGGGGGAATGTCTATTGCGCTACTAAAGCAGCCGTGAGAACTTTATCCCAAGGCTTAAAAATGGATTTATTGGGTACACCGATACGAGTTAGCTGCGTCGATCCTGGTACGGTGGAAACAGATTTTAGTAGGGTGCGGTTTCGGGGAGATACAACCAAAGCAGACAAGGTTTATCAAGGGTTTAATCCTCTTACCCCCGATGATATTGCCGAAATTGTAGTTTTTTGCGCTACTCGTCCATCCCGCGTCAACATGAGCGAGGTATTAGTACTGGCAACAGATCAATCGAGCGCAACGATGATTAATCGGCAATAATCTCGCTGCGCGGTAGTAATAGGTAGTGGGCTTTGAGTCATTCAATCGCTCTGCCTACTTGCTGTTTCGAGAATGTAAACCTGCTAGATAATCACCGTAAAATAGGCTAAATTGCCAAAACTTTTGGCACCACAACCAGGCTCTTTGGTATTGGGTTAAAGCTGGTCGATTATCAGTATTCAGTGATTTAAAATTTGCTTTGGTATAGTTCATTGTTTGCTCCTAATTGTTACTTTTTTTTGCTAGCGGTTCTATATGGTGTGATAGCGTTCTTCGAGCCAGGCTCTAACTTCTCGATCGCAACCAAAGGTATAGAATCTATTGGTTTTATAATCGTGAACCTGCCAATAAGAATTGCCAAGGCGATCGCGTTTTTGCTGAATATGAGGCTCGCTTTTGTTGACTAATAAACTGTGTTTAATGTTTTGGAAAATATTGACGATAAAGTTAGTTTTTTTCATGGTTATTACCTCTGATTTAAGTAGTAGGCAACTAGCTCAATCTTCAAGATGATTTATGATCGAGAAGAACTAGGGTGATTATTACGCCAGAAAAGCCGTAAGCGACTTATTGTTGTAAACAAATTAATTAAATATTTTTGATTATTTGCCAACTCCTGGTTACTAATTGTTCGGGCTTCTGGCTGTAAGATAATTTTCATATTTTTCTCTCAGTTACTGTGGAATTAAATGCTGTTTTCTTTCACTAAATAAACTGTAGCTATTTAACTTTTGAGGTACAAAACAAGTTGTACATGGTATGTATGAATAAAATTAATAGTTAAATATCTCAGCGCAAGATAGCTTGTAGAATAGTTAGTAATGCGCTCTTTTAAGCTTGCTTCTTGTCGTCTGCTCTCTAGTTGGTCTATTCTGCTTGTTAAAACTAATTTTGCTGAGATACTTATGAGTGCGATCGATCCATACAAGTTAAAAATCTCACAGCTAAGAATTCTCGTGGCGGTGGCAAATTATCGTAATTTTAGCGAGGCTGCTTTACACCTAGAAATTTCCCAGTCAGCAGTCAGTCATGCGATCGCCACTTTAGAAGCAGAACTGGGAGTAACTTTGTTTCATCGAGGGCGCAATGGAGCAAATCTGACTCATGTAGGCGAGGAGTTAGTTTTGCCAGCCAGACAAATCTTAGACTTGTTACAAAAGATGGCAACAGCAGCAAATCGCGCCAAGGGTTTGAAAGGGGGCAATGTCCGTCTAGTATCTTTTAGAAGCGCAGCGACACATATTTTACCTCCCCTGATCGCTCAGTTTCGCCGACAGTTTCCCCTAATTAGCGTCAGTGTTTCCGAAGCCGATGAAGATATGACAACAGAGAATCTGTTGCGTTCGGGTAAAGCGGATATTGGTTTGATTCATTTACCTTGTTCGGAAAAACTGACAACTTGGGAGATTTATCAGGATGAATATGTGGTGTTGTTGCCCAAAAGTTTAAATCTAAGCCAAGCAAAATTAACCTGGGAACAGTTAGCCAAGTATCCCTTAATTCTCTCGTCGGTTGATAGCTGTTCGACAACAGTTCGCAAATATTTGCAGCGTTCATCAGAATCAATGAACATCGCTTACGAAATGCGCGAGGATTCGACGATGGTTAGTATGGCAATCCAGGGTTTAGGTGCTGCAATTATGCCTTTGTTAGCTGCTAACCCCGTTCCTGACGAATTAAAAATATATTCTCTGCCGACTCCTCTCAAAAGAATTATCAAAGCAGCAATTGTTGAAGATGCCCTGCATACTCCTGCGGTTTTTGCTTTTATAGATACTCTGAAGAATTATAATGCGATCGCACCTATTAGCTCGTAGTGGACTGACACAGTTAAAATATGGCAATAAATGGGCGGGAAAAACAAGGACTATCTGCTGCATCTCAAAAACCCAATCATTTGTTGGTAAGCAAGCAAATCATCTGTGTTTATCTGTGTTTATCTGTGGACTTTAATTACGCAATATTTAAGGCGTGTCAGTCTAGTAGCCTATTACTGTTGAAGCACTAAATAAAACGAAGGCTCGCACCCTCGCTTACTATCTAAATAGTAAAACTGGAATATGACTGCTACGCAGCATTTGAGCCGTCGTACTACCAATTACCAGATGGCGAATTCGCCTGTGTCCGTAAGCTCCCATAAGTAATAAACTGATGTCTCGATCGGCAATATAGCTTGAGATCGCTTTCTCCGAATGCCCCTCTATTACAGAACAAACAGGTTCAAATCCAGCCTGTTGTGCCAATTGCTTTGCCGATTCAATTCGGGCGATCGCAATCTGTTCTGCTGCATCCTTGGCAACGGTGACGATATGTAATTCTAACCCCTTAAAAATCGACGTGTCCGCTATAAACTGGAGAATTTTTTGGCTACTTGAACTACCATCATAGGCAATCAACACCCGTTTGATCGGTTTGAACTGACGTGAAGTTACCAAACAGGGTTTATGGCTACTGCGAACGATTCTTTCTAGGTTTGCCCCCAAGTGTCCCGAAGCAAACTCGGCAGCTTCACCTCGCTTCCCTAATACAATCAGACCGCAACTAGCCTCAAATTTTTCTAAACAATCTACTAAAAAACCTGTTTCGTGTAGCAGATTAATCCGCTCTATCCCCTCTGCTTTTAGAGTTTGGGCTGCTTGTTGCAAAACTAATTTCGCCCGTTGATGATTGATCTTGGCTTTCTCGTGTTCCAATTCCACTAAGCGATTGAGCAAATTTTCTGAGGCATCGATGCCAATACTACCACTCAAGTTTTTGGTAGAAGTTGCTTGTTGAGCGCGAAGATCGGTTACACAAAGAACATCTACTTCTTCTGCTTCTAGGTTCATGGCAAACCATGCGCCATAGCGATAGATATTTTCCGCAAAAGCCGAGCCATCACTACAGAGTAAAATTTTTTTCATGGTTAAAAGTTTTGGTTTTTCATGACTGCGGATTCCTTATTAATTGCCAACCGATCAAATAGAGTTGCACTGGCTTTATTTAAACCAATCAGTTCTACTTCTGCACCATTACGGCGGAATTTGCTGACCGCTTTATCAACTGTTTCTACTGCCCCTTGATCCCAAAGGTTAGCCTGGGTCAGATCGATAGTGACACGCTCGACTAGTTCCCTAAAATCGAAGGATCGGAGAAACTCTTCTTTAGATAAAAAGAAAATTTGACCAGCCACTTTATAAATGCGATGAGTACCATCGTCACTCAAAATCTTATCGACAAAAACTAGTTGAGCAATCTTACGAGAAAAGAACACTGTACTCATCACGATTCCCGTGGCTACTCCCAAGGCAAAATTACGAGTAAAGATCGTGACAAACATGGTAGCCAACATCACCGCCGTTTCGGTACGAGGAATACGAGAAATATTTTTAAACGATGACCAACGGAAGGTGCCAATAGAAACCATAATCATCACTGCTACCAGAGCAGCCATTGGCATTTGTTGAACCCAATCTTGTAATACCAAAATAGCAAACAATAGAAAAACCCCTGCTGCAAGAGTCGATAATCTACCTCGACCACCCGATTGTACATTGATCACCGACTGTCCAATCATGCCACAACCTGCCATACCGCCAAAAAAAGCTGTAACTATGTTGGCAATACCTTGTCCTTTGGCTTCTTGATTTTTATCACTGGGAGTATCAGTCAGATCGTCTACCAAAGCAGCAGTTAGAAAAGAAGCTAACAAACCGACGATCGCCATGGTCAAAGAATAGGGCAAGATAATCTGTAGGGTTTCCAGATTAAATGGCACTTGGGGTAGGGCAAAGATTGGTAGTGTAGTTGGTAACTCTCCCATATCTCCCACGGTGGGGACTTCCAGCTTAAGGGCGATCGCTGCTATGGTCATGACGGCTAAAGCTACCAGAGGAGAAGGCACAGCTTGAGTAATGCGAGGCAGAATATAAATAATTGCCAAAGAAAGCAGCGTTAAGATATAAACTGTAATCGGTACATTAGTAAGTTGGGGCAGCTGAGCTAAAAAAATTAGTACGGCTAAAGCATTGATATAACCAATCATCACCGCTCTAGGTACATACTTCATTTGGCGACCTAGTTTTAGTACGCCGAATATTACCTGAATTATTCCTGTTAAAACAGTGGCTGCCAAAAGATACTGCAAACCATGTTCTTTAACCAAATCGATCATCAGCAACGCCATTGCTCCAGTCGCAGCAGAAATCGATCCTGGTCTTCCTCCCAAAAAAGCTGTGAGAACGGCAATAATAAATGAAGTATACAGCCCTACTTTGGGATCGACTCCAGCAATAATTGAAAAAGCGATCGCTTCTGGAATCAATGCCAATCCTACTACCGCTCCTGCTAACAAGTCTTGTCTGGTGTTAAAAAACCATTCTCGCTGGAAAAATTTTAGGTTCAATTAAGCTTCCTCAAGTAATCAAATAGAAATGTAAATCTAGCTTTTGTTCTAGCTATTGTGTTTTTAAACAAGATATATATTATTTCACACGTCTAATCTTACTGCTCGTAAGTAGAGAGTAGGGAGTAGCAAGTAGCAAGTAGCAAGTAGCAATTAGGGAGTAGCAAGTAGCAAGTAGCAATTAGGGAGTAGCAAGTAGGGAGTAGCAAGTAGGGAGTAGCAAGTAGGGAGTAGCAAGTAGGGAGTAGCGAGTAGCAAGTAGCCAGTAGTTATAAATACGTCGAGCAAAGACGAGATCGCACCTCGTGGCTCGTAGTTTGTTGAAGTCATGACATCAGGCACAAAATGTTTGTAGCAAACAAAAAGTCGAGATTGAATTTTGTAATCTTAATTGTGTAAAGTTGCACGATTAATTTAGTATGGGTTTTGTTGCCGTGTTTCACCAGCTTCCTGTTTGCAGTAACCATACTCCCTTAAGATTTTCTATCAAGCACGGTAGACTGCACAAGCACCTGATTAACAGAAGCGGGGTTGGTTCTCCTCAACTATTTTATATTTAGCCAAGTGGCTTCTTGTAGAGAACAGCTACAGTATTTTCTCTAGAAGTTGGCTTGATTGGCAGCAATCTCCGCATTGCATTATTTAGGTCTGAGTTCAGCTATGAATTCAGGCTGTTATCCATTCGCTTGTAAAAATTGAGCGATCGCTATTTAGTTTAATTTCAATCGACAACCACTAACTATTAATAGGAGGCGCGATGTTAGATCGTTCTAGTGAGACACAGAATCTAACTCAGATGGATGTAGAATCTCTATGGCATCCGATGGTGCAGCACAAAAAATACCAACGCAACCCACCCAAGCGTATGGATCGAGCGCAGGGTTGTTATGTTACCGATGCGGAGGGGAAAGAATACCTCGACGGGGTGTCGGGTTTATGGTGCGTCAACGTCGGTTATGGACGCAAAGAGCTGGCAGATGCAGCCCAGCAACAGCTTGTAGAACTGTCTTACTTTCCCTTGGTGATGAGCCATTCCCCCGCAATTAAACTTGCAGCCAAACTACTAGAGCTTTTACAGTTCGAGGGCAAAGTTCACTTTTCCAATAGTGGTTCGGAAGCTAACGAAACCGCATTTAAAATGGCGCGTCAGTATCATTCTCAAACAGGAGGGGCGAGGCGATACAAAATTATTTCTCGCTATCGAGCCTATCACGGTAATACGATGGGGGCGTTGAGTGCTACTGCCCAGGCAGAACGACGGGCAAAATACGATCCTCTCGTACCAGGCTTTCTCCACGTCCATCCACCATATTGTTATCGCTGTCCTTTTGGCAAAACTTATGGCTCTTGCAGCATCGAGTGTGCTAGCAATATTGAAAATACGGTAATTCATGAAGGAGCAGAAAGCGTCGCTGCAATTATCGTCGAGCCTGTAATCTCTGGTGGTGGGGTAATCGTTCCCCCCGATGAATATTTGCCCATGCTGCGGGATATTTGCGATCGCCATGGCATCTTGTTAATCTTTGACGAGGTAGTTAGTGGTTTTGGTCGTTTGGGTAAGATGTTTGGACACGAACACTGGAAAGTCAAGCCAGATATTATCACCCTAGCTAAAGGCATTACTAGTGGTTATTTGCCCCTATCGGCAACCGTCACCCAGCAGCATATTTTTGAGGCATTCTTGGATGAAACCGATGCCACATCCCACTTCCGTCATATTAATACCTATGGAGGCAATCCCGCCTCTACCGCCCTGTCTTTAAAAAATATTGAAATTATCGAGACAGAACAGTTGGCTCAACAGGCTGCCAAAATGGGGGCATATTTAAGAGCAGAATTATCCAACATAGAACAGCATCCCTATGTAGGAGATATCCGCAGCAAAGGATTACTGATCGGAATTGAATTGGTAGCAGACAAAGCAACCAAAGAACCTCTAGCAGGAGAAAAAGTAGGGGCGATTAAAGATCGCTGTTTGGAACTCGGTACGATAATCGGACGCAACGGTAGTACCATTCCTGGGCTTTCCAACGTGTTAATCATCGCTCCTCCGTTAATTTTGACCAAAGCTGATGCCGACTTGATTGTTAGTAGTTTGAAGCAGGCTTTAGAAGCAATAAGTAGTAAGTAGTAAGTAGTAAGTAATCATATCTTCTATCTTCCTCTGCTTTTGATTACTTTAGTTGTTCGTTACTCATAATTGGAAAAAGGTTTATGATGCAAATTGGTGTACCAAAGGAAATTAAGGATTTAGAATTTCGCGTGGGTTTGTCTCCCAATAGCGTGAGGGTTTTGACAGATCGAGGACATAGTATAGCAATCGAAACCAGTGCGGGAGTTGGTTCGGGATTTAGCGATCGCGATTATCAACAGGCTGGGGCGACTATTGTTGCTGATGCACAAGCTGCCTGGGATCGAGAACTGGTAATTAAGGTTAAAGAACCTCTGGCGGAGGAATATCAGTTTATTCGAGCGGGACAGCTCCTATTTACCTACCTGCATTTGGCAGCAAATAAACCCCTAACCGAACGTTTGATTGACTCTGGAGTAACGGCGATCGCTTATGAAACGGTAGAAGTAAATCGCAGTTTCCCCCTGCTTGCACCGATGAGCGTAATTGCAGGCAGACTCTCAGTACAGTTTGGCGCAAGATTTTTGGAACGACAACAAGGAGGCAGAGGTGTTTTATTAGGCGGTATTCCTGGTGTAGCTCCAGGCAAGGTAACCATTTTAGGTGGCGGTGTCGTCGGTACAGAAGCAGCTAAAATTGCCGTCGGGATGGGTGCCAAGGTACAAATTTTCGATATTAACGTCGAACGTTTATCTTATTTGGAAGCTCTGTTTGGTTCTAGAGTTGAACTGCTTTACAGTAATGCTGCTGCGATCGAAGCTGCCGTTCCCGATGCCGACTTGTTAATTGGTGCGGTGTTGATTCCAGGCAAAAAAGCCCCCACTTTGGTCAATCGTTCTTTAGTCGCCAGGATGCGCCCTGGTTCTGTGATCGTCGATGTCGCCGTAGATCAAGGAGGATGTATTGAAACCTTACGTCCCACTTCCCACAGTCAGCCTACCTACATCGAGTCGGGAGTAGTTCATTATGGCGTTCCCAATATGCCTGGTGCTGTACCCTGGACAGCTACTCAAGCTCTAAATAACAGTACTTTGCCCTATGCGAGCGAGTTAGCCGACTCTGGAATCAAAGCATTAGACAAAAATCCTGCTCTGGCAATGGGATTAAACGTGAATAACTATCAGTTGGTTCATCCTGTTGTTAAACAGGTTTTTCCAGATTTAGTCGCTCGTACTGCTGAGTTTTCTTTGGCTTAATTTTAGGGTGGGCAAGGGGATAATATTCTAATTTTTTTAGTAACTAGTTGTCTAAATTAAGGTCTTGTCCATCTGTTTAATCTCACTGACTACAAGTCAAATAATTGGTTTTTTAAAATAGCGAAAAAAGCTATGGTCAACATTTTTTGATCAAGTGTTGTAAATTTTTTTTCAATGTTTTTTCGTGCCTTGTTTCTGATTATTGCTGGATTCTAGATGTTTTTACAGTCAACTTCTACGAAATATTTCGTATCTTGCGTTACGGTTTTTTATCACAAATAACTGCAAACTAACAAAAAGTTTAAGCTATTTAAAAAAGGCATTTATTATCTAATAATAACAAATAAATGCCAGAGTTTTTGCCATGCTAAATATCAGAGCAAATCTATCAGTTGAAAAGTAAAATTATGAAATTATTGCAGAAGTTTAATCGGCGTTGGTGGATTTTGGGATTGTTGCTGGTGTTGATACCTCAAATTGCTTTAGCCCAAGATGAAGCAGGCTCTGGAGGAGGAATTGAGGGCATATTTCAGAACATTGTTAATGTACTTAACCTTTTAATCTACTTCAAAATTGGAGGTGAAAATGGAATCCCCTTTATTGTCTTGTGGCTAATTGCTGGGGGAATATTTTTCACTTTGAGGATGAAATTTATCAATGTTCGAGGTTTTAAACACGCCATTGACGTAGTGCGAGGCAAATATGACGATCCTAACGATGAGGGAGATGTTTCCCACTTCCAAGCTCTGGCAGCAGCCTTATCGGGTACGGTAGGGATTGGTAACATTGCTGGGGTAGCGATCGCCATACGGATGGGAGGACCAGGGGCAGCTTTTTGGATGACTGTAGCGGGTTTCTTTGGGATGTCGAGTAAGTTTGCCGAATGCACCCTCGGTCAAAAATTTCGCATTATTAAGCCCGATGGTACAGTAGGGGGTGGTCCGATGTATTACCTATCCCGTGGTTTATCCTCAATTGGCATGGGCAAAATCGGCAAAGGATTGGGGGTACTGTATGCCATATCCTGTGCCATTGCAGCGATGGGTGCGGGGAATATGTTTCAGGCAAACCAGGCTTATGCTGCCGTGTCTAATGTCTTGCCCTTTTTTAATAATCTAGACTGGCTGTTTGGCATTATTTTAGTCGCCATTGTGGGTTTGGTAATTCTGGGGGGCATCGAGCGTATTGGTTCGGTAGCGGGGGTTTTAGTGCCAGCAATGGCGGTGATTTATACCATAGCCTGCGTATGGGTAATGTTAGTTAGATTTACTGCTATTCCAGAGGCGATCGCCACCATTATAGGTTCAGCTTTTAATCCTCAAGCGGTAGCAGGAGGGGCAATTGGCGCGATTATTATTGGATTTCAGCGGGCAGTTTTTTCTAACGAAGCTGGGATTGGTTCAGCTGCGATCGCCCATTCGGCTGCTCGTACCGACGAGCCAGTGAGAGAAGGTATAGTTGCCTTGCTAGAGCCGTTTATCGACACGATGTTTATTTGTAATCTAACGGCACTGGTAATTGTGTTGACGGGGGTTTATGCCGATCCGACTTCTGCCGAACTTGATGGTGCCAGACTATCTGCTGCTTCTTTTGAGACGATTATCGGCTGGTTTCCTTACGTAATTGCCATAGCGGGATTTTTGTTCGCCATATCGACCATGATTTCCTGGAGTTACTACGGACAATTAGCTTGGGCATATCTGTTTGGCGATCGCACGGTCAACGTTTACAAAGTACTGTTTTTAACCTGTGGATTCATTGGTACGATAATTAATCTCGATCTCGTTCTCGAATTTAGCGATATTGTTCTGTTAGCGATGTCTCTACCTAACTTATTAGGCTGTTTTCTACTTTCTGGTATAGTTGCCAGAGAATTGAATAAATATATGACTCGCTTAGAATCTGGGGAAATGCTAGCAGAGATTGAAGAAGTTAGAGAACCCGTACTAAAATAGATAGAGGTATAGATATGAGTTGGCTGAAAAAAAAATCTGTCCTAATTCCCCTTGATTTTTCCGAACTGTCCTACGAGGCGATCGCCCCTGCCAGAGAATACGTTGAAGCTGAAACTGGATTAACCCTAATTCACGTACTTGCTTCGCTACACCCAGCGGATCCAGCAGCCATGTGGAATACCCTCGATGATGAGCAAAGAAAACAGAAAGTCCATGAATTTCTAGCTCAAAAGCTTGGTGAAATGGGATACAAAGAAGTCCAGATCAAAGTCGCTCTTGGCGATCCTAGTACAGAAATTATCGACTGTGCCAAAGAAATAGATTCAGACTTAATTGTCATGCCTTCTCACGGACGCAAGGGGGTGAGTCGCTTTTTGCTGGGTTCAGTAGCCGAAAGGGTAGTACGCTTATCTCCGTGTCCCGTTTTAATTTTAAAATAGAGGAATCGATTGGGTAACGAATTTTTGTGGGTTAGCAGCATTATTATGATGGCAGCTGTGGCTCAAAGCATCACTGGCTTTGGAGTTTCGATAGTTGCCATGTCTTTTTTACCTGGAATTGTCGGTCTACAAACTTCAGTACCTTTAGTTACGCTGATTCCCATCGCGGGTAACATCATATTGTGGTACTACCATCGACGAGACTGTAGTTTTAAAGCGGTAGGAAGATTGACTGTTGCCTCGTTAATTGCTACTCCTCTAGGCGTTATCTTACTCGATCGCATTCCTGAAGCGATCGCCTTAAAAGGATTGGGCATCTTAATAGTCAGCTATGTTCTCTATGACTGGTTCAACCTGACTTTACCCAAGCTTCAGTCCTCTGGTTGGGCTTATGTGTTTGGTGGGGTATCGGGTATTCTCAACGGCGCATATACGGTTAACGGACCACCACTAATTATTTATGCCAACTGTCGTCGCTGGACTCCCCAAGAATTCAAAGGTAATTTGGGCGCGCTGTTTTTCTTTAGTTCTGTCTTAGCTGCGATCGCTCACGGATTTCAAGGTAATATCACCACTCAAGTCAGGGAATTTGCCGTTTATAGCCTTCCCGCCTATGCTTTGGGACTATGGCTGGGAATGGTCTTATCAAAGAAAATTAATCCTGTGGTTTTTCGACGGATTACTCTCGCTTTACTAATGGTGGCGGGTTTGAGATTGCTGATTTAGCATCCTCCACAAGAAGCTCCACGCACAGCCTCCTTCGGAGGCAAAGTCGCTTCGCGACGCTGGCGCAACGCGCCGTCTTCCAAGAAACAGCCTGCGAAGGAGGCAAAGTCGTCGAAGACGACGACATGGGCGCATACGCCCTGCAACAGGAAATAGTCTTGATTTGGAGACTCGTTGTTTGCGTAAAATGTTTAACGTAAAAAGGATCATTTTAAAAGCTGTACCCAGGGACGCTGGGGAATGGAAACTGCCTGCTGACTGCGTACTGCCAGGGATTGCGACTTGTCGTATATCTAGGTAAGTGCAACGCAGGAATACCTAGTCGTGAGTCTAGGGAAGCCCACACTGTAATCTTTGATTCAGTGTTGGGAGAACGTCACCTCGCGGTTAAATAGTAGAACGAAGCCGTAAAATACAGTGGAAATCAATCTCCTATTCAAAGGTCTAATAATCGGTTTGTCCATTGCTGCACCAGTTGGCGCGATCGGTTTGTTGTGTATCAACCGCACTTTGTCCCAAGGAAGTATTGTAGGGTTTATCTCTGGACTTGGTGCTGCGACTGCCGATGGTTTTTATGGCTGCATTGCTGGTTTTGGACTGACCCTAGTGGCTGATTTTTTAATCGAGCAACAGTTTTGGCTGAAGCTTGTCGGGGGCGTATTTTTATGTTTTTGGGGAGTCAACACATTTGTTAGCAAACCAGCGCGATCGACTCAGGCGATCGCCAGTAGCAATTTAATTCAGGCTTATTTTTCTACTCTACTTTTAACCATTGCCAATCCTTCAACAATTTTGTCTTTTGTCGCTGTTTTTGCTGGGTTAGGATTAGCCGATACAGCCCAGGACTATACTTCGGCAGCAGCTTTAGTGTTTGGAGTTTTTTTAGGATCTGCTAGTTGGTGGTTGTTACTAAGTGGTGGCGTTGGTTTGGTCAGGAGAAAGTTTGACTCTCACACCCTGAGATTAATTAACAGAGTTTCTGGTTTCATTATTGTTGCCTTCGGCTTGGCTGCACTTTTTAGCCTGGGCAAGTTATAGGTAAAGAAGATAGAACAACATGATACCAAATAGAAAAAAGAATGCAACAGATAGCTCGTAGTACTGTGTCAAGCTTAATTTGATGGATTAGAAAAATCCCCTAAAGGAGTCCTTTAGGGCGTTCCTTAGGGGATTAAAAATCGCCAGGGTCGCACCGCAACGCAGATGATTTACTTGCTTACCAACAAATGATTGGGTTTTTGAGATGCAGCAGATAGTCCTGGTTTTTCCCGCTCGTTTATCCTAAGTGATCTGATGAACCGAAGCCGACAGCAACTTTCAATCTAAAGTCAGTTCGGATATTGGTCATTCAAAAAGCCCAAGTTACGCCGTGAACTCTTGCGATGCAAATTTTGTGCAGAACGTTCCCTAGCGATTACAATCTTCCATACTTCTGTCCAACGTTCTTCAATTAAAGTCCTCATTCTTTCTGATTGCCACTGAGGAAGTCTATTTCCGCGGTTTTTGTCAGGTGTATTCATCATTAGTTCTAATATTACTAATTATTAAAAGTTATTTGCATTAATTATTTATTCACGTTAGACAAATTGAAGGTAAATAAAAGGTAACCTGAAGCGTAAACTGACCGCGCAGTTGTGGTGAAGAGATCTGGCTGTTATCGATCTAGGGTAAACTCTACCCTGCCTAGAAGCCTACTGTGACCGTTAGCCTAATGGTTTAGACCTGACTTTTTGCTGTTTGCTTTTGATTTCCCAACAGCCATCAAGCCAATTAACCAACTCTCTACGGGATGCAGTTGTCTGCCTAATATCAAGTACGGATGATTACTTTCAATACAAGATGCATCCATGTACTAGTTTGAACTGGGTTTAGAAAACTTCCTACTTCCTACTCCCTACTTCCTACTTCACCTACCTAATTTTAACTCTTTACCCGAACTTGATATAACTACACTACAAAGCTGGGCGATCGCCATTCACCGATTTCTTGAAGTTATTGCTACATAATTCTCAATAAGTTGTTTCATGCTAAGTTTATATTGAGAATCAATTTACTTAATGAGAAGGCAAAAATATGTCCACTACTACAGGTTTGCTACGTCCATTTGGTCATGTCGAGGAAAACCCCGTACTGTTAGACAAAAGCGTCACCGAACCAATATGTGAAGGCTTCAACGCTGTTTTGGCTAGTTTCCAAGGTTTATATTTGCAATATCAAAAACATCATTTTGTAGTTGAAGGTTCGGAATATTATTCACTGCATGAATTTTTCGCTACAAGTTATGCTGAAACACAAGAGCATGTTCATGAAATAGGCGAACGACTTAATGGTTTAGGCGGGATCCCTGCTGCTAGCTTTAGTAAGCTGGCAGAATTATGTTGCTTTGAGCAAGAAGAAGACGGTGTGTTTAACGAGCGAGAAATGGTAGAACACGATCTTAGTGCAGAACAAGCAATGATCAAGCTAATACGACAACAAGCATCTCAAGCAGAAAGTTTGGGCGATCGCGCCACCCGTTATCTATACGAGCAAATTTTACTCAAAACCGAGGAAAGAGCTTATCATTTACACCACTTCTTGGTTCATGACAGTTTGACCCTAGAGTTTGTTGGCAATCGCGCCAACGGTTCTAACTAAACTAGCATCAGGGTTTAGCGATCTGTTCTAGGATCGCCGTTCGAGAAGAAATCATTGTCGATCGCGCATCAACTCTTTGCCAAAATTTGATTATTTGTCTGCCAGTTGGTTCAGGAAAAAAATAATGAAAGAAATGATGTCCAAACGGATGCGTCCACAATACATCATCATCTTTTAAGCAATCCGACCATCTATCCAACGCAGGGCGATCGACAATACCATCATTATCACTGCCACAGATCATCATCGGCATCAATACTCCCCCAGAATCAACGCTCTCTAGCCTATAGAGAGAGTGAGAAGTAGGTGCAGTAGACAAATCTCGTTGAAGAATTTTAATCAACTCCAGGACATTTTTTCGGCTTTGATAACCAAACATCATCTGTACCATCCGTGCTAACAGTATTTCTTGACTGCAAGGCAGAAGTATTCGCATTTGATAATAGTGTGTTTGCCAGTCAGTCGCAGGATTGAAACCTACACCCAACAAAGTCAAAGATTTGACTCGCCGAGGATATTGGCGAGCATAGAGTAATCCCAATAAGCCACCCGTACCATGACCGACCAAATCTACAGGTTGAGATTTAGACTTGAGATAGTCATGGAGTAATAATAGAGCAATATCTATGGAACTGGGTTCATCTAGCTCTTGATTATATTCCCAATAGGCAATGGGTACTTGGTTCGACAGATAACGCACAATTCGACCATCAAAATGTTTAAAACTAGAATTGGCATTAATCCAAACTGGCGCAGTTGAGGGAGATATTTTCATTTTCGGTAGATCAATTCACGCTTGAATACAGACTAAACGTAATCTAAGTAATCTAAGTAGTCGGTTGAGTGATTGTGTGAAGAAAAAGGGAAAGGCAAAATAAATGTTGGCTCATTATATTCCGACACCCTTTCCCTTTGGTTTTGGAGAGGAGAACCTCCAAACTTGTTAGCAAAGCTCTTCGCTATGGAAAACAGAAAGTAGAACTCAAATTGGTTAAGAGGCTTAATACCTAATGGTATGAGGCAAAAACCTCTCAAGCATCATAAAGCTATTGCTATTAATTATCAATAATTTTGCAAAAAAAATTAATCTGACAATGTTTTGAGTTTATTGCTGCACTTTTGGCAGACAGCACTCCAGCAATACCCCACTTTGGTTACGAGATCGCTTATAGCAATCATTATCATAAAATCCCCAAATTCGCTTTTAGGACTTATTGAATTTATTTCTCAATAATCTTGAATTAAGCATACATCTAAATTGGTGCTATTGACAAGAATTTTTTTGAGCGATTCTTCAGATTTTGCCTTGGTTGATTAATTGAGCCAGTATCAGTAGCTTGGCTACACTAGCTTCACCCTTGAGAAATTATCGATCATAGGACAAAAAAAAAGAACTAAAAACCAACTGAGATTAGGTCTTTAATCCTTTACTATACAAAACCAGATTAAGTTAAAATTTTAACGCCTTAAAATTGATTGCGATAGGGAATTTTCCCTTTTTTCTTACCCTTATTTTTTTCGTAATCGATTTCTTTTAATTTCTTCATGATGCGAGTGAAATATTCTTGCATATATTCTTCCAAGGTAGTGGTATCCTTGGGGTCTAAGCCAAAAGTTTGATAAACCTCTTCCATCGGTGCATCTAAAGGTTGACCACTGGCTAGTACTTCAGCAAAAGCAAGGCGATCTGCGGTATTTTGTCCCCATTCACAAAAACGTGTGATACGGCGCATCAAACCCAATATAGTCAAAGAGATGCGAGATATTTTGGTGTTTTTATCTGCAAGGCTTTCGCACAAATTCATAATCTCATAGGCACCCCAGGCTTTTGTACCTACCACGGGAAAAGTTTTCTTTTCAGTAGCAGGTACTGCTAAAGCGCGGATCGCAAACTTGGCTATATCCTGGGTGTTCATGTAGGCGATAGGAGTGCTTTCTCCCGATACCCAAACAACCTGTTCTTCAAGAATGGGTATAGCATACTGGGCGATCAATCCCTGCATAAAGCCAGCAAGTTGCAGGATAGTATAGTTCAAGCCAGATTCGGCTAAAAATAATTCTGTACAATGCTTAATATTCATCAGAGGAACTTCAGGATATTTATCTGCATTGATAATCGAGAAAAAGATAAATCTGTCTACCCCAGCAGCTTTAGTAGCTTGAATCAAATTAACTTTGCCTAACCAATCAACTTCCTGTGAACTAAGATTATCGGTAATTCTGGCGGTAGCAGCATCAATAACAGCATCTACATCTTCTAGAGCAGGGGGGAGAGTTGATTTATCACATAGATCGCCTTTTACTATTTCTGCACCCCATTCTTTGAGAAAAATTGCCTTGTTGGGATTGCGTACCAGACAGCGTACCTCATGCTCTTCGTCCAAAGCTTGACGAACTACCTGTCTACCCAAAGTGCCAGTCGCGCCTACTACCAATAATTTCATTTAAGGAGTTTTGTAATATTTTTTAATGTTTCTCTAATGATTTTATCAAAGAGTCATTATATTAATCGATCCCGATCGCAAAAAGATCGGTCGGGGCTTAAACTAAACTTTCTAGTACTGCGCCAACCACACGATGATCTGCATCTGTTTTGAGCTGGTTGAGAACAGCGATCGCCCTTGAATCGTCGTATTTGCCCAGAGTTCTAGCTACCTGGACTCTAACACGCCAACTTTCATCTGCTGCTAACGGGAAAAGTAATTTTAATGCTTCTTCTTGTTGTTCTGTATTAGCCAAAAGTCCCAGACAGCTAATACACGCCTCCATTACTGGCTGATCATCCCCCGATATACCAATGGCACAAATTTCTAACAATTCTTGAAGACTATTAAGATCTGCTATGGCTGCAATAATACTACGACGAACCAACCAATGATCGTCTTGCTCGTAAAGTTGTCTTAAATGCGGTATTGCTACATCACCGTAGAAAGACAAGGAATTAGCTGCTTCGGCTCTCACGTTAGGATCGCTGTCTTCCTTAATCATTTCTAATAGTGCTGTAAAAGCGCGATCGCTTTGTTTTTTACCCAATCCCATAGCCACAAAAGAACGGACTAAAAATTCTCGATCGTTAATGCGATCGAGAAGTAGAGGAGTGGCAATATCTGCTTCGTAATTACGTAGTTCCCTAATTCCCTTCATTCTTTGCTGAGGATCGGAGTTATCCAGAGCATTCTTTATTTGTTCTATATCCATGAGCCAAAGATTAAATTTGTAATTTTACTTTACCTTACTTTACATTAGCCCTAATAGTTAGCTGCCTTAGGGAAGATATATAGTGAACCAGCCATCATCTTCTAGATATAAAATGCTCAGTGACCAAGTAAAGGAACTAATCGCCAAGTCTCGTATTGTTAGCTTCAATTGGCAATATCCCTCCGAAGCAATGAATATTTTTCAGCAAGCAGACAATGAAGGGCGATATTTGACTGATAAGGAAATAGCAAAGATCCAGGCTATCGTTCCCAGCCTTTCTCAAGGGTTAGCTCAGGGAAAATTATTGCGAGACAATGTTGCCCAGATCGTTTCTGATGCCAGAGGAGTAGTTGTAGATACTTATCCAGGAATAACCGAGCCTGGGGGGAGTTTATATCCGACTATGCGAGCTGAAGCCTGTTGGCGGGATTTTTGGCACTTTACGCGCTGTATTAGCTATGGCATTAGCGGTCAGACAGTAAATTATACGAGCGATCGCGGTTTGGCATACATGGAACAACTTTATCAAGAATTGCAGGTTCCCCTCGATGCCATGGTTTTGGGCTTAGAACAGTTGAAGGTTTTTAGTCTCAAACAATTTGAACCAGCCGAACGGAATGACCTCGAACCTTATTTTGATCGGCTGATCGCATCAATGAGGCAATTTTCTGCTGTAGATTAAACAAATAACCTTAACTAACAATTGCAGTACGTTGATTTATTAGAACACGATTAGTTGATTGTTCATAACTTTTAACCCTCAACTTCTATCCTCTGTCTGAGAAAATCCCAAATAGCCTCTAGGAGTAATCATCCAGTTTGCGTAATTGCGTGTACTAGTGTTGCCAATAATTACCGTAGTCAGCATATCTATGGGATGGTCGAGCATTTTTTCTAGAGTAGTTAAGGTAACCTGTTCGTTTTCTCGATATGCTCCACGAACAATCGCTACGGGAGTGTCTGGCGAGCGATACTGAGCAAATATTTCTTTAGCAGCAATGATTTGCTGGGTACGAGTTTGCGATCGCGGATTATATAGAGCAGTAATAAAATCTCCGCTGGCTGCTGCTGCTAATCTTTGTCGAATCATCTCCCAAGGGGTTAAAAGATCGCTGAGGCTAACAGCGCAAAAATCGTGCATCAGAGGTGCGCCAACTCTAGAAGCTGCGGACTGTAGGGCGGAAATGCCAGGAAATATTTGTACTTGAGGAATTTTGCCATTCCAACCTGCTGCCTGTAGTTCTTCTAATACCAAACCTGCCATCCCATAGATGCCACAGTCTCCAGAAGAAACCACCGCTACAGTTAAACCCCACTGAGCGAGTTCAATTGCCCGTATTGCCCGTTGCTGTTCCTGGGTGATGGGAGAAGGTTCGACTATTTGTCCAGGACGTTTTAAAGACTCAATCAAATTTATGTAGAGACTATAGCCAATGACTACATCCGCTTCAGTAATGGCGGTTTGGGCAGACGGAGTAATTTGGTCTAAATTTCCAGGCCCAATACCTACCAAATATAGCTTCCCAGCACGTTCGATGTACTCTGTATCGGCTTGAGCGATCGCCACCGTTACCGCTCCCAAATGATTACCCGATTTAAAAATTTGCTTGGATACGAGCAAGTTTTCTCCTGCCAAAATAGCAGCAGCCTCGGCAACGCTGGAAGTCCCCACTTCTTGTTTAACTACTTCTGAGGGGGTGGGAACATCAACCTGGTTTAATTGTTCGGCAGTAAAGGTTTTAAAGGCTAAATTGCGTCGTTGAGATACTTCGATGATTCCCGCCTCGTCAGCCTTAAGATCGATACTAGCAATTCCTGCGATCGCTTCGGTAGCTAGATGATAGGTTTTACAAGTTTCATCGATGGCTGTCTCAATTAACTCCCTTGAGGTATTTCTCTCGCAACCAATGCCGATCCATAAAACCCTTGGATGCCACTGTACTTTGGGAAAGTCGCTTTTGGGCGCAATCTTTCTTTTGGTAGGACTAATCCAAATTCTTGCTTGAGGATTAATTTCTGCTTGGGAGTCGGGAAAACCAAAATAAAATGAATGTCCTGGAGGTAAATGTTCTTGCCATAGAGTTGAACCAGCTTCCTGAATTACCTGGATGACTTCTTGTTTAGCCACTGCTGCCATTGCCCCAGTCCAATTTCCCTCACCCTTACGCCAACCATAAGTAAAGCCAAAAGTATCGATCGCTGGCAATGATAAACTTTGAGACGCTCCCGTAATAATTGGTGTTGCCCCAATTTGGCTGGCAATTACTTGAGCTAGCAAATCTGCTTTACCCTGATGACCACTACAAAGACTAACAACATAATCTCCTTTAGGATCTACGATCACTACAGCAGGATCTTCAGCTTTATTCTCCAGTAAAGGTGCAATTAGCCTGACTACTGCACCAGCAGCCAGACAAAACACAAAAGACTGATTCTCTTTCCAGATAGACCCTAAATGTTCTCTAAGAGAATTATCATAGTGTCGAGAACTACCCTGTTGCTCCATTGAGGCAGGCAGCCATAGCTGGATCTCAGGATTCTGAGCTAATGAGGCGAATACCTGTGCTGCTTGAGGTTGGGTGGCGATCGCTGCTATGGGAGCAAACTGATTGAAATAAGAACTATCCAAAGTGTTGTTCTAACTAATAATTAATCGATATCAACAATATATAATAAATTCTTATATACAAGAAAGCTCTCCTCAAAAGATCGAGGACAAAGTTGCTCGATAAATTTTAATCAAAATTACTCGTGCCACATTTTTTATGCAGCATTTCAGCATCTATTGTTCGCTAATTCCCAGATCGGTATGAACCGTTTTGTATTCTTCATAATCGATTCCTAACAAACCAGCAAAAGTGCCTACACCACGATAGATAAACAGTAAGCAGTTGACAATCGCCTGTTTGCCCATCAAAGAGGCGGGAATGAATCCAATAATGCCCAGTAAAATCAACGCTAGTCCTTTGAGCATTCTGACAAACTGAACCAGCAACGAAGGGTACAACTCTTTCTCTACCAGGCTATGAGTCCCCCAAGTTCTAAAATTTCGCTTGAGAATCCACTTGAGATTAGTACGAGAAGCAGGAACCCAATCATAAACAATCGCCTCATCTGCCCAAACAATCTTATATCCTGCTCTGTCAAGTCCCATAAAGAAATGTGAATCTTCGCCTCCTGTAATAGCAAAGCGATCGTCAAACACTCGATTATAAGAGCGAATAATTTCGCCTCGAATCATTACATTATTAGTAAAAGCAACGTGACATTGTTCTCCAGTTTGACGACGAGGAAGCTCAAAAAAACCTCCATTTTTGACCCAATCAGGAACGTTGTCGTCTGAAAAATAGGGCAAAACAGGTCCTGTGACTACATCCCCATCAAATTTTTGCTGTACCAACAGCAATTCTTCTAACCAAGATGCTTCGGGTACTTCATCGTCATCAATAATGGCAACAAAATCTGCTGCTTGTGAAGCCAAGCTAAGAGACTTATTACGAGCATAAGTAATTCCCCGTCTTGGTTGAACATCAGTTTTCAAAAGCCACTTAAAATTTGGCTTAATCTCCTCACAGATTTGTTTTGCTACCCCCTGGGTGTCGTTATCCACTACGATTAGTTCAATTTCAGGGCATTCTATTTTCTTAAAAGTTAGTTCATTAATAGCCTTCAAAAGCCTTTTTAAGCCTTCAGGTCGCTTAAAAGTAATAACACAAATAGAAATCAGCATATTATTGATTTATCAAATTATTAAAATAGTCTCACTAATGTAAAAGATTGATGAATTTTGCTTTGTGCAAGCCAAATTGACTATCATTTTTTAGTAAGATGTGTTAATTAAATACAAATTGTTATTAAAAATCTATTATTTATTTTATCAAAGCTAACATGATTTTTTAAGAAGAACTAGTAAAAAGTAAAACAGCAGTTTAAACTATTATAAATAAAAAGGTTAATATAGTATCAATCAATATTTTATGTCTTAATTTATCAAACCTTAAATACATCTTTAGCAAAATGCAAAGCCATACTTGGTTGGTATTGAAAACTAATCTCAGTCTTTAATTCTCAAGCTTGGAGTAACAACTAATCTTTATTGGAAGTACAAGCCCTGCATTTTAATGATGCGCCACTACAATTTCAGATTAAAAGCCCAGTTAAGCTTTGACAATTCTCTCCGTTGCATACTAAATGTGAATCGCAGCGATTTTACAGTTATCTCTTGTTAGTCAATCAGCTAGTCTAGGTAAACCAAATTAAAGAGTGCCCGAAAAAGCGAAAAAGTTCAGCCTGATGAGTAATATCTCGATATCCCTAATTACGGTAAAATTGCTTGAGTCTATCTAGACTGCTCACAAATTCTGTCAGGGTGTTTTGCTAATTACTAACTAGTCAGGTTTTTTGAGAAGTAAACAATGGATGTATTGGAGATCATATAGTTCGATTATTGTCAAATTAACCGATTGCAAGAACTATTTAAACAGTTGATGTTTCTGTTTACGAGTGGCAATCAATATCATTATCTAAGGTTGATTGTTTTGATAAACTTGGCTAGCTTTATTTTTTTAGAAGCCAACTAGAATTTTATCTATTACTGCTGCGACATTTTAACTACTACTTTTTATCCTTTTCTATCGGTTAATTTGTTAGAGCAAAATTAATACACCCTCTGAAGCTCATTTGGCATAATTGATAAAACTGGTATGATTATCTTTGGCTTCTTAGCAATAAATAATCTAACTTGTTATAAAGAATTAATTTTACAATCAAAAGATTTGCTCTTTTAAAGAATATGTTAATTAAATATTTAAACCAAAATGTGTTGTTCAAAGATAGTTATGAGATAATCATCTGTTTTAGATTACTTTACCAATTTTTTTACAAAATAGACAAATTTTAGACAAATTATTAGCATTTCTAATATGCGAGCCTATTCCCAGGTCAAATTTTATAGTTATTTATCTTGTTTTTTACTTTTTTGCTTAACGAAATAGTATTTTATTGTGATTGAAGATTAATTTTGATTGTCTAAAAATGCTATCCAAAAATTTTCTTTTTAACCTATCTTCTTTTTTACTTTTAAATTTTATTCTATAAAAGCAAAGCAAAAAATAATTAAAAGGATATCGATGAAATTACAATTTAAAGCTTTATCTCTTACTTTAGGTTTAGTAGCATTACTAGGTGCCTGTACTTCCGTCAAAAGTGGTACTCCTGATATCACTGGTGCTGATGAATCCGTAGAAATATTACCTAATGAGTCAGAATTAGGTGCTTCTGAAGAAATGGAAACCGAAGGTCTAGAAGCCACCGACGGCATGGACACTGAAGGTCTAGAAGCCACCGACGGCATGGACACTGAAGGTCTAGAAGCTACTGACGGCATGGACACTGAAAGTCTAGAAGCAGCAGAAGAAATAGAAGAGGCTGAACTAGAAGCAGCAGAAGAAATAGAAGATGCTGAGAATGCTGAAATTGAAACACCTGAATTGGAAGCAGTCGAAGAGACTGAACTCGATCAGTCCAGCATCGAAGGAACTATGGATAATGGTATGGAAACAACAGAAGACTCAGAGAATGTTGATTCCCAAATATAATTAGTAACTCAAATTAGCCAAGCAAATTTCAATAAGTTCTAATCAAACGAACCTCCCTAGTAAACTGGGGAGGTTTTGCGATCAACTAGTATCTCTACCAGATCGATTCATTCACCAAAAACTGTAGAAGTAGAAACAGGAATACACTCTTCATTCGCTGAATTTCTCTTCAAGGCTGCCTGGATCAGCCCAAAAAATAAAGGATGAGGATTATTGGGACGAGAACGAAATTCGGGATGAAACTGAGTGGCAATAAAAAATTGATGTTTTGGCATCTCGATTATTTCCACCAAGCGTCCATCAGGAGATGTCCCACTAATTTCATAGCCTGTTTCGGTCAGCAAGTTACGATAGGCATTATTAAATTCATAGCGATGGCGATGACGTTCATAAATTACCTCATTTTGATACAGTGAATGAGCTAATGTATTCGGCTTTAAACGACAGGGGTAAGTACCCAAACGCATGGTGCCACCAAGATCGATGACATCTTGTTGTTCTGGCAAAATATTAATCACTGGATTGGCAGTTTGGGGGTCAAACTCCGCGCTATTGGCATCTTTCAGGTTGGCTACATTACGCGCCCATTCGATCGCACAACACTGCATTCCCAAACAAAGACCCAAAAAAGGAATATTAGCTTCACGGGCATATTCAATTGCAGCAACTTTACCATCTACTCCCCTAATACCAAAGCCTCCAGGGACAACCAGACCATGAACATCATGTAAATATTTAGCTGCGCCACTGACTTCGAGATCTTCTGCACTTACCCAACGCAGGCTAACTTCACAATCAGCAGCGATCGCTGCATGTCCCAAAGCCTCAACTACCGATAAGTAAGCATCGCTGAGGCGTATATATTTACCCACAATCGCCACCTCAACTTTGGTACGAGTGGAGTTCATCTTCATGACTAAATTATGCCAGTTTTGTAAATCTGGTTGACGTTGTTCTAGCTGCAATAATTCTAGAGTTTGTTGCGCCAATCCCTCTCGTTCTAGGATCAAAGGAACTTCATAAATTGTGCTGGCATCAAGGGAAGTAACTACTGAGTCTACGGCTACATCGCAAAATTCGGCAATTTTTTCTTTAATTCCAGGCATTAAAGGGCGATCGCTGCGACAGACTAATACATCTGGCTGAATTCCAATCGAACGTAATTCCTTAACCGAATGTTGGGTAGGTTTGGTTTTCATTTCTCCTGCTGCGGGAATCCAGGGAATTAGGGTAACGTGCATATACACTACGTTATTTCTACCCACATCTTTACGAAACTGGCGAATTGCCTCCATAAAAGGTAAGGATTCGATATCTCCCACCGTACCCCCAATTTCTGTTAGCACTACATCCGAACCAGTATTATTAGCGACACGATGAATTCTTTCTTTGATTTCGTTGGTAATATGGGGTATTACCTGAACCGTACCGCCTTCATAATCTCCCCGTCTTTCTTTGTTGATTACCGCCTGATAAATTGACCCTGTTGTCACGCTATTGAGACGGGACATAGAAGTATCGGTAAACCGTTCATAGTGACCCAGATCCAAATCTGTTTCCGCACCATCATCGGTGACAAATACTTCCCCGTGTTGATAGGGACTCATTGTGCCAGGATCGACGTTGATATAGGGATCTAGCTTTAAGATTGACACGGAATAGCCCCGCGACTTTAGCAACCTGCCTAAACTAGCTGCAACTATACCTTTACCGATACTAGAAACTACCCCACCAGTAATAAATACAAATTTAGCCATAATAATTCCTCATATTTTTTTTGCTTGGTAATGATTAAAATTTTTTAGTTATTTATAGTCAGATTAAATAAGGCATTCAGGTTGAGCCAAGGCTACAGCAGTTATGGGGAAAATAGTTTGTGACTTTACTTAATTATTTTGATGTGTGTATAGATGAGGGGTAAACCTCAATTGATACCAAGTGTTGCAGAATTCTGGCTAATTGATTTTTCTTGAGTTGAACCAGTGGTTCTTGCGATTAACTAATTCTCAAGGCAGCCCCATACTCATAACAAATAAAAGTCATACGTCATACATTGAGTAAATAAAACAAAGTGTTGAGACAAATGCACTCCTGCCGATCGTTCTGCTTGTTTACCAACGCAAAAGGCTAAAATCAAACCCAATATTATTTTTACAAATTTCTTATCCTACTAGAAATTGTCAGTAAACACAAGTCTATTTACTATTTCAATCAAGTAGAAAACTCTATCATCCGTGTGCTTACTTATACCAAAGATGGGCTGAAACTTCTCCCTATCTCCCTATCTCCCCATCCCCCCATCACACACGATAGACAAATGTACCACAAGGGCATAACATAAAAAGTCTACCCTTGTAAGATCTCCCCATCTCCCCATTTCCCTATCTCCCCATTTCCCTATCTCCCTATCTCCCCAAGCTAACTAATTATCTTCTATTTAATTACCCCCACCTACTTAGTTGTCTGCCAATGGGCAGCGAGGTAGTCGCGCACGTCAAAAAAATTTTGCCACCGAACATAAGATTTGTTTTCAGTATCTAAATATTCTATTAGGCGATCGCGCGCAAATACCAAGTCGGCAGCTAATGACATATTGATGTCAGTTACCGAATCACCGATAGCAACTTTCTCTTGGGCAGGATAATTCTCCATTGCTTTGGCTTTAGCAACAAATTCGCGATCGCTTTCCAGAGAAGAATAAACTTGCAGTAATTTTCCTGTAACATCGACCTCTCCTGCATAAATTTCCGTTACGCTATTAATTAACTGCTGACGTTTTAATACTGCCTCGACCATATCTGTTAATCCGCCAGAAATGACCACAAAGGGAACTTCTCGATGATTGAGAAAATCTAAGAACTCTCTTATTCCTGGACGTACAGGTTGCTCGGCTATGTACTCAATAATTTCAGGATAGCAGGTAGCCGAAATTGAACCAAGAGTCTGGCGTATTCCCTCTTTAAGAGTTATTTCACGTCGAAAAATTACGGGGAGGAGTTTGGCAGATACTTCGGGGGCAAATTTCTCTAGCACGCTAATAAAAGTATCCTGGGTAGTAATTGTGCCGTCAAAATCACAGAAAACAACTCTTGAAGGTTTCATCTTTATTAATAAAATGGGTAAGAAAGTAGTTTATTGCTAGACCAGAAAACGCTATGATCGACCCAGAACTAACTCATTGATAATCAATAGTTAATATTATGGGAGAAGCTAAACGCCGTAAAGCAGCATTGGGAAAACAATATGGTCAAGAATCAGAAAGAATTCTCTCTTGGCTACCTATTACTAAAGCTCAATCTGAAAAATTTATTAAAATAACTAGTAGAGGTGCTTGGATTGGTATAGGCATAATGATCGCCGTTTGGTTTACCGTGAGGTTTATTGGTCCAGCGTTCGGTTTTTGGGAAGTTTATTAGAAAAGATGTGTGGCATCAAAAACTTAAAATTGGTATTAAATAATATATAGAGCAGGTTAAGAGATGAGCGAACAAAATCCCTACGAACAACTTGGGGTCACAGAAAATTCTTCATTTGAAGAGATTCAGGCTGCTAAAAAAAGGCTTTATGAGCAACATGGTAATGATAGTGCTGTGTTAGAAGAAGTAGAAATTGCTTATGACACAATTATCATGGATCGCTTGCGGTTGCGTCAGGAAGGCAAAATAAAAGTTCCTGAAAAAATTCGTTTTCCCGAACGTAGTTTAGAAAAATCTTTTAAAGTTCCGCCACTAGTGAAAGATAATTCTGCTGCTTGGTTACAGGACTTGATTGATACTCCTTCTCAAGCTGATATTTTGTGGCCAACGGGAATTTTCTTAACTTTATCAGCGATCGCCGTATTCTCTCAGAACAATGGGGCTTCGATCCTGCCTTTATTGATGGCGTTGGGCTTTATTGCCAACATTTATTTTCTTAACCGCAAAGAAGGACGTTCTGGGCGGGCATTCTTGATTAGTTTTGTTGCTCTTTTTGCAGGAATTGCTCTGGGGACGGGATTGGGTCAGCTACTTCTCGGTCAAGGAGGAGTCACTGTTTTGGGTGAAGATCAGTTTGCTTCGGCGGTGACTTTCTGTTTGTTTTGGTTGGTAAGTTGTTTTTTACGTTAATCTCCAGGATGGTCGCTATATCGGTTCGATCGATTGGCAGCTGTTTACTGCCATAGCTGCCAAACAGCTTCTGTCTATATCTGTGTTGTCTAATAGGGTATAGATGGATCGGTCGAATCGTAATTCTCGCAAGATTTAAGCCAACACAATCTTGGTTGTTTATGCTTTTTCTATAGCATAGTTGGCAATCATTTGATACTCCTCATTAGCAGCTACGTCTACTATTTCTTGGGCAGCATTGGCAGTTTCGACACAGACAAAGTTTAGATAGTCTAACTCGCCTAAATCTGCCATTTTTTTGGCGATATCCGCCCCAGGATTCCAAACAATTGCCGTATTGCTATTGGTGGCGGTAATTTTTATTTTTCGCTTTAAGACCTTGTCATCAATCGTCAATTCTGGTTGAACATCTAGATAAATGCGATCGCACTCTCCATCAAAGGTGACTATCCCAGCCTGGGTTTTTTGTTGATTACGGTCTACTTTGTCTATGTAGGCATTATCTTCTAAACCCAACACCGCTACTTGGTTAATATCGCCTACCTTGAAGTAACTATGCAGTGCTTGTGTAATTGAAAATGTACGCTCGCCCGTGTTGCGAGTAATTAATTCTATCGTCAGAGAACTGCCGACGGTAATAGCGATCGCTAAATCAAAGCTATAGTCCCAAATTTTTCTCGTCTCTGCGGTATCTGTTAGCCCCATAGTTACTTTCGTTGCTCCATTTTGGGTACTAACCACATCCCGCACCTGCCAGAGGCGATTGCGGACAAAACCATGGCTTGAACGTCCTTTTGATTCGGGGTCTGGTCCAAACCAGGGCCAACAAACAGGAACACCACCTTTGATTGCCTTGCCCTCTTGATAATAAGCCTGGCTGCTAACAAACATCATGTCTTCTGCCAGATCTACGGGTTGAAAAGACAATACGTGACCTGCATATACTGAAATAGCTGCCTTGGCATATTCGTTACTAATTTCTATGATAGGAAAGCCACCTTTCCCCTCAACAAACTTGACTTTATCGGTGATGCCGTAATCAACGTTTAGCTGCTCGATGTTCATTTTTTTAACTTATTGTTTGATCGGTGGACTGTAAGCAAGAGTAGCAACAGCTTAGTTAGACATCAAAAGTTCTCCAACTACTCGCTTGGCAAGAAGCTGACAATACATCGCATTCTACTAAGCAACCGCCATGGAATTCAGTAAACCCCGAAACAGGGCTAGACCATCAGTACCTCCTATAGCCTTGTCAGATGCTCTTTCAGGATGAGGCATCATGCCCAATACATTGCCCTGCTGGTTGACGATTCCCGCCACATTATTCATCGAACCATTGAGATTATGCTCTGGGTTGATTTCTCCAGAGGGGCTACAGTAGCGAAACAAAATTTGCTCGCCATCCTCTAAAGCTTTTAGAGTACTATCGTCGGCATAGTAACAGCCTTCTCCGTGAGCCACAGGTAAAGTAATTACCTGCTGAGGCTGATAATCTTTAGTCCAAATCAAATCATTACGCTCGACTCTTACAGGGACGCGATCGCAGATAAAATGTAGCTTGCGATTACGAATTAATGCCCCTGGTAACAAACCGACTTCCGTGAGTACCTGAAAGCCATTACAAATACCCAAAACATATTTTCCCTGTTTGGCGTGTTCAATAACGCTATTCATTACAGGAGAGAATTGAGCAATCGCACCACAGCGCAGATAATCACCGTAGCTAAACCCCCCAGGAATAATTACTAGATCCAAATCTGAAATATCTGTTTCTTGATGCCATACCATGCGAGTTGCTGCATTTAGCAACCCCTGAGTTACCGTCTGGATATCGCGATCGCAATTTGAACCAGGAAAGACTATAACCCCAAACTTCATTTTTTTACTCCTATCGGTAAGATTACGCCGTAGCTAACTGAGTTAATTCAAAGCGATAATTTTCAATTACTGTATTAGCCAACAGGCGATCGCACATTTCATCTAAATGCCTGGTTGCCTCATCTTCATTAGCTGCGGTCAAGTCGAGTTCGATATATTTACCAATTCTGACCCCTGCCACCTCGCTATATCCCATTTGTTTTAGTCCCGATTCCACCGCCGTACCTGCTGGATCTAACACCGAAGAACGAAGAGTCACATAAATACGAGCGTGATATTTGCCAGCCATAGAATTACCGTTAATTGATACTTGAAGCTAATCGCCTTTTTGATTTTATAGCTTTAAATGACATAAGAAAACCAGGTTAAAAATTCAATGTGTTGGTTTGCTCTCCTATGTTCCTGTGCGAAGATAAAAGAGTTGATTGGCTGTAAAAGAGTAACTCAGCTAATACAGACGTAAGATATATTTAGATTCGAGCTATAAAAATTATGAAAGCGCAACGTACTCGTTCTCAAGAGCGAATTATGACAGTACTTCAAAGTCTAAAACGTTCCATTTCGGCTCAAGATCTGTATATCGAACTGCGAAACCGCAAACAGGACATGGGTTTGGCAACGGTTTATCGTTCCCTAGAAGCTTTAAAGATTCAGGGAGAAGTTCAAGTGCGTACTCTGGCAAATGGCGAAGCTGTATACAGTTATATTGAAAGCGATCGCCATCATCTTACCTGCGTCAACTGTGGTACATCTATTCAGATTGATGAATGTCCCGTACACGATTTGGAAAAACAGCTAGAAAAGTCTCATACATTCAAAGTTTATTATCACACCTTAGAATTTTTTGGTTTATGCCAGAAGTGCCATTAAGTCAACTCCGATAGCCAATAGTTATTGGTCGGGTACGGGTGAAGGTAAATAAAGGGCTTCGCCCTAGCTATAAGCCATTAGCCATTAGCTCGATCAAACATAGTCTTGAACTATGCCCGATCGTAGACACCGTAAAGACGGTGGGGTCTTGAACCCAATGCGCTTTTAGAAGTTAAATCAAGGCTAAAAGCTAAAAGCTAAAGGCTAAAAGCTTTTTTAATAAACTAAACTCTAGGGTCTATTTCTAATTCCGCTTTTCTTGCCACCACCCCACAAAATACCTAGTAATCGAGTAAACGTTTGTCCCCTCGATCTCCAGGCAATCTGAAGTCATAGCTTAACGATTAAAATCTCGCTCAATTTTCTTAATATCTATTTCCACAGGCTCGTAGGGTTGTTGATTCCCGCTATTGTTAGTGTTTTGGGAGATTACCGACTGTACCCCTTCAATAGTCGAAATCATGCTGCGAGGATCCATGAACATTACCTTACTGCTTTCGCTGTTGCCAATTTCTTTACCCATTTCCAAGTAATTTTGCGCCAGCAAAAACTGTAGAGCTTCATGAGCATTAGGGTCGTTCTTCAGCCTTTCTACAACTATTTTCATAGCTTCTGCGGTGGCTTCTGCTTTGAGGATCTGTTCTTGGCGTTCACCTTGAGCTTTGAGAACAATTGCCTGTTGTTCGGCTTCTGCCTGAAGAATAGCTGCTTTTTTGGCTGCTTCTGCCTGTAATAGTCTGGCTTGAGCATCCCCTTGAGCGGAGTTAATTGCCGAATCGCGATGTCCCTCAGAAGTTAGGATATTAGCCCGTTTTTGTCTTTCTGCTGCCATTTGCAATTCCATCGAATCCTGCACCGCTTTGGAAGGCATAATGTCTCTAAGTTCAACCCTAGTTACTTTGACTCCCCAAGGATCGGTAGCAATATCTAGTTCTCGCAATAAGATCTCGTTGATTTCAGTACGAGCAGTAAAAGTTTGGTCAAGCTCTAGTTGACCCATTTCTGAGCGAATTTGAGTTAAGACCAGGTTGACCATGGCATCCTGCAAATTTTCTACTTTGTAAAAAGCCTTATACATATCCATGATGCGCCAGTAAACTACAGCATCGACGGTAATGCTAACATTATCGCGAGTAATACAGGTTTGGGGAGGGATATCTAAGACTTTCTCTCTAATGGTGTTGTGATAAACTACCTTATCGATAAAGGGAACCACAAAATTTAAGCCTGGTTCTAGTTTCTTTTTATAGCTACCTAGACTCTCAATTAAATATTCTTCTTTTTCTTTAACAATTTTGACTGAGCCTGCTAGTGTAGTAGAGCCTAATAGTAACAACACTAGGGTTAAAAACTGTCCCATAGTTGATTTCTCCTGAACGTTAAATATAAATATTGCTTTAGTTATAACTTTTCTGGCTAAATTTGAATTTGATTTATTTAGTTCAAACTAACCTCTGTCAATCATTCTGCTGGGCAAAACGATTAGAGTATTTCCTTGCTTGCGGACTACATAAACGGGTTCGTTAGGAGCAATGTCTCTGGTTTCATCGGCGCATTTTGCCCGCCAGGAATTACCTTCATATAAAACTCTTCCTACACTTCCTGCGGGAATACCTCCAACTGCCGTTGCCTCTAAATCGTCTCCCGTAATTGATACTCTGCGTTTGGGGGTAAATAAACGCCGTGACAAAATAATTAACCCAGTGGAGAGAATTAACCACAAGCCCATTAATAAAGTATATTGTGGCAAAAACAAAGCTACAACTGCCACCAATAACGCAGCAATACCCATCATGAAGCTAACAAATGCAGTGGGGAAAACAAATTCCATCGAGCAAAGAATCCCCCCCACAACTACCCAGAAAAAAGTGGGATTAATCATAAGCAATCAAATATTTATTTAAGAAAAGTTTTAGATTTAAATTCAAATATATTGAATAAATAGTTAAAACCACACTTTAATTTTAGCTATTGCATCGATTAAGATACACCTAGAATAATAATTGAAGCGATGTCTTTGACTAGCAAGGCGATCGCCAGTAAACAATCCGCTATCACAGCCCGAATTAACGCTCTCCAAAGTAAGATAATGCTAAGTTGTCTATAATCACCAACTAAAATAGCATTGGACGTATTAATGTAGCCCAATGCCAATTATTCTGATTTATTAAATTTTTATTTTATGAAGGAGCTGTTTGTATCAAATTATGAATGATCCCAGTCGGGTTTAACTGTCTTGCGATGATTAAGATAACGATCGATCGACATCGCAGCAATACAGCCGTCTCCAGCAGCTACAACCGCCTGTTTATAAGGAGTATTACGAATATCGCCGATCGCCCAAACTCCAGGAACGCTGGTAGACATTGTATCGTCTACTTTAACCCCACCATCTTGATTATATTCAACCTGGTCGCCTGCAAAGTCCGTAATTGGTTTAGAACCATTTTGGTAAACAAAAACTCCTTCTACCTCCAAAGTCGAAGGATAACCTTCTTCTTTAGTTTTTAGCTTGATCCCTGTTACTCCTGCATCATTGCCTTCAATTGACGCTAAACGAGCGCGTCGCCAATGTTTGACGTTGGACATACTCAGTAGATCTTGAGCATGATAGTCTTCTTTGTTAGGATCTTTGAAAGTAATCCAATGAACTTTAGAAGCAAACTTGGTCAAAAACTGGGCTTCCTCTACTGCTTCTTGGTTAAGACCAACTACCGCCACCTCGCGATCGCGATAAAATGCTCCATCACAGGTAGCACAGTAGCTAACTCCCCGACCTAAAAATTCGTCTTCTCCTTCAAAAGGTGCGCCACTACGACCCATCGCTCCCGTAGCCAGCACTAAAGCCCTACCAGTAAATGTGCCTTCTGGCGTATATACTTTTTTTGTTTCGCCACTAACATCAATCCCAAAAACCTGGGCGCGTTGATAGGAAGTACCATACTCAACAGCCTGATCTCGCATACTATCAAGTAGTTCTTCCCCGCTAACTTCACCCAATACTCCAGGATAGTTAGCAATTTTGTGAGTAATAGCTAACGCACCTACCGCAGGGTTTTTATCTAAAATAACGGTTTTGAGATTGGCTCTTGATGTATAGAGCGCACAGCTGCACCCTGCTGGACCTCCACCAATAATTACGACATCAAATTCGTGTGTTTCCAAAATGCCAACAATCTCCAGTAAATTATTAAATTATAGGTATATTTATTCAGGATACCTCTGCGGTGGGTCTAGTTACAAATAATCTAGATAAAAGTACGTAGTTTTGTGACACTTGATTCAGGATTTCTCTACCTGGATATATTTCACACTACAACAACAAAACACAAGCTTAGAACGATAGTCGATCTTAATATGAAGTCCGCCTAATATTGCCTGCTTTTACCCAGCCTTCTTGGTTACTCCAGGGAAGTCTGACTCGTTGCCATTTGCCATCTGCGGAGTCTTCTAGAATAATAATGGTTGCATTAGCACCAATCCCGCCTACTCTACCTGAGTTGACGCTCGGTTTTGCTCTAAGACTCAAGCCTTCGGGCCAGGTAACCACTGCACGATAGGCGTTTGGCGGTAGTTCTGGCTCTGGTTCATCTGGTTCTTCTGGCTCTGCTAAAGTTGTTTGAGGCTCTTCGATTGGCTCTTCAGCCACCTGAGATTCGACCACTTCCTCTTCCGTCACATTAGACTCTAGAGGTTCAATATTAACCGCAGGCTCATCTATGTCTGATGCAGATTTTTGCGAAGCTACTGCCCTAGAGAAATCTGGTTTTTCGGGCAATACCGACATTTTTTTATAGTAGGCATAGATTGCTGCACCTGATATTCCAGCAATTAAACTAATGCCGAGAACAAATCCCAAGATAAACTGAGCAGTAGCCGATAAACTTTTGAAAAAATTAGATTTAGTCATCTTTAGCTAAGTTGACTCTGAATGCGATCGCTTAAACTATTATTGTTTGAAGCTAGACGTGCTTTTCCTGCTGCCACCCACTGTTGCAAAAATTCAATTTGCTCCTGAGCAGTTTTTGCTAAAGGAACGATTTGACTAGCAGCTTCTAGAATATCATCTGTGGTAAAGTCTCGATTTTGACTAAAGCCAATGTGCATTGCTTCAATGATAGTTTGTTCAATTTCCGCCCCAGAAAAATCTGGTGTTTCATATGCTAACCGTTTTACATCATAACTGACTAGATTATGGGGTCGTAATTTGCTTAAGTGTACTTTAAAAATGGCTTCTCGTTCTGCCTGATTTGGCAAACCGACAAAAAAGATTTCATCAAACCTGCCTTTGCGGAGCATTTCTGGGGGTAAGGCACGAATATTATTAGCCGTAGCCACTACAAACACAGGAGTTTTTTTCTCTGCTAGCCAAGTAATAAATGTCCCAAAGACACGACTAGTAGTCCCCGAATCTCCCTTACCGTCTAGCCCAGCAAATCCCTTGTCTATTTCGTCAATCCAGAGGATACAGGGGGCTAGTGCCTCTGCCAGTTCGATAGTTTGGCGGGTACGAGATTCCGATTCGCCAACCAAGCCAGCAAATAAACGTCCCACATCCAATCGCAGTAAAGGTAAATGCCAATGATGGGCGATCGCTTTTGCCGTCAGAGATTTTCCCGTTCCCTGGATACCTACCAGCAACAATCCTCGTGGATTTGGCAAACCATAGGCTCTTGCCTGTTCGCTAAATGCTCCACCCCGCCGTAATAACCAGCTTTTAAGATTATCTAGCCCCCCAATATCGGAAATTTGTTCGGTAGCGGGATAATAATCTAAGATTTGTGTTTGGCGGATTGACTGTCGCTTTTCTTCCAGAATTAATTCTACGTCCTCTGGTTCGAGCTTACCGTTAGTGGCGATCGCTTTGGTTAAAACCCTTTTAATTCTCTCTAAGGATAATCCCTGGGCTGCTCTAACCAGTTCATCTAATAGAGTAGCCGATAAATTTTGTTGTGTTGCCGAAATTAATTTTACAATCTCGGTTTTGATTTCGGAGGCTGTGGGTAAAGCGAAATCAACTACGGTGATAATCTCAGCTAATTCTTCTGGTATTTGAACTTGGGGAGCGATAATTATAATGTTTTTTGGCTGAGATTTTAAAACCCGCGCCAGATTGCGTAACTCGCGAGAAATGGCAATATCTTCTAAGAAACGTTGAAAATCACGCAGAATAAAAACCCCACCTGCATTTTTCGGCATCCTGGTAACAAATTCTAATGCTTGTAAAGGATTGCGCTTACCATAGCCTGCATTGTTGGGATTTTCTTGATAGCCATTAACAAAATCCCAAATATAAACGTTGCGCTTGCCTAAGTTTTTAGTAGCATCGGCGATCGCTCGTTCCGCTCTTTCTTCTTCGTTGGTTGGTAGATAAATCAGGGGATAGCAGGCACGTAATAGGAGAGAAAACTCTTCATTAAAGTTCATTATCGAGATTATCTAAATTGCTGATTTTTAAAAAATTATCTTATTGTTAATATTAAACCGTACCTTGTTTTTCAGATTGGTGTTTGAAGATTTGAAAGCTAGATGTAAAAAACTAGCAGCTTGGTTTTCCAAATTAACCAGCAAGGAAGATTAAGTCAGCTAACCTTTAAAGCAGCAATTTGACGGAAATTGCCAATGACCAGTGACTAATAACCAATAACCATCTCAACCATTAAATTTGATTCATATAGAGCTAGTTAATGCCAAAAATCGACTATCTACGCATTAGTTTAATTGATAAATGTAATTTTCGTTGCCAATACTGTATGCCAGAGGGAACGAAGCTTGATTATGTCCTAAACCAAGAATTGCTGACCAATCAAGAAATTCTTGCCTTGGTGCAGGATGTATTTATTCCTCTTGGTTTTACCAAATTTCGCCTTACTGGAGGAGAACCGTTATTGCGCCCTGGGCTAGTCGATTTAGTCCGAGATCTGGCTCGGTTAAAAGCAACGGAAGATCTTGCCCTAACTACTAATGGTTTTCTCTTGGCTGACTTAGCACAGCCATTGATGGATGCAGGTTTAAAACGAATCAATATTAGCTTGGATTCTCTAAATCCAGCGACTTTTGATCAAATTATTGGCAATCGGGGGCGGAGTCGTTGGCAGCAAACTTGGTCGGGAATTTTAGCTGCTCATCGGGTAGGATTTGATCCTCTAAAGCTCAACGTGGTCGTAATCCCTGGAGTCAACGATACCGAAGTTTTAGATTTAGCAGCCTTGAGCATTGAGCGCAACTGGCATATCCGCTTTATTGAATTTATGCCCATTGGCAACCCTGAGTTGTTCGGCGATAAAGCCTGGATCGATTCGGTCGAGTTACGTCGCCTGATTCGCCAAAAATGGGGATTGGTTGAATCGAATATTAAAGGTAATGGTCCTGCCGATGTGTTTCAAATTCCTGATGCCAAGGGAACACTAGGCTTTATTTCTCAAATGTCTGAATGCTTTTGCGATCGCTGCAACCGAGTTAGATTATCAGCAGATGGCTGGTTGCGTCCTTGTTTGCTCAACGAAACTGGTCAGATCGATTTAAAAACTGCTTTACGTAGCGGTGTAGACACGGCAGACTTACAAAGACAAGTTGGTCAGCTATTGCTGCTCAAGCCTGAAATCAACTTCAAAGAGCGGGACTCTGGTACTAGTGGAACCTATACCCGTACCATGTCCCAAATTGGCGGATAACTGACCAGACCAACGTTAGAAGATTGGGTATGAACCGCGCAATTGATAAAGCTTGTAGCTTGTAGCTATGAGCTAACACTTTATTGACGAAGCTAATTCACGAAGTCAGAGGAAGTCTCGTCGTTTGACGGCGAGGTCTCTCTGACACCCAACTAATTACGCCATACGAGAATAGTACTCGATAACCAGCAGTTCATTGACCTGAAGGGCGACCCATTCCCGTTCAATGACACCGTTTACCTTGCCTGCTAAAGCATTTTTATCAAATTCGAGGTGACTTGGTAAATTAGCCAGACCTGGATATTCCATGTTTGCTTCTACCAATTTGCGAGAGCGATCGCGATCTCTAACTTTGATTACGTCTCCAGGGCGACATTGATAACTGGCAACGTTCACCACGCGATCGTTTACTAAAATATGTCCGTGGTTGACTAGCTGACGCGCACCAGGAATAGTACCAGCCATTCCCAAACGAAAAATAGTATTATCTAAACGCATTTCCAGCAGCTCTAATAGCGTTTGTCCTGTCGAGCCAGCAACTCTACGAGCTTTACGAACGTAACGTACTAGTTGTTTTTCAGTAACCCCGTAGTTAAAACGAAGTTTTTGCTTTTCTTCTAAACGAATAGCATATTCAGAACGTTTACGGCGACCTTGTCCATGTTGTCCTGGTGGATAGGCTTTACGAGGTTTTTTTCTGGTTAAGCCTGGTAAATCCCCTAAGCGACGAACGACCCGCAAACGCGGACCTCTATAGCGAGACATATCTTATTTTCCCTCTAGACTGTACTTGCAAAATATCTCCAAATATATAATTATACATTGCTCTAGTGAATTATTGAAAAATTTGGCAAATGTAACTATAGCAATAAAAAAAGGTGAGTTGCACACAACTAACCCACCATTACAAAAATAAGATCGAGACTTTAGCTAACTAGCTTTATACCAATTAACATCTCGTTCTTTGGTTGCCCAGAACATATCATGAATTTTATGAACAGCTTCCATTAGTTCATTGGCGTGTTCGGCACTAACTTCTACTTTACAAGCAGAACATAATTTAGCAGCTTTCCAAAAAGTGTCGTGAAGATCGGGATATTTCTCCAGATGCACTGGTTTGAAATAATCTGTCCAAAGAATTAGCAAATCGTCTTTAGTTTTTTGTGCCTGTTCTTCTTTAATCGCTACATAGCGAGAAAGTGTGTTCTGGTAAGCGATATATGCAGCTTTGTCATCAGCAGCAGGAATTTCTAGATCCATGATTTTTTTGGTCATGGAAACTACAGCTTCTGCTGTAATCCGCGCCGATGCAGGGTCGTACACACCACAAGGTCCATCGCAATGAGCATGAACTTCTGGTGCAGGAAAGAAGTTTTTGATTTGGGTAATAATTCGTCTGAGTATCATAATTTATAGAGTTCGTTTTCTCGAATGCCCTAAGGCGATCTAGTTGGTTTAAAACAGCAGTATGTTTGGATTGAGCTTGTTAAGCTGAATCAAAGATATAGCTCGTGATGATATATCTTTTTCCCGATCAACTTTTAGCTTAGTTCGATTTAGGGTTGGTTTGCAAGGTCGAATCTTGAGAGGGTCGATTGCCTAAAGTCTATGGTTTTTTAGGATACAGAAGTCAAGTTGTCGGCTAAGGTACGCAGATTGCCAACAAGATCGACAACTGCGTACCACGACAAGATCAATCAATCAATCAATTAATTACTGACTGGATTGACTTTATCAATAACGCTCAAAGTACCGTCTTCGCCTACCTGCCACACATCGTAACTTCCAACCACATCTCCATTCTCATCGATATCGACATTACCGCTTGCTCCCTGAAAATTGATGTCTTCTCCTTGGCGGACTAGTTCCATTGCCTCACAAGCATCCGTAACCTCAGTTCCTGGAGCATTTGCCACTTCTAATATCTGACTTTTGATGCCTTCTCCAGTATTAGCATCGCTTGCTTCGGCTGCCAACATCATCAAAATAGCTGCATCCCAGTTATGGGGGACGTAAGCAGTCATTTCTTTGCCAGTTTTTTCATTCCATAAGGCAGTGAACTCTTCTAGAGCCTGACCATCAGCCCCTGGTACAGTTCCTAAAGCTCCAGCAATAATCGATTTGCCATCCGAAGTTTTGCCTACCTGACGTACAAAATCATCAGAATATACCCCGTCGGTAAGCAAAACAGTAACTCCATCGCTCAATCCTTGTTCAAAGGCGGATTTTAACAATACGCTACCTGTCTCGGCATATAAAACTGCTGCCACCGCATCGGGTTTACCGTTGAAAGCAGCTTGGGCTTCACTGTCTAAGGTTGCTGCTTTGGGGTCATAGCGTACGGGTTCTCCAACAATGCTGCCTCCTTTTTCTTTGAGTGCTTCGATAAATTGCTTTTCAAAGCCCACTCCGTAATCATTATTGATGGCAACGGTAGAAACATTGTTAAAACCTTGTTTTTGTGCTAGTGCTGCCAAAGCCTGAGATTGATATGTATCTGGTGGCGCAGTGCGCGCCCAATAACCATCAAACTCGTTATTTTGCGCTCGTTCGGTAAATACAGGGCTGGTACTGCCAGGAGACACCATCATTACCTGATTGCGAACTGCTACGTCTACTGCTGCCCCCGAAACACTACTGGCAAAAGCTCCAACTACCCCCGCAACTTGGTCTACCTCCGCAAGTTTGGTCATGGCACTGCTGCCCGCGCTAGGATCGGTCTGACTATCTTCAGTAATCAAACTAACAGAGGCTTCATTAACTCCACCACATTCGTTGATGGTATCTACCGCTAGCTGAACGGCTGCGGGCCAATTTTGCCCGATAGATGAGAGATCTCCTGTAGTAGGAGCTAAAGTACCCAATTTAAGACCATCTCCCTGCGCTCCATCCCCAGCAGATTCTCCCTGGCAAGAGGTTAGTAATGCGCTAGTGCCTAATATCAGAGCCAGAGTTACTTTAGAAGTAAAGCCACCGCTTTTAAGCAACGCAGAGTTGAAATATTTCATATTCAAAGTTTCAGTTCCAGTCCTAAGTTTAATAGATTGGAATTGTACTAGAAAAACTCAACATATTCTGCATAACAAGCCTTAAAAAAAACTTTTTTTAATACGGAGAGGGGGGGATTCGAACCCCCGATGAAGTTTACACCCCATAACTCCTTAGCAGGGAGCCGCTTTCAACCGCTCAGCCACCTCTCCAGGTCGCTCCATCGATTTAAGATTATAACAGATTTATTTTGGTTGAGGGGATTGATGAGTGTATTTTGAGCGAACTTAACTTTTATTAAAGATATTGACTTACGCTAGCTATTCGGTTCTAAATTTTACTGAGTCGGCATGAGAAGGCAAGCCTTCTGCCTGAGCTAAAATCTGAATCGTGCTGGACATCTTCTTCAAAGCTGTTGAAGAATACTGAATTAAGCTAGAATGCTTCATAAAAGTTTCTACTCCCAATGCGGAGGCATAGCGGGCTGCTCCTGAAGTAGGTAAAGTATGATTGGGTCCTGCCAGATAATCCCCTGTAGCTTCTGGGGTAGAGTTACCAATAAAGATTGCTCCTGCATGACGAATTTTCTCAAGTAAATCCCAAGGCTCAGCTACCTCTAACTCCAGGTGTTCGGGGGCAAACAGATTAGATAATTCTGCTGCTTCGTCTAATGAATCTACTACCACGATCAAACCGTAATTGGCGATCGCTTTCTCGGTCAGAGTTTTACGGGGATGATTGACCAGCTGTTTAGTAACCTCTTGCTGTACCTGTTGCGCTAAACTATCAGCTGTAGTTAACAAAATAGCTGCTGCCATCGGATCGTGTTCGGCTTGAGCTAGCAAATCGGCAGCGACATAAACTGGATTAGCTTGCTCGTCAGCAATCACCAATACTTCTGAAGGTCCTGCTAGCGAGTCAATCCCGACAGTGCCGTAGACCATTTTTTTGGCTAGGGTAACATAGATATTGCCAGGACCTGTAATTACGTCTACCTTGGGAATAGTTTCCGTGCCGTAGGCTAAAGCACTCACTGCCTGCGCTCCTCCTACCCGATAAATTTCTTCTACTCCCGCTTCTTGGGCTGCTACTAATACCGCTGGATTAATTTTGCCGTCCTGACCAGGAGGCGTAACCATCACGAGGCGAGGAACTTTAGCCACTTTAGCAGGGATGGCATTCATCAATACGGTACTGGGATAAGCTGCCCTTCCTCCAGGGACATAAAGTCCTGCTATATCTACAGGGGTATAACGTTTACCCAATACTACGTCATCTTCCTCAAACTGTACCCAAGATTTAGGTACTCGCTGGCGATGAAAAGCTTCTATCTTATGGCAGGCTACTTGAATGGCACGGAGTAAATCCTTAGACACCTGTTGATAGGCAGCATCTAGTTCTGAACCCCTCACTCTCAGTTGGTCTGCGGTATAAACCTGCCGATCGAACTTTTCAGTATATTCAAGTAAGGCGCGATCGCCATTGGTCTTAACGTTGGTGACAATCTCTCTAACCACAGCCTCCTTTGGCTGAATGTCATCACCATTGTTGCGATCGCCGATACGCTTTAATTCTGTTTGTGCCTCAGTTTGCCGATCGATTATTCGCAGCATCGAGATCCCCATATCCATTTGAGCTTTTACACAAGTGTGAGCTGTTACTTATAATTTATTATATAAATCTTTACAGTAAACAACTCGCCATAATCCTAGCTTAACGTGAATCTATAGTTAGTCGCCTTTTTCTCAAACCCTTTAAAGTTTTTTTATCCGTTGAAAGTTGACCAGGCTGTAAATTATCCTAAATCTTGATTTACGCCATAATTATTTAGTAAGATTTAGGCTGATCTTTTCGTCTATGACCTTTTTTTTGACCGTTTGAAAACAGTAGAGGTTGCTATTGCCTAAAGAATTCTTGATTGCCACAGCTCATGCTATTTTTATTGCTTGACAACTTTTTGTAATAGTTGTTACTATGTAAAATCCTACTTCTATATATATTTCCAAATTTACTTACAACGCAATCTGTTTAAAAAACTGTGGCTAACTCTAAATCGGCAATCAAACGTATCAGAACAGCAGAGCGCAATCGCTTGCGTAACAAAGCATACAAATCTGCCTTAAGAACTCTGACAAAAAAATATTTTGGTGCGGTAGAAACCTATACAGCCGAACCCACTCCAGAAAACATGGAAACTGTTAATCAAGCCATGTCTGCTGCCTACAGCAAAATTGATAAAGCTGTTAAACGCAAAGTGCTTCACAAAAACAATGGAGCCAGAAAAAAAGCACGCATAGCTAGGGTGTTGAAGAAGGCAACGGTCGCTTCTTAGAGGCATATTTGAATATTGAAGCGGAAATTTAAGCTGCTTCATAGTTCATTTTTGACCACCAAGAATTAGCGATTAATTCAAGCAGAAAAATTGGCAAAAGCAAGCAATACACTAAGTAAATGCAGTTAATAGATACCCATGTTCACATCAACTTCGATGTTTTTCAAGGGAATTTAAGCTCGTTAAAGCAGCGTTGGCAGGAAGCAGGTGTAGTTCACTTAGTTCATTCTTGTGTAGAACCAAAAGAATTTCAGGGAATACAGTCCATAGCGGATCGTTTCCCTGAATTGTCGTTTGCAGTTGGGATGCATCCTCTAGACGTTGACAAATGGCAGGAGCGCACTGGTGAAGAAATCAAAGCTCTGGCAGCTTCAGATAAGCGAGTGGTGGCTATTGGGGAAACAGGGTTAGACTTTTATAAAGCAGACAATCAGGAAAAACAGATTTTAGCCCTACAACAACAGTTGAGAATAGCCAGACAACTGGATAAACCAGTAATCATTCACTGTCGAGCAGCAGCAGCCAAGCTAAAGGAGGTGCTATCAGACTTTTGGTTAGACGAGGGTTCAGTCAGAGGGGTAATGCACTGCTGGGGAGGAGATGAAATAGAAACACAATGGTTTTTAGATCTGGGTTTTTACATTAGCTATAGCGGTATTGTTACCTTCAAAAACGCCAAGCAAGTTCAGGCAGCAGCTAAAACAGTTCCTAGCGATCGCCTGCTGATTGAAACAGACTGTCCTTTTCTGGCTCCTGTACCTTATCGGGGGAAAACCAACGAGCCAGCTTACGTTCTTCACGTAGCGCAATACCTAGCCCAACTGCGCCAAATACCTTTGACAACCCTTGCCGAGCAGACTACGGCTAATGCCTGTCGCTTGTTCGACATTCAGTTAAACGGCAAATAATCAATCAATTAGCTTGTTCCCAGGCTAGTTTCTGCCATATCTTACAAGTCAAAACAAAACATAGTACCAACTATTATCTTCATGACTAACCTGACATACAACCTGCTACCAGACTTAATTGAAATTCAACGCTCTAGTTTTCGTTGGTTTCTTGAAGAAGGATTGATTGAAGAACTCAACAGTTTTTCACCTATTACCGACTATACAGGAAAATTCGAGCTGCACTTCATGGGTGAAAACTATCGCCTTAAAGAACCCAAGTATTCCATGGAGGAAGCCAAACGCCGTGACAGTACCTACAATGTTCAAGTTTATGTTCCTACTCGCCTGATCGATAAAGAAAGCGGTGAAATCAAGGAAATGGAAGTATTTGTCGGCGATTTACCGCTGATGACCGATCGCGGAACCTTCATTATTAATGGTGCAGAAAGAGTAATTGTCAACCAGATAGTGCGATCGCCTGGAGTATATTATAAGGCGGAAACCGATAAAAATGGTCGCCGTACCTATTCTGCTTCTTTGATTCCCAACCGTGGAGCGTGGTTAAAATTTGAAACCGATAAAAACGGCTTGGTTTGGGTCAGAATCGATAAAACTCGTAAGCTATCCGCTCAGGTTTTATTAAAGGCGATCGGTCTTAGCGACAACGAAATTATGGATGGAATTCGCCATCAAGACTTTTATCAAAAGACTCTAGACAAAGAAGGTAATCCTAGTGAAGAAGAAGCACTACTAGAGCTATATCGTAAACTCCGTCCTGGGGAACCTCCTACAGTTAGTGGGGGACAACAACTGTTAGAATCCCGCTTTTTTGATTCCAAACGTTATGACTTAGGGCGCGTTGGTCGTTACAAAATTAATAAGAAGCTACGCCTTACCGTCCCCGATACGACTAGAGTATTAACCACAACCGATATTTTGGCAGCAGTAGCCTATCTAATCAACTTAGAGTTTGACGGCGGTAGCACCGATGACATCGACCATTTAGGCAATCGTCGGGTTCGTTCGGTAGGCGAACTGTTACAAAACCAGGTAAGAGTGGGCTTAAACCGTCTAGAAAGAATAATTCGCGAACGGATGACGGTTAGTGAAGCCAACAGCCTGACCCCCGCAGCCTTAGTTAATCCCAAACCATTGGTAGCAGCAATCAAAGAGTTTTTTGGTTCATCCCAGCTATCCCAATTTATGGATCAGACCAATCCGCTGGCAGAATTGACTCACAAACGTCGCCTTTCAGCTTTAGGACCTGGTGGTTTAACTAGAGAAAGAGCGGGTTTTGCCGTAAGAGACATTCACCCTACCCAGTATGGTCGGATTTGTCCTGTAGAAACTCCTGAAGGACCTAACGCTGGCTTGATCGGTTCCTTGGCAACTTATGCCCGCGTCAATCCTTACGGCTTTATTGCGACTCCTTATTATCGTGTGGAAAGTGGTCGTGTCTTAAGAGAAGGCGACCCCGTGTATCTTACTGCTGACGAAGAGGATGACATGAGAGTGGCACCAGGAGACGTAGCTACCGACGATGATGGTTATATCTTGGGTGAGTCGATCGCTATTCGTTATCGTCAGGAATTTTCTACCTGCGCTCCAGACGAAGTAGATTATGTCGCTATTTCTCCCATCCAAATTGTTTCTGTCGCTACCAGCTTGATTCCTTTCTTAGAACACGACGATGCTAACCGCGCCTTGATGGGTTCTAACATGCAGCGTCAGGCTGTACCACTATTACGTCCTGAACGACCCCTGGTGGGAACTGGACTAGAAGCTCAAGCAGCCCGCGATTCGGGAATGGTAGTTGTTTCGCGTACTCATGGGATTGTAACCTACGTCGATGCCAATGAAGTTAGAGTTAGGGTCGAAGAAGGCAACAATGGTCTTTATGCTCCCGAACCAGGACAAGAAATTATCTACAAGCTCCAAAAATATCAGCGTTCTAACCAAGATACCTGCTTAAATCAACGTCCTTTGGTATATGCAGGGGAAGATGTTGTTCCAGGGCAAGTATTAGCCGATGGTTCATCCACCGAAGGGGGAGAATTAGCGTTAGGACAAAACGTAACGATTGCCTATATGCCCTGGGAAGGTTACAACTACGAAGATGCAATTCTCATCAGCGAGCGTCTAGTTTATGACGACGTTTATACCAGTATTCACGTCGAAAAATTTGAAATTGAAGCCAGACAAACTAAGCTAGGACCAGAAGAAATCACCCGTGAAATCCCCAACGTCGGTGAAGACGCACTACGCAACCTAGATGAACGAGGCATTATTCATATTGGTGCTTGGGTAGAGGCGGGAGAAATTCTGGTTGGCAAGGTGACTCCAAAAGGAGAGTCCGATCAGCCTCCTGAAGAAAAACTGCTCAGGGCAATCTTTGGCGAAAAAGCCAGAGACGTGCGAGACAACTCTTTGAGAGTTCCTAATGGAGAAAAAGGCAGGGTCGTAGACGTGCGAGTCTTTACTAGAGAGCAGGGTGATGAATTACCTCCTGGAGCCAACATGGTAGTCAGGATCTACGTTGCTCAAAAACGTAAGATTCAAGTAGGAGATAAGATGGCTGGTCGCCACGGTAATAAAGGAATTATTTCTCGGATTTTGCCGATTGAAGATATGCCCTATTTACCCGATGGCAGTCCCATCGATATCGCGCTCAATCCTTTGGGTGTTCCTTCGCGGATGAACGTCGGACAGGTGTTTGAGTGTCTTTTGGGCTGGGCTGGTGAAAACCTGGCGATGCGCTTTAAAATGATGCCGTTTGACGAAATGTACGGTAAAGAAGCATCGAGAGAAACAGTACACGGCAAAATTCAGGAGTCTGCTCGCAAACCTGGAAAATCCTGGGTATATGATGCAAATAATCCTGGGAAAATTCAGGTATTTGACGGGCGTACGGGAGAACCCTTTGATCGTCCTGTAACTGTAGGTAAAGCCTATATGCTTAAGCTGGTTCACCTGGTAGATGACAAAATTCATGCCCGTTCTACTGGTCCTTATTCTTTGGTTACTCAACAGCCTTTGGGTGGTAAAGCACAACAGGGTGGACAGAGATTTGGAGAGATGGAGGTTTGGGCTTTAGAAGCTTATGGCGCAGCCTATACCCTACAAGAACTGCTGACGGTCAAATCCGATGATATGCAGGGACGTAACGAGGCGCTCAACTCGATTGTTAAGGGTAAGCCAATCCCCCGTCCTGGTACTCCAGAATCCTTCAAAGTATTGATGCGAGAGCTACAGTCTTTAGGTTTAGATATTGCTGTACACAAACTCGAATCAAAGGATGATGGCAGTAGCAGTGATGTTGAAGTGGATCTCATGGCAGATACTCCTCGCCGTACTCCCAATCGACCTACCTATGAGTCTTTACAAAGAGAAGAAACTATTGAAGAAGTGTAAAGAAACCCAGTGCTGAATTTAAATTCGGCAGATTGAGGATGGGGACAAAAGTGATAGATCACTATCCCTAATCCTCAATATCAAATATTTCCTTGAATACAGTTGGTGAAGTGTGTCAAAGACCGATGCTTGTCTAGTTTGGACTCTAGGGTTTTATTAATTTTATAGAACCCTGCCATCAAACAAATAAGTCTGGCAGAACTTATCCCATTCCTCCTAGTCCTTAATTCCTAATTCCCAGTCAACAATGAGAAACCAGATAGAACAGAGATTTGATTACGTTAAAATCGGCATTGCCTCTCCTGAGAGAATTCGCCAGTGGGGAGAAAGAACTTTACCGAACGGTCAGCTGGTTGGAGAAGTAACCAAACCAGAAACAATTAACTACCGTACCCTCAAGCCAGAAATGGATGGGTTATTTTGCGAGCGTATTTTTGGACCTGCCAAAGATTGGGAATGCCACTGTGGTAAATATAAAAGGGTGCGCCATCGCGGTATTGTTTGTGAACGCTGTGGTGTTGAAGTAACAGAATCGCGGGTACGCCGTCATCGTATGGGCTATATCAAGCTCGCTGCTCCCGTAACCCACGTTTGGTATCTCAAGGGAATTCCCAGCTATTTGAGTATCCTACTAGATATGCCCTTGCGAGATGTAGAACAGGTGGTGTACTTCAATGCCTATGTAGTTCTCGATCCTGGAAATGCGGGAAACTTATCTGCCAAACAACTGCTGACTGAAGACCAGTGGATTGAAATTGAAGACCAGCTTTATAGCGAAGATTCCGAACTAATTGGAGTTGAAGTTGGGATTGGTGCAGAAGCAGTACAAAGGCTATTGGAGGAAGTAAACTTAGAGGAAGAAGCAGAGAAGCTACGGGAAAATATCAACGATGCCAAGGGACAAAAAAGAGCCAAGCTAATCAAGCGTCTGCGGGTAATTGACAACTTTGTCGCTACGGGTTCACGCCCCGAATGGATGGTGTTGAATGCGATTCCCGTAATTCCCCCAGATTTGCGTCCCATGGTACAGCTAGATGGCGGTCGCTTTGCTACTTCTGACCTCAATGACCTCTATCGTCGAGTAATCAACCGCAATAATCGTCTGGCAAGATTACAAGAAATTCTGGCTCCAGAAATTATCGTCCGTAACGAAAAACGGATGCTGCAAGAAGCAGTAGATGCTCTAATCGACAATGGTCGTCGTGGTCGTACCGTGGTGGGGGCAAACAACCGTCCTCTCAAATCCCTATCGGATATTATTGAAGGCAAGCAAGGGCGTTTTCGCCAAAACTTATTGGGTAAGCGGGTTGACTATTCTGGACGTTCGGTAATTGTCGTTGGACCTAAATTAAAAATTTATCAGTGTGGATTGCCTAGAGAAATGGCGATCGAATTGTTTCAACCTTTTGTAATTCATCGTCTAATTAACAGCGGGATGGTGAATAATATCAAAGCTGCCAAAAAATTGATTCAGCGCAACGATCCCAGCGTATACGAAGTTTTGAAAGAAGTAATTGCGGGGCATCCAGTAATGCTAAACCGCGCTCCTACACTCCACCGTTTGGGCATTCAGGCGTTTGAACCAATTTTGGTAGAAGGAAGAGCAATTCAACTTCATCCTCTTGTTTGTCCTGCATTTAATGCCGACTTTGATGGTGACCAAATGGCAGTACACGTGCCGTTATCTTTGGAAGCTCAGGCAGAAGCCAGATTGTTGATGCTGGCTTGTCATAATATTTTGTCTCCCGCCACAGGCAGACCAATCGTTGCACCATCTCAGGATATGGTTCTAGGTTGTTACTATCTGACCGCTGAGAATCCTAACGCAACTAAAGGGCAAGGTCGTCGTTTTGGTAACTTGGATGATGCGATTAAAGCTTACGAGCAGGGACAGGTAGATATTCATGCGGAGGTTTGGCTACGTTATGACGGAGAAGTAGTAACCGAAGAGCCAGATGTGGAGGTGATTGAATCAGAAACTCTGCCTGACGGTAGCAAAATTGAATACTATCGCCAGAGATTTGTCAGAAGGTCTGCTGAAGGAGAACAGGTAGCGCAGTATGTCAATACCACCATCGGTCGAATTATTTATAACAAGACGGTGCAAGATGCTTTGATGGCAGCAGTATAGTTCATCTGAACTCCTCTTTCTAATGAAGTAAGAGGATGTAGCTCAATCGCCCTCGACCCAAAAGATTAGACAATTTTAATAGCTAGGAAAAAAACAGACCATGAAATTTTACAACCACATCGTTGATAAAGGTCGTCTCAAAAAATTGATGGCTTTGGCTTTTACAGAATATGGTTCCGCTCATAGTGCTACTATGGCAGACTATCTTAAAGAATTGGGTTTTCGCTATGCGACAGTAGCGGGGGTATCGATTAGCGTTGACGATTTGAAAGTACCGCCAGTCAAAGCTGAAATGCTCGAAGCAGCCGAAGTGGAAATCAGAGAAACAGAAGAACGCTACGCTCGTGGTGAGATTACGGAAGTAGAACGTTTCCAAAAGGTAATTGATACCTGGACTAGCACCTCAGAAAATCTTAAAAATGAGGTGGTAACCAATTTCCGTTCCACCGATCCTCTCAACTCGGTTTATATGATGGCGTTTAGCGGAGCGAGAGGCAACTTATCCCAGGTACGCCAGCTAGTAGGAATGAGGGGCTTGATGGCTGACCCTCAAGGGGAAATTATTGACCTACCGATTAAAACTAATTTCCGTGAAGGCTTAACTGTAACCGAATACATTATCTCCTCCTATGGGGCGCGTAAAGGTCTGGTAGATACAGCCCTACGAACCGCTGACTCTGGTTACTTAACTCGTCGCTTAGTCGATGTTTCTCAAGACGTAATTGTACGGGAAGTGGATTGTGGCACTCAAAGAGGCATTAGTTTAAGGGCAATGAAAGATGGCGATCGCACTTTGATTCCCCTTTCCGATCGCCTGTTGGGTCGAGTGTTGGCCGAAGACGCGCTAGACAGCAAGAAACAAGTAATTGCCCAGCGCAATCAAGATATCGATCACGATTTGGCTAAAGAAATTGGCGATCGCGCTGAAGAAGTGATGGTGCGTTCCCCCCTAACTTGTGAAGCAGCTCGGTCTGTCTGTCAAAAATGTTATGGCTGGAGTCTGGCTCATGGACACATGGTGGATATGGGAGAGGCAGTAGGGATTATTGCTGCTCAATCTATCGGTGAACCTGGTACCCAGCTAACTATGCGTACTTTCCATACTGGCGGTGTATTTACAGGAGAAGTAGCTCGTCAAATTAGAGCCAAAGCCGATGGTCAGGTCAAGTTTGGTAAAGGGCTGTCTACTAGAGCAATTCGTACTCGTCATGGTGACGAAAGAAATCAGGTAGAAACAATTGGCGATATTCAATTGATTCCTCACAAAGGAAAAACAGTCACCACTGCCTTAACTGCTGGGTCTTTAATCTATGTTGAAGATGGAGAAGAAGTTACTAAGGGTCAATTACTGGTTGAAGTAGCCAAGGCTAAGGTACAAAAATCTACTGAAAAAGCAACCAAAGACGTGGCTTCTGACTTGGCTGGAGAAATTGTCTTTGCCGATCTCGTTCCTGAAGACAAAAAAGACCGTCAGGGTAATACTACTCGTATAGCTCAACGATCTGGGCTGCTGTGGGTCTTATCTGGGGAAGTATATAACCTACTGCCTGGGGCAGAGGCTTTGGTGAAAAACGGTGATAAAGTCAAATCAGGAGATCTTCTGGCTCAAACTAGACTGACTGCTGCTAATGGTGGTGTGGTTAGAATGGTTCCCGATAGCCGTGAAATTGAAATTGTCACCGCCTCGGTATCTTTGGATCAGGCTAGGGTCAAGATAGAAAGTGATGGTGGACGAGAGCAATATATTATCTACACCGCTGACGATCGCAAGTTTTTACTCAAGACTACTCCTGGTACAAAAGTCCAAAACAAACAAATTGTTGCAGAATTAATCGACGATTTCTATCGTACCGAAACGGGAGGAATTATTAAATATGGGGGAATTACCGTTGGTAAAGGCAATCGCAAACAGGGTTATGAGGTAGAACAAGGCGGTACGCTACTTTGGATTCCTGAAGAAAGCCACGAAGTCAACAAAGACATTTCTCTGTTGATTGTGGAAGATGGTGAATATGTCGAAGCAGGAGCAGAAGTTGTTAAAGATGTTTTCTGTCAATCATCAGGGATTGCTGAAGTTGTGCAAAAAAATGATATTTTGCGGGAAATTATCATCAAGCCAGGAGAAATTCACCAGCTTGACGATCCTAAGAGTGAATGGCATGAACAACTAATTCAACCAGGTACAGAAGTCCTACCTGGAGTGATAGTTGAAGAACTAAGATACGGCGAGGTAGTTGAAACTACTGAAGGACCAGCCCTAATCTTACGTCCCGTCAAAGAATTTGAAGTAGCCGATAAACCGTCTATTCCTTCTCAAGCATCGATCAACCAGGATGATGGTCGTCAAATTGAATTGCGATCGGTACAAAGAATCTTTTACAAAGACGGAGAAAGGGTAAAGTCGGTTAGCAGCTTGTCTTTGTTGAGTACTCAGTTAGTTCTAGAAATTGAAACTACAGAAGATCACGATATTATTGCCAATTTGAGTGCTGATATCGAACTACAGCCCGATGAAGAAAATCCCGATACTCAAAGACTGCAAATGGTGATCCTAGAATCCCTAGTCTTGAGAAGGGATACTGATGTCGATCCCCATAGCGGTGATATTCTGACCAGAGTTTTGGTAGAAGATGGTCAGGAAATTACTAAAGGCGCGACTATTGCCCGTACCGAAATTCTCTGTAAATCTGCTGGAGAAGTACAGGGTATTAAAGAGGGAGCAGAAGCCATCCGCCGTATTTTGATCGTGCGAGATAGCGATCTAATTACTCATGAATTAGATGTTGCTCAGAGTCAATTTGGCTACAAGGAAGGAGACCTGCTAGTTTCTAATACAGAAATTGCTGAAGGTGTCAGATTAGAAGCATCGGGGCAGATAGTCGGGGTAAGAGAGGACGGAGGAAAAACTAGCGTAACTTTACGTTATACTCGTCCCTACCGTGTATCGCAAGGTGCGGTGTTACATATCGACCATGGAGATCTTGTACAGCGTGGTGATAATTTAGTGCTTTTGGTCTTTGAACGTTCCAAAACTGGGGATATTATCCAAGGTTTACCTCGGATTGAAGAACTATTGGAAGCGCGTAAACCGAAAGAAGGCTGTATCCTAAGCCGTAGCTCTGGGGTTTGTCAGGTAGTCTACGAAGAGAATGAAACCGTAGATATCAAAATTGTTGAAGATGATGGCGTGGTTAGCGACTATCCGATCAAACCAGGTCAAAATGCAATTGTTAGTGATGGACAAATAGTAGAGGCAGGAGAACCATTAACCGATGGACCAGCTAATCCTCACGAAATTCTGGAGACTCACTTTAACTATCATCTACCTGAAAAAGGCTGTTATGAGGCTTCTTTAATTGGTTTACAGAAAGCACAGCTGTTTTTGGTTCGTCAAGTACAGTCTGTATATCAAAGCCAAGGTATTGATATTTCTGACAAACACATCGAAGTTATCGTCAAACAAATGACTGCCAAGGTTAGAGTTGACGATGGTGGAGATACAATCATTCTTCCTGGGGAACTGCTAGAGCTGCGCCAAATTGAACAGGTTAATGAGGCAATGTCTATCACTGGTGGCGCACCAGCCCAATATACTCCTGTCTTACTGGGTATTACTAAAGCATCTTTGAACACCGATAGCTTTATCTCAGCAGCTTCTTTCCAAGAGACTACTAGAGTCTTGACCGAAGCAGCGATCGAAGGTAAGTCTGATTGGCTCAGAGGCTTGAAAGAGAACGTAATTATTGGTCGCCTGATTCCTGCGGGTACTGGTTTCAACGCTCTCGATGAGCAAACGAATGTCCGTAGCGAGTCAGATTCTAGTATGCGGAACAATGGAGCTTATGGCTATAGTGATGATTTTGAATCCTACCGTTTAGCCGAAGAGATTAATAGCAGTAGTTCGGAAGCTAGCCGACGTTCATATAAGAACCTGAGCGATGATGAGATGCTGCTAGATGATAAAACGGCAAGTGCTTATACTGGTTTAAATGGTTCAGATGAGCCAGAGAACGATTTGAAGTAGATAGCCAGCTATAGCCGTACAAGGTTATGTTAGGACACAAAAGCTATTTGCTCGAAAGTAGCAAGTAGCAAGTAGCAAGTAGCAAGTAGCAAGTAGCAAGTAATAATTGTAAAATTGTCCTAACTAAAACACGTATTGCTATTTGTAGCTCGAAGCTATACGAATCACGAGTGGTGTAATGATGAATTGAGGAGTTATCTTGAAACATCATTGCATTGCTCTTATTTTATTGGTACATAACTTAAAATGTAACAATGATTATCGAACATCAGCGTTCAAGAAATTTTTCTGATTATAAAGAAAGATAATTTATGTTTGAGATTGGCAAATCCTGTTCTAAGATTCACTATGAGTACGATGGGAACGTAACAATCGCCTATTGCAGATCTTTAAACTATTCAAATTTGTATCTATCAACCTCAGATTACTCAAAATTTGCCGTGTCCTATTTAAAGATTGTTGGAACTAAATGATCGAAAAAGCGAACTATTTAAAAAAACATTCTCAAATTAATAGCTCAAATCTTTCTCCTCATGTTCATGATGAAGAAACCTTAAGACAAATCGTCAATCGTTTATCACGCATTGAGGGTCATGTTCGTGGCATAAAAACTATGGTTAGCGAACATCGTCCTTGTCCAGAAGTTCTCAACCAGATTGCAGCCGTAAAAGGAGCAATCTCCAGCGTGGCTAAAATTATCTTGGAAGAACATCTTGAAGAGTGCATAATACGTGCTGCCGACAAAGGAGATCTAGAAGCAGAAATTAAAGAACTAAAAAAATCTTTAAATCGATTTTTGCCCTAGACTTGGGGAGAAATGGGCTTTTATTGAATCGCCAGATGGAGGTCATATAATGTACAAAACCAAAATGATTAAAGTCTATTCACCCATTCGATGTATCTTGAGTCTAATTATTAGTCTTGTAGTTTTGGAGATACAACCCTCTCGTACTTGGGCAAATCCTCAAAGCTCGTCGTCTCAGTCCACGCCTCAGTCTACAGCTACTCAAGCAGCTAATCCTAATACCACCCAAACTGCCGAAGAAATCCTGTCAGAAATCAATCGGGTGAGAACCAATCCTCAAGGTTATGCTCAGTGGCTGGAAGAGCAAAGACAATATTATGACGGCATTTGGCTAAGATTGCCTGGAGAAAGACCAGTCAGAACCAATAAAGGACAAAAAGCTTTGGAAGAAGCGATCGCAATTTTAAAAGAGCAGAAGCCCTTGTCTGCCCTAGATGTGTCCAAGGAAACTGCTGCTACGGCTATAACTAAGCTAGAAAATTTTGCTACTGCGAATAATATTCAATATATCAGCTATGGTCGGGTCACCGCCAAAGGAATAGTGATGAGCTTAGTAGTAGACGATCTATTTCCCGATCGCCGTCGCCGTAACAATCTCTTGAGTCCAGATGTCGAGAATACGGGGGTGGTATGTAAACCCGACCCACGATATGCCAAAGTATGCGCGATCGCCTATTCGGATTTCACGAATACAGCTGACATTGCTGAGGCTGAACCACAACCCAAACCGACAGCAAGGGAAAACCCGACTAGTACACCAAATCCAGAAGCAGCTTCCGAATCCCAGCAAACCCAGACAACGCCTGCTCAAGATACTACAGTTACTGAATCTCTACCCCAGCCACCTCAACCGCAAGCTCCCCCTGCACCATCAGATATTGCTGAAGCAACTCAACCAGAGACGGAAACGGATCAATCTGAACCAGAAGTTGAAGTGTCTCAAGCCGATCCCGAACCAGAAAATGAGGTAGACCAAACCACAACAGAGAGCGAAGAAGCAGTACAGAGTCAAGACGAAGAAGATGTTGAGATGTTTGAAGCCGAACAAGACGAAGATGAAGTTATAGCTACCAACTCGGATACGGAAATATTGGAAAGAGTCGAACGAGGTTTATTAGAGGAAGGCGATCGCATTATTGAAGAAGACGGCAGTTTTTATGATTCCTATCCGATCCAAGGGCAAGCTGGTGACTCTATTACAGTTGCTTTAGAAAGTGAACAATTTGATGCGTTTGTCGCTATTGTTGATAGTAAAGGCAATATTGTCGAGCAAAACGATGATATTAGTGAAGAAAATAGCAATTCGCAAATTCAATTAATTATTCCTGAAGACGGCATTTATAACGTAATTGTTAATGCCTATGACGAGGGAGGTCAGGGTGAATATGTGCTGACAGTACGTCGTTAGGTAGTTGGTTGCTAGGAAAAAAATAAATCTTGAGCTGGTTAAACTCAATCAAACTTAATTTGCTCAAGACTTATTGACTCCAATCAATTTGGGTTTAAAGAATTTTACGTCCTACTAAAATTTCTCGAACCTCCAGCATGGCAGAATAAGTAGGAATAATATGTAGGGTTTCTGCCTGTTTGGTGTGTTTTAGTGCTGTATCGACCGCCTCAGAGAGGTTTTCTTTGACTATCAGTCGGAAATTGGTTTTGTTGGCTTCAATTTCTTCTGAACTATAGGTTAGTCTCAATGCCATATCGTAGACGCGATCGCCACTGACAACCAAAGTCCCCCCAAGCTCGACCAATTCCTCGGTATCTACGTCCCAAATCCAAGAAACATCTGTTCCATCGGGAATGCGATCGTTTAATACTAGCAGCGTGACTGAGGATTTACCTTGCTGCTTAATCTGATTTACTGCACGAATAGTTTCGTTCATTCCTACGGGATTTTTGGACAGCAAAATACGCACTTGTTTTTGGTCAATTTCTAATTCTTCCGCACGACCAAAAGCAGCTTTGAAGTTTTTAATCGTCTTAAAAATCTCCTGAGTTTCAATTCCGAGTTCCTGAGCTAAAATGCTTGCTGCCAGGGTATTATATTTGTTGTATACGCCAATCAGGATTTGAGGATGCCCTTGGCTATCCAAAGCAATTTTACTCTTGGCAAAACCACAGCTAGGACAGTGATAATCTCCTAAATGGGATAAATAAACCCCCTGGTAATCTAACAGGTGTCCACAACGAGGACAATAGATCGAATCTACAGCGTGAGGAATTTCAGCTAAATACAGTTCTGGTTCATTTAGTCCAAAATAGAGAACCTTTTGATTGAGTTGCTGTCCCAAACTGCTAAGAGTAGGATCGTCCGCATTTAAAACAATAGTTGTTTCTTGCGCCAGAGGGGCGATCGCTTTACTCCAACGTTGGGCAATAGTATCTACTTCACCGTATCGATCTAGCTGATCGCGGAATAAGTTTAGAGCCAGAATATATTTGGGCTGACAACTTTTTAATAGCAACGGTAAGATATTTTCATCGACTTCTAAGATGGCATAGTCCGCATCGAGTTTACCTGTAAGATCTGCGCTGCTCAACAAGGCGGTAATCAAGCCATTGATCAAATTAGCACCGCTAGAGTTATGCACGACCTTAAAACCGCGATCGCTCAAGATTTGTTTTAGCAACAAAGAGGTGGTAGTTTTGCCGTTTGTCCCCACTACCAAAATAACTCCTTGACTTACCTGTTCAAACAACAGTGGCAACAGACGAGGATGGAGGCGACGGGAGACTTCTCCTGGCAAGACAGAAGCAGCACCCAAACGCAGCGATCGCACTCCTCTTGTAACCGTTTTTGCTATACCTACAGCCAAACCTAAACGAACCCGATCTATTAGTTGCATTCTTTTATTTTTAAGCAAAACATCTATCTTGATAACCTATTTTGACTAAAAATTACCAAAAAGTTGATGCGTGAATGCTAACTAATACTAATCGCGCTATCAGTCAATTTCAAAATTGAAAGGCAAACGAGCATAAACTCCACTAGGATCGTTAAAGCCACTCAACATTGATAATTCCTGTCTGATCTTGAGCAATTCGGCAGTAACAGGATCGATCGCTGCTGTTTCTAATGCTTTGACATCAAACAAACGCTGAACAATTTCCGTTTCCAAACGATGTTGTCGGGGATACTCTTCTAGTTGCCAATTGTTGCCTAGTTCGGCGCGTTTGGCTGCATAGGCGATCGCGCTTTCTAATCCCCCAATGCGATCGACCAAGCCAATTTTGATCGCTTCTTTGCCCGACCAAACTCTTCCTTTAGCAATTTCTTTGACTTTTGCTTCGGGAAGATTGCGATAGCGAGCTACTTTTCTGAGGAAAAGCCGATAGATTTTGTCAACTGATTTTTGATAAATAGCCAACTCTGCTTCAGTTTTGGGTCGTACATTAGAGCCAATGTCGGCAAATTCTCCTGTTTTGACCACATCCCAGGTAACGCCATGTTCATTAGCAATATCTTGGATATTTGATAATAGACCAAAAACTCCAATTGAACCCGTGATCGTGTTTTCTTCAGCAAAAATTTGATCTGCACCAGCAGCAATCCAGTACCCACCAGATGCAGCCACGTTGCCCATCGAGACGATGACAGGCTTTTTCTTTTTGGTCAGTAAGATTTCTCGTAAGATAACCTCAGATGCTGTTGCACCTCCCCCTGGACTATTAACCCGCAAAACGATCGCCTTAACGCTGTCGTCTTCTCTTAGTTCTCGAAATTCTTCAGCAAAGCGATCGCTGCCAATAGTTTCAATACTGCCTCTGCCGTCAACAATTGCTCCTTCTGCATAAACTACGGCAATTTTTTGGGCTGCGGTAGAGGAGGCTTGGGCAGCAGGAATCGTGCGATCGGCATAAGTTCCTAAATCTACCTGTCTAAAACTTTGTTTGACCTCAGTTTCCTCCGTCAATTGGCGTAATCTAGTAGCTACGTTGTCGTAGTAACCCACACGGTCGATCAAACCAGCTTTTTTAGCTTCATCTGGTTCGAGATATCCTTTAGTATCAACAATGGTTTGTAGCTTATCAGGATTTAATTCTCTGCTGTTGGCTACGGTATCGAGAAACTTACCCCAAAGATCACCCAACAAAGCTGCGGTTTGCTGGCGATTCGCTGGACTGAGATCGGAACGAATATAGGGTTCTACTGCGGATTTGTAGTCACCAACTCGAATTACCTGCACCCCCACGCCATATTTTTCTAATGCGCCTTTAAAAAACATTTGTTTGGAACTCAAGCCGTTAAGCTCGATCATTCCCATCGGATTGACAATTACCTCATCGGCTAGAGAGGATAGATAATATTCCCGCTCGCTCAGAGTCACGTCATAAGCAATAATCTTTTTTCCCGCAGCCTGAAACTTTTCCAAAGCATTTCTGACTTCTTCCATCGTGGCATACCCGTTAACGCTACCACCCTTTCTGCCATCCAAGAATAAGGCAACAATGCGATCGTCTTTGGTCGCTTTGTCTATGGACTGCAAAACTCGACGTAGGGTAATTATTTCCTGTTTTTTACCCGAAAAAGCCTGGGACAGATTCGCGGGGGGTTTAGAATCTTTAATCTGTGTCGATAAATCGAAAACTAGTACCGATTTGTCTTCAATTCCCAAGGATTCGTCATTATCAGCAACTGCGGTTATAAACATAAAAAACAATCCGCTTGCACCGATGCCGATAAAAAGCAACAAGCCTACTATGCTCCCAATGGTGCTGGCAAAAGTCTGTTTTAAAAATTGACGCATTATAGTGATTTGTATGAGTTTGTGATTAAAGATTAGATACAGCAAAGTTTTATCTATTTTTATACTTCCCGTAAATATCTCAATCCATATCATTAGTAAGTGATGGTCTAACGTAAGTTCCCGATGGTAATAATCTTAGATACAAATTGGACGAGGCAAGATAATTTTTGATTGATATCCCCTATCCTAGACTTAGCAACGCAAACCACAACCCAATTGTGATTCTCAATTCTCTACACCACAGGCAAAAAACCAAGCTGTCATACAAAATTCATTTCCCTGTCACACCAAAGCCATAACTCTCTTGTAATTTAATTACTGTCAGTCCTAAACGAATTTCACTCAAAGCTCCTTCAGGCTTTTTAGGACTGATTTTACTGTCATCTACATTTTATCGCTCTCGGCTGAAGAAATCATTTTGCTTCCATCCAATTTTTCCCTGCATTAATATCTACAGCGAGGGGAATACTCAACTCTACTGCATTTTCCATAGTTGACTTGATAATTGGCTGTAATTGTGACCACTCTTCGGGAGGAACTTCTAGAACTAGTTCATCGTGTACCTGAAGTAGTAACCGCGCCTGATAATCTGGCAAAATGTCCTGGAGCTTAATCATGGCGATTTTGATAATATCAGCACTAGAGCCTTGGATCGGAGAATTTGCTGCTGCTCTTAAGATTTGAGCATCGGTGTAGCTGTATTTTAGGTTGTCTAGATCGATCGCTTGAGGGTCACTACCTCTTAGCCGTTTGAGGCTGTTGCTGGTTAAATTAACGTAGCGTCTTCTACCCAAGATCGTGTTGACATAACCCAAAGCGATCGCCTGTTTTTTGACTCCTTCTAAATATTCAAACACCAGAGCATATTTTTGGCGATATTTCTCGATAAACTGTTTGCCAATGTCAGTTTTAAAGCCAGATTCCCGCGAGAATCTTTGCGCCCCCATGCCATAGATAACGCCAAAGTTGATAATTTTACCCAAGCGTCTTTCTTCAGAAGAAATCTCTTCTTTGTCAAACAGCAATTGAGCAGTTACGCGGTGAACATCTTTACTATTACGATAGGCATCTAGCAATACTGGCTCTTGACTCAGGTGAGCTAAAATTCTCAGTTCGATTTGGGAGTAATCTGCTGCTACTAGTAGCCAGCCTTCTTGGGGAATAAAAGCCTGGCGGATCTGGCGGGAAAATTCAGTCCGAATGGGTATATTTTGCAAATTAGGATTAGAAGAAGATAGTCTCCCTGTAGCAACTACGGTTTGATTAAAGTCAGTATGCACCCTTCCCGTATTGCGCGCTAATGCAGGTAAAGCATCCACATAGGTTGATTTGAGCTTTGCCAAGGTACGGTATTCCAGCATATTGTCGATCACAGGATGATCGCCTCGCAGCTTTTCTAATACCTGTTGATTAGTAGAATAGCCTGTCTTGGTTTTGCGCGACTTGCTACGATCTAACCCCAGCTTATCGAACAACACTACGCTGAGTTGTTTGGGAGAACTCAAGTTAAATTCTTCCCCTGCTGCTTGATAGGTTGCTTGTTCGAGCTGTTGTAAGTCTCGATTTAGCTGTTGGGAAAACGAGTCTAAATATTTAAGATCCAATCTAATTCCCGTATTCTCCATCGTAGCCAACACGGTTTCTAGTGGTTGTTCTACTTCTAATAGTAGGTGGTTGAGTTCGGGAAATTTGGCTAACTCGGCTTTGAGCTTGTCTACTAAATAGTAGGTTGCATAGGCATCTAGTCCACAGTAATCCGCCACCACCGCAATATCGAGATCGGCGATCGTTTTACCTTTTGGTATGCCTAAGTCTTTGTAGCTTTTGGCAGTAATTTCCAACCCATAACGTTCTGATAAATCCCCTAGGTTATGAGTCATTTCGGGATTTAAGACATAGCTAGCCAGCATGGTATCAAAAACTACTCCTGCGAGGTTGATTCCCTGGTGATGTAATACTCGGCGATCGAACTTGGCGTTTTGGAAAGCTTTAGGATAGTTGTCGCTCTCTAAAATCGGCTTGAGGCGGGATAAAACTAATTCCTTGTCTAGCTGTGTTCCCTCGGTATGAGCAGTAGGAATATAGGCAATCTCCGTATCGCGTAGCGAAGCCATGCCGTTAGGCTTATCGCCCCAACAGCAGCCAATACCTACCAACTCGGCTGCATGAGTATCTAAAGAAGTGGTTTCCGTATCCCAAGCAACAGGCTGTTCGGCATCGGTATATTGTTTTAAAGTTTCGATGAGCTGTTCTAATTTAGCTTGAGTATCGATTATTTGTGTCTTTAGCTGAGGTGTAAATAACTCGATTGTCTCCTCTGATTCAGCATCGGCAGGATCGGCAAACAAAGATAGCTGGTTACTATCGTTATTTTTCGTCCCCGTCGGTACGACATCAATAACTTTTAGTTCGGCTTCACCACCAAGCTTAAGCTGTAATTTGTTTAGGCTTCTCAGGGCTTTTTTTAGCTCTAGCTTTTCTAGTAGGGGCAATACTGCTTCTCGATCAAATCCCACCAGTTTACAGTCTTGCAGCTCGATCTCCACTGGCGAATTGGTTTCAATCTGTGCCAAAAACTGCGAATGTAGCGCGTCTTCTTTGCCTGCTGCTAGCTTCTTTTTGGTTGCTCCTTTAATCTGCTCCAAATTATCGTAAACTTCTGTTAGAGTTGGGTATTCTTCTAACAGCCTGATCGCCGTTTTTTCGCCGATTCCTTTGACTCCTGGAATACAGTCAGACTTATCGCCACACAAAGCCTTAAAATCTACAATTTGTTCGGGAGTAACTCCCATCTTTTCCATTACTCCAGCCCGATCAAACTCGGTATAGCTTTGAGAAGTTTTCTTAAAGGTTTGATTGTGTAAATATAAAACGCTGATCCCTCGCTCATCGTCTACCATCTGAAATAAATCGCGATCGCCAGTAACTATTTTAACGCGATAGCCTTCCGCACTAGCTTTGGTCGCAATTGTTCCCAAAACATCATCTGCCTCATATCCAGGCTTGGTGGCAATAGTCAGATTAAATGCCTTCAATAACTGCTGCAAATTTTGCATATCGGGGATAAAGTCATCTGGCGTTTCGGTGCGATCGCTCTTATAATTATCGTCTGCTTCATGGCGAAAAGTCGGTTCTCCCAAATCGAAAGCGATCGCCATAGATTGCGGGGCTTCTGTTTCTAGTACCTGCAACAAAGAATTAATAAATCCAAAACAAATACTAGTAGGAATACCCGTCGAAGTAATTAAAGGCTCGCGTCGAGAATTGTTGAAAGCGTAATAGGCACGGAAAGCCAAAGAATGACCATCAACCAAAATTAATAGAGGTTTGGTGCTATTTAAGGTGGCAGAATTTGTTACAACGGCAGAGGACATAAGAATTTGTTTTGAACGAAAAAATAAAGCAGAATTAAAGTAATGTTTCAGTTGATTAATGACTGTAAACATTATTAAACACACCTTGTTTTAGATGGGTTGGGGTGTTAATTTAATTATTAGGTACAGGGAAGTACATCAAGCTTCTCAAAAACCCAGACTTCTAGCAAGTACCTCCCGCTAGAAATCTACACAGTAGTTTTTTGCAGATTGAGCAAAACAATAGGCGAAATTGTTCTTAGTTATTATGACTTATATGGTGAGTCAATAGCATTAAGAAAGTTCGTAATCTTAGCCAGATATGGCAATTTGCCAAGATCTAAATGTTAACTTTAACTATTGTGCGATATTAGTAAACCTGTAGTTAGAACTTTATTGAACACTTTACTATCGAATTCAACTCTACAAAGTACCTCATTGGGAAGTCTAGTTAAATTGATCACAAGACACAGGAGAGGAATATTCAAAGGCTAGTTTATTTTGATAAATGTCTTTAAATAGGAGGTTTAGTTCAACCATAGCCTTAATCCTCTCCGCCCAATAATTACAAATATAAATAAAGCTGCTGGTGCGATTCATGATATTTCAAGTCATGGTCGTTTTTTAGTATTTGAAGCAATAATGCTGCCGACCAAAATTTTTGAACTAAATTTTAAACCCAGATAGTTACTGTACAATATGCACATAAAGATGTGTACGTTGTGCAAGCAAACGAACCATGAAAACCAATTTGACATCCTCCCGCCACTAAATCAAAGATTATAGTGGGGGATTCCTAAGACTCACGACTTAGGGTTTCTGCTTCGTTCTGTGCCAACTAGAATACCGTTACCGATACTCCCCGTCGCATCCAGTCCACAGACATTTTGAGCAAGGAAGCGTGCTGGGGTTTCCCCAGCATACGCAGGTCTTGCTTGAACCACGCTATGCCCTAGCGCAGATATTCCTCGATTTCTGATTTCT
>JADEXJ010000154.1 GCA_015207195.1 Pleurocapsales cyanobacterium LEGE 10410
TAGAAGCGTTTCGGACAGCTATGTCTTATCGTTTTGTCCAGTGGCTCAATCATAATATAGACGTTTTTGCTGCTTACAAAGCTAGTTTGGGATTTGTTTGGGGTTGATTTTTGTTTAAGTCCCGTTAATGGAAGGAACGCAGGCCGAACTAAGTGGTGCGGAAGCTATTTTAAAGAATAGACGCATTCAAGACTGGGGCGTTTATGGCACTATGGGTAATACTACTTATCCCCCTACTGGTATGGGTATTGTTTAAACATTTAACTTTAAATATTTAACATTGAGCATTGAACATTGAACAGCGTAATTCTGAAAAGTGGGGATTATGTAGCGAAAATTAAACTAAAAGCCGATCGCCGATCGCTCGTAAGAAATATGACAACCGCGACCAATAGCAAAGATCGCCACGATGCTAATGATTCTAGTTCTCGTAGTGTGGAAACTGTATTAGAAAACTTGTCTGTAGAATCTGATGAAGGATTAAATACATCTACCGTCGAGAAAAGAAGGAAACAATACGGTAAAAATCGTCTTCAAGAATTTAAACAGCGCAGTGCTTGGCAGATTTTAGTTGCTCAATTTAAAAGCCCGATTATTGCTTTACTAGCAGTAGCAGCCGTGCTTTCCTTCGCATTTCAGGAATGGATTGAAGGTATAGCGGTAATTATTGCTATTTTACTCAACGCGGTAATTGGTTTTTTTACCGAAATTAAAGCGGTGCGCTCGATGGAATCTCTGCAACAACTAAGTCAAACTAAAGCTAAGGTGCGAAGAGAAGGTAGTGTACGGGAGATTTCTGCTGAAGAGTTAGTGCCTGGAGATATTGTACTATTGGATGGCGGAGATTTAATTGCTGCGGATTTGCGCTTGTTAGAAGCATCCAAACTCCAGGTAGATGAATCGGCACTGACTGGGGAATCTGTACCTGTAAGCAAAACCACCGAAGCATTAGAGGGCGAACTGGCTCTAGCAGAGCGACGCAATATGGCTTTTAAAGGTACTGCGATAACGCGGGGTACGGGTGAAGGAGTAGTAGTAGCTACGGGGATGGATACCGAACTCGGTCATATTTCCTCCCTGACAGCAGAAGCGAAAGAAGAAATTACCCCGCTAGAAAAAAGATTAGATCGCCTGGGTAAAAGACTGATCTGGATTACCCTAGCGATCGCAATTTTAGTGGCAGTAGTAGGAACGATCGGCGGTAGGGACTTGTACGTGATGGTAGAAACGGCGATCGCTCTTTCGGTAGCAGCCATCCCTGAAGGATTGCCCATTGTGGCAACAGTAGCTTTGGCGCGGGGGATGTGGCGCATGGCAAAGCGCAATGCCATTATAAATCGTCTTTCTGCGGTAGAAACCCTAGGTGCTACCAGTATTATCTGCACCGACAAAACGGGTACTCTAACAGAAAACCGCATGAGCGTGAGTCAAATTGCCTTAGATTCTGACACGATAGAAGTAAGCGGAGAGTCACGAACCAAAGGAAAATTTAGCCGTTCGGGGAACGAGATTGAACCCAGTGAGAATGAAATACTCCGCCAAATTTTGGAAGTTTGTCTGCTGTGTAACAATGCTGCCTTACCCCAAGACGACGCGGGAGAAGAACACAAAGCGGTGGGCGATCCGACAGAAGTAGCCCTGTTAGCCGTAGGGGCGAAAGCTAGTATACATAGAGATGAGCTATTGCAGCAACAGTCAGAAGTGCGGGAAGAGGCTTTTGATTCAGAGACAAAAATGATGGCAACCTTTCATCAGGTTGAGAGTAAATATAGAGTAGCGGTTAAAGGTGCGCCCGAATCGGTATTACCCACCTGTTCCAATTACCTGAGTGCTGATGGCATTGAACCCATGAATCGGGAGATACATCAGTCGTGGCAAAAAAAATGCGATCGCCTGGCGCAAGATGGCTTGAGAATTCTAGCGATCGCTCAGAAAACTGTAGATAACCCCCAAGCCAAACCCTACGAGGAATTAACCCTACTAGGTGTTGTGGGATTGCTAGACCCCCCACGGCAAGATGTCAAAAAAGCCCTCCAAGCCTGTCACGATGCGGGAATCAGAGCTATCATGGTCACTGGCGATCGACCAGATACTGCCCGCAACATTGGACTGGCAGTCGGCTTAACTACCGAAGCTGAAGCCGAAGCCGAACTGGGAAAAGCACTTAAAAGTCCCGATGAACTTTCCCCACAAGAACGCAAACGACTGCGACAAATTCCAATTTTTGCCCGTGTCAGCCCCGAACAAAAGCTGAACCTAATCGCTCTTCATCAGGAAGCAGGTTCAATTGTGGCAATGACGGGAGATGGGGTCAACGATGCCCCCGCCCTGAAAAAAGCCGATATTGGCGTGGCGATGGGCAAACGGGGAACTCAGGTAGCCCGCGAAGCAGCGGATATGGTACTGCAAGATGATGCCTTTGGCTCGATTATTGCTGCTGTGGAACAGGGACGCTCTATTTTTAATAACATTCGTAAATTTACCCTCTATTTACTCTCTGGTAACGTAGGAGAAATCATTGCCGTTGCTGCTGCATCTTTAACTAGCGCCCCCTTACCTTTATTACCCCTGCAAATTTTGTTTCTCAATGCAGTAAACGATGTCTTTCCCGCCCTGGCTTTAGGTGTGGGGGCTGGTAATCCTACCTTAATGCAGCGTCCGCCCCGCGATTCTCATGAATCGATCCTAACTACCAAACACTGGTGGGCAATCGCCCTTTATGGCTTATTAATTGCCGTAGCTGTCTTGGGTGCGTTTGCATTGGCATTAATTACCTTTAATTTCCCAGAACAGAAAGCGGTTACGGTCTCATTTCTAACCCTGGCGTTTGGCAGATTGTGGCACGTTTTTAATATGCGCGATGCGGGTTCTGGTCTAATTCGCAATGAAATTTCGACTAATCCTTATGTCTGGGGTGCGTTAGTAATTTGTACGGGTTTACTGCTATCTGCGGTTTATCTACCAGGACTTTCTGGGGCTTTGCGAACCGTCAATCCTGGCGGTCATGGTTGGGTACTGGCGATCGCCATGAGTTTCGTTCCTGTTGTTGTGGGACAGATCGGCAAAGTTATTACAAAATAGTCAATCTGAAGAAATCATTCTTAAACCATAGAAGGCGGTGCTTGTCTGTGAACAGTTCTCTAGTACCAGGAATAATTTATCATGCGATCGCTTAATAGCTATCAGTATTACCCAGAAATCTCCACTACTCCCATCATCCCTAAATCCTCGTGGTCGAGAATGTGGCAATGATAGACCGTTTTACCAGTAAAATCGCGGAACGGAATGCGAATGCGTACTGTTTCACCTATAGGAACTAAAACTGTGTCTTTCCAAGCATTTAAAGTTTCTGGTTGTCCGTTACGGCTAATTATCTGAAAGTAATTGGTATGTAAGTGAAAAGGATGGTCGAACATTCCCGTGTTGGTTATTTCCCAATCTTCAACCGTATTTAATTGCGCTTGGGTGTCAGTGCGCTGGGGGTCGAAAGCGTTTCCATTAATCAAAAATACCATTCCCCTACCAGGGGACATACTGTGATTCATAGAAAAACGTTTCGTAGTTTGCGGTTCGGGTAAAGTTTCTACAGGAATTAACTTTTGTGGCAGAGATTGGGTTTGAGTTTTGCCGTCATAACTTAAAGTTGCTAATACTTCCGTACTATCAGAATTGTTATTTCTATTTCGCCAACGACCCATCATACCTCTACCCCTACCCATCATACCGCCATCGCCCATCATGCCCATGCTGCCTCGGTCGTAAGGAAGGTTGAACAGACGATATCGACCTGGTTCGCGATCGCCTCGAATCAATACATCGACCCGTTCCCCTGGAGTCAAGAGAATTTGCGACATTTCAACGGGTTCTGAAAGAGAACCGCCATCAGTGGCGATTAAATAAAAAGGATGGTTTTCTAAAGATAAACGATAGAAACGAGATGGGGAAGCATTAGCAATAGCAATACGCCAACGTAACAAGCCCCCAGAAGGAATAGCAAAGGTAGGATTTGACTTGCCATTAACCGTCAGTAGCGAGCCTTCTCGCCCTGCCATTTGCACCATATGGTTACTAGGAGTAACAATTTCGCCATCATCATCGATCGAGAAATCCTTAATTACTAAAAATTCTTCATGAGCTGACTTGACTTCAGGAATCTCATCTAGTTCTCCCCGCACCACAATCGTTCCTGCTAGCCCTCGAAACAGTTGTCTGGCTGTAGAACCATGTAGGTGAGGATGATACCAAAAAGTTCCCGCTCGGTGGTCTTGAGGAATGGTAAATTCGTAGGTAAACTTTTCTCCTGGTGCAATATTGAGAAAGATATTGTCGGCATTGCCCGTAGGTGGGATATGTAAGCCGTGATAGTGCAGGTTTGTCGCCTCTGGTAGATTGTTAATAAATTGAAGGCGGACTCTATCTCCTGGCTGTACTTCTAGTCTAGGACCTGGGACGAGTCCGTTATAGTTAAACAACCTAGCCTGTCTGTCGATTAAATTTACTTCACCATAGCGAGCATCTAAAGTAACATCGAGTTGTCCGTTTTTGCTGGTTAGTTTTTTGGTCCCGATGTATTCGGATACGTCCTTTGAATTCGATACTAGCTGAGGACGTGAGCTTTGAGAAATTGTCGATCTAGTTTTTGAATCAGAAGCACACTGACTGAGTAAAACTGCGCCAGTAAAAGTACCACCGAGCATTAAAAACTTTCTGCGATTTAAATGCATGATATCGATCGATATTGATTATTTTTACCCTAACTTAATTCTGATGCACCATAACCCAAATAAATACTCAATCGCTTGACCTCAAAATTTGCTTGGCAATTATCTGGCAAAGTCCCCGTGGATCGAGATTTAGAAGTGAGTTTGGTCTAATCTAAATTGTTTATTATCAACGGTAATCATTAAAGTAAAGCAATCTATCGCCGATAAGATCGCCATCTGCTCAAAAGCGATCGCCTTAAACTTACTTTGCGGTATAACCCCCATCAATAACTAACTCCGAACCCGTGACAAATTTCGACTCATCCGAAGCCAGATAGAGAATACCGTAGGCAATATCATCTGGTTCGCCAATATGTCCGATAGGATGTAAACTATCGAGTTTTTTTCGTCCCGATTCGACATCTCCCTGCTGCTGAAGATATTTATCCACTAGTGGTGTCCAAATAAAACCTGGATGGACGGAGTTTACGCGAATTTTGTCTTTGGCATATAGTAGAGCATCGGTTTTGGTCATCAACCGCACCGCACCTTTCGAGGCGTGATAAGCGGGAATATCTGGCGCACTGACTAACCCATAAATCGAAGATAAATTAATAATGCTGCCACCACCATGATTCATCATGATGGGAATCGCGTGTTTGGTGCAAAAGAAAACACCATTAACATTAATTGCCATCAGTTTATTCCACTCTTCTGCCGTAATTTCATGGGTGGGTTTATCGACTCCAGAAATACCTGCATTATTGACCAGAATATCGATTTTGCCCCACTTCTGGCTAACTTCACCAAATACCTGTTGGACTTGGGATTCTTGGGAGACATCGAGATGCCAGTATTCTGCTTCACCTCCATCTTGAGCGATTTTCTGGGCGAGTTCTTTGCCCTCCTCATCCAAAATATCTGTCACCGCAACCTTTGCTCCTTCCCTTGCCAGCAGCAGACAAGTTGCCCGCCCGATACCGAGTACTGCCCCCGTAACTAAAACAACTTTATCTTTAACTCGATTCACGATCTTAACTCCTAAAGTGTGAGCGAAGAGTTTCTAAGTAACTGTGGTTGGTGGTTTCTGCTGCCAATTTCGCAGTCGCCAAGCCAGACTTAACTTGAGTATGCCGAAGAAAATCGTATAAGCTCCAATTACCCACACAATTGCCAGCGCGCCAGCACTGGGCCAAATTACCAACAGCACACCAAAGACGATCGAAGCAACACCAGATAAGGCTAACAGCCACTCTCCTTCAATTTGCCGTCGCAGTTGAATAGCAGCAACTATCTCAAAGATTCCTGATATAATTGCCCAGGCTGCGATTAAATACAGAAGAAATAATCCTGTAATGCCAGGGTAAACAAGTACGATGATGCCGAGCGCAATTCCTAATAATCCTTCAAGCAGCAGTAACCACCAAGGTTCATCGGTACGACGCTGTCTGATAGCTGCAACTGAGAGCAAAAAACCACCGACGATCGCAAAAAGACCGAAGAAGGTTATTAGTGTTACTAGAGTAATACCAGGCCAAACAATAATTGCTATGCCAAACAGAATCGCTATTACTCCTCGCAAAGCTACCGACTGCCAGTTACGAGCTAGTAAAGTTCCCATTCTGGGACTTAGGTTAGAGTTCGCTCTCATCGGTTAGATTCTCCTGGTTGAATAAAGTAGTGGTTCGAGTAGATTTAGCTACTCATCTATAGTCAGTCGTCGATAACACCCGCTCTGTTGGAATAAATTAATATTTTGCCTTAAATTCAAATTAAACAAATAAGTTGAAGAAGTTGTGAGGTTGAACCAGAATAAATATTAAAGATATTAAAAAAGTTTGAATTGCGGTTAATAATGAAATTAAGATATGTCTTAAGGTGGATGTTTAGATCCTGAAAAACTTTTTACCTGAAAGCTGCAAAAATCTTGCAGGCGATCGCCATGAATTTCGTTCCTGTTGTTGTGGGACAAATAGGAATAAGTACTATTTGCATCTTTCAAAACGTCGGTGGTAATCGATTCTCTGTTGTTCTATTCGCTCGCTTCGGTTCTCTTGTTCTCAGGAGGTAAGATCTTATGTCCTATTTAATTGAAGCAATTTTAGTTTCTGAAGAAAAAAACGATTTTCGAGAATTCATCAGTGAGTTGACAACATTAGAGCAACAGTATTTACTACGCAACGATATTCTCAATTTTTTTAATTTATTCTGTCAAACCAAGAGCGATCCAGAGCAATACTATCATTATTCTCATCTGGGCAAGTTAATTTACTATACTCAGGAGATAATCCTCGAACAAGAAAGCATTTGCTTGATTATCCGTCCGAAAATTGCCAGACAAGAAGCCTATCGGGTATTTGAAGATTTAAACTACGAATCGATGACGATTCAACAACTGCTAGACACGCGCGATCGCTTTGTCGATCGTTTTCGTCCTGAAGAAGGAGATGTCTTTGAGATAGATTTTGGACCCTTCTACGACTATACGCCTACGATCCGCGATCCTAAAAATATTGGCAGAGGAGTACAATTTCTCAATCGCTATCTTTCTAGTAAACTTTTTCAAGATCCCGAACGCTGGTTAGAAACCCTCTATAACTTTTTAAGTCTCCATAGTTATGGCGGTACTACCCTACTAATTAACGGCAGAATCAAAAACCGCCAGCAATTGAGCGATCGCGTCAAGCAGGCATTAAATTTCGTTAGTAGACTGCCAAAAGATAAATCCTACGAAGAATTTCGCTTTGAGTTGCAGGATTTAGGTTTTGAACCAGGTTGGGGTAACACCGCGAGTCGAGTTGGAGAAACTCTAGAAATTCTCGATGAATTAATCGACTCACCCGACGATTCGGTTCTCGAAGCTTTCTTATCGCGCATTCCGATGATCTTCCGTATTGTCCTAGTTTCGGTTCATGGTTGGCTTGCCCAAGAAGGAGTGTTGGGTCGTCCCGATACTGGCGGACAGGTAGTTTATGTCCTCGATCAAGCTAGAAATCTAGAAACACAACTACAGGAAGATATCTCTCTAGCTGGTTTGGATAGTCTTAAGATCGAACCCAAAGTAATTATCCTGACTCGCCTGATTCCTAATAGTGATGACACTCGTTGTAACGAACGATTGTCAAAAGTTCACGGTACTGATAATGCCTGGATTTTGCGCGTACCGCTACGAGAATTCAATCCCAACCTGACCAACGGTCACGCGCAGGCACCTTCGTTTCACGGAGGTGTACGCGTGACTCAGAACTGGATTTCTCGCTTCGAGATTTACCCCTATCTCGAAACCTATGCGATCGATGCCGAAAAAGAACTTCGTGCCGAATTTCAAGGTATTCCCGATCTGATTATCGGTAACTATTCTGATGGTAATTTGGTTTCCTTTTTGCTTGCTCGTCGCTTGAAAGTGACTCAGTTTACTATTGCCCATGCTTTGGAAAAATCTAAATATTTATTTAGTAACTTGTATTGGCAAGACTTAGAATCTACCTATCATTTTTCCTTGCAGTTTACCGCCGATTTAATTGCGATGAATGCAGCCAACTGTATTATCAGCAGTACCTATCAAGAAATTGCGGGAAGAGCAGATAGCGTCGGACAATACGAGTCTTATGAGAATTTCACCATGCCCGACCTTTACCATGTAGTTAACGGCATCGAACTATTCTCCCCCAAGTTTAATATCGTTCCCCCTGGAGTAAACGAAAACATTTACTTTCCCTACACCCGCGATGAAGACCGCGTTCCCTCTAAAATCGAAAAATTAACTGAATTACTCTTTACTGCCGAAGATCCTAGCTTTATTTTCGGCAAATTAGAAGATCCTAGCAAACGTCCTCTGTTTTCGATGGCGAGATTAGACCGGATCAAAAATCTTACTGGTTTGGCAGAATGTTTTGGGCGATCGCCTCAATTACAAGCACGGTGCAATCTAATTTTAGTCGCAGGTAAAATCCACGAGACAGAAACCGAAGACAATGAAGAGCGAGAAGAAATCGAAAAGATGTATCGCATCATCGAACAGTACGAGCTTCACGGCAAGATACGTTGGTTGGGTCTGCGTTTACCAAAAGCTGAATCTGGGGAAATCTATCGGGTTATCGGCGATCGCCAGGGAATATTTATTCAACCTGCTTTATTTGAAGCCTTTGGTTTGACGATTTTAGAAGCGATGGTTTCTGGTTTACCTACCTTCGGAACACAATTTGGCGGTCCGTTGGAAATTATTCAAGATGGAGTCAATGGCTTTTATATCAACCCGACTCATTTAGAAGAAACTGCCAGCAAAATTTTGGAGTTTATCGACCAGTGCGATCGCCAGCCCGAATATTGGCACGAGATTTCCCATCGAGCTATAGAGAGAGTTTATAGTACCTACACCTGGAAAATTCATACCACGAGATTACTATCTCTGGCTCGTATCTATGGCTTTTGGAACTACAGTTCTCAAGAACATCGGGAAGATCTGCTGCGTTATATTGAAGCTTTGTTTTATTTAATCTATAAGCCCAGAGCGAAAGAATTGCTAGAACAACACTGGCAACGTTAAACCAAGTCAAAGACAGAGTGCCGAGGGATCTTTTACTCACAAAGGTAGACTTTTTACATTTGACTGTTCATACGAACTCGATCTTAAACATTGGACTATCCTGATTTTTTAGAGCGAGTAGCCTCGACCTAATTAATTTTCTCGCTCACAAGTTTCTCAAATTTATTGTTTAATTTGAATCCAAATTTATAAATTAATAATCACACGCCTATAAAAGAGTGCATTTATTACGAGCAATTTTCGAGTTGTATAACACTTTTGGACTATGAAACTAACAATTAGCAGTCCCAACAATAAGATCGAAGGTTTAAACAGTCAATTGAGCGATGGTTCCCCGCTAATTTTGGCAATAGATAATGACCGAGACAATCTACTTTTAATCAATCTGGTACTTTCTTATTTAAACTACTCCCTGGTAATGACTGCCAATATTCAAAGAGCATTATCAATGGTTAAAAGAGATCGACCAGATTTAATCTTACTAGGAATTAACTTCCCAGGCATCGCAGAAATCGAGATATTACGTCAATTAAAACAAGCTGCGTCAACTCGTTCCATACCGATAGTTGCCCTCACAGCAATCTTAAACTCCGATTATCTAAGTTACCTTTCGTGTTTGGGCTGCGATTATTGCCTTACCAAACCCTATTTACTCGAAGATCTTGAGAAGTTAATTGGCGAGCTACTTTCCCCGACTTTTTCCTTAATTAAAGATTGAGAGGATTTAATGAGAAAAGTAAAGGTAGCAATTATCGGGGCGGGTTCGGCAGGGCTTTCTGCTCGTAGAGAGGTAGCCAAAGTAACCGATGATTATCTAGTATTTGATGACGGACCTTTAGGTACAACCTGTGCGCGGGTGGGATGTATGCCCTCAAAGGTTCTAATCCAGATAGCTCATGACTTTCATCGCCGACATCAGTTTACCTCAGAGGGGATTCATGGTGGGGAATCTTTGCACCTATCCCAACGAGAAGTTATGGCTCATGTCCGTCGTTTGCGCGATCGCTTTGTCCAGTCGGTTGTAGAGTCTTTTGAGTCTTGGCAAGATAAGTTAATCTGCGATCGGGTGCGGTTTATCAGTCCCCAAGTTTTACAAGTAGGAGAAGAGCAGATCGAGGCAGAAGCAATTATAGTTGCTACGGGGTCGGAAAGTATTATACCCCAGTCCTGGTTGGACTTCCAGCATCGATTTCTCACTTCAGAATCTATTTTTGAGCAACAAGATTTTCCTCAAAGTTTATGTGTGATTGGATTGGGAGTAATTGGCATTGAGTTGGGACAGGCTTTAAGTAGACTGGGTGTCAACATAGAAGCGGTAACTCTGGGCAAATCTATTGGCGGACTTACCGACCCGCAAATTCAAGATTATGCTTTAAAGATCTTTCGCCAGGAATTTTCCATTAACACCCACGGCGTTAAACAGCTTCGGTCAGAACCAGATCGACTTGAGGTAGTAACCGATACGGGTATAATTCGAGCCGAACAAGCACTAGTATCAATCGGTCGCCGTCCGCGATTCAAAGGACTTGGTTTGAATAAACTGGGTTTAAAGATAGACGAAAACGATCGGTTCGATTTAGAACCTGGAACGTTTCAAGTTAAAGGAGAATCTATTTTTGTTGTAGGAGATGTCAACGGTCAGCGTCCCGTACTGCATGAGGCTTCTGATGAAGGTCGCATTGCTGGCTACAATGCAGTTAGACTGGGGCAAAGCTCTGAGTGTTTTCAACGGCGAACAGCATTAACCATCGTCTTTTGCGAGCCACAGATTGCTTTAGTAGGTCAAACATACCAAGAACTTACCCAAAACGAGATTGATTTTGTAACGGGAAAAGTCTGTTTTGAGGGCTACGGACGGGCGATCGTCAAACTAGAAGAAGTCGGACTGGTTCATATCTATGCAGAACGAGATTCAGGACGCATTTTAGGCGCAGAACTATTTTGTCCCGATGCCGAACATTTAGCCCATCAACTAGCTTGGGTCATCTCGCTTAAACTATCGGTGGCTCAAGTGTTAGCCCTGCCTTTCTATCATCCCGTGATGGAAGAAGGACTGAGAACCGCTTTGCGAGATGCTGCTGACCAGATTAATACTCAACATCCACCATTAGAAATGTTGCGTTGCCAAGAAACTATTGTTTTGCGTGGATAAGTTTAATTTTCAGGCAGTTGTCGAGGATAGTAGTTTTCGCATCTTCCTCGAAACCAATCGTGCATCATTCCTCCTCTTACCCCCATCATGCCAGACATCGCGATCGAGCCAATTAAAAAGGTAAGAACAACTCTCGATATCAAACCTAATAAGCCGTAAATTAAAGGTTGATTTTTCATATAAGGTACAGTTTTATTCAGCGGTAGCCTCAAAATCTGGCAGTAGTCTTTTCTCTAACTCAGCTTGCGTTGTGACTAACCCAGTTTCGCGAATATCCTCAATAAGCCATTCCATTTCGCTAATCTCTCGGCGCTGCGCTGCAATAATTTCATCGGCTAATTCACGGACGCGGAGATCTTGAATCTGGGCGCGTTGGCTAGTCAAAATGGCAATAGAATGGTGGGGAATCATGCCTTCCATATAATCCACATCGCTTACAGTAACCTGACTACGCACCAACCATAACGACAATCCAAATAGCAGAATCGCACTCAGATAGATAGCGATATTCGCATTTCTGCTCTTATACATATGCAACATATAAGTCAGCATAATCACCATCATGGCAGCACCCATAATTAGCGCCATAAAGACCCGTGTTTCGCTGAACCAGGCATGAGCGAGAATTTGATAGGAATGTAGGTACATTAAGCCGAACATCACAACGATTGAAGTCCCAATCATTGCCAAAAATCTAATGTAACTACCTGACATTCCTTGACGATTATCGGTATCAGTATGATTTTGCTTTGTGTGATTGTGAGTAGTCATTGGATTTCTTACTATAGGTGATATGATTTTAGAGTCGAGCGATCGCCGTTTAAATTTTGCCCTAGCTACCAGCCTGTTGCTGTTGCCCATAAAGCTGCCGTCCTGATTCTAGTTGAGGGGCAATTTGCTCGCGGTTGCCAACAAAGGTGTACTGTTCGTTAAAGGTACCGATAGGACGCTCCCCAACGATGTAGTGGCGCACTGCCATGTCTGGAGCATTGATAGCGATGCGATCCGATGCACGTACTGTTGCCTGGGGCGCATTAGGATTTACTTCTTCAAGTTGAGAAACTACCCAAAGCTCATTGTTTATCACATATACATCTTGAATCTCCAGATTATAACCACTAGAGGGAACTTCAGCTTCTACAGTAAGAGTCCGCTCGGTGCGCTCTGCCCCAGGTACATCGACATCAATATAAGGAACTTCAATGGTTTCTTCTTCCTGTACGACAACGACTTTAGGCACTGTAACAGTGCGCTCGGTTACTCCAATATCTACATCAGGTCCCTCAATATCGAATTCTGGTAATCTTCCAGGTTCTACCTCTACATCAGGTAAGCGACCTGCTTGTTCTTGCTCTACTCGACACGAAGACAGAGGAAAGAGGAGCAGAATTAGGGATAAAGGTAGAATTTTTGCTGTACTTAAATGTTTTATTTGGCTCATCATAGGTAATCTCCAAACAACCAAAAACTCTTAACCTCAATCATTAAAAAAGCTCTGAAAAAATATCACATTGTTATTTCGACCATGCTTTGAGTAAAAGTAATTTGGTTGGTATGTTTATCTTTAGCAACTTAATGTTCATTAATTCTCGTTCGCTTTGCATCACTCAAAAGATGGAAAAAATCCTTTGTCTCACGATTTCTAGATTAATGAGTATTTCTCAATAGAAAAATTGGCGTTACTGATGACTATCGACGTAATTTTCCACAAACTCTTCTAGACGAGGCACATCACACTTAAAACCCATATCTTGGGCTTTTTGAACGGTCTTTTCTCCCGACATTCTTTCCCTACTGGCAACATCCATCATTACAAAAGCTCCAGAGCGTCTTCCCGTATGGCAATGAACCAAAATTGGTTGGGGTAACTCGGCGGTTTCTTGACGAAAGCGATCGACTCTCTCGGAGTCCATATTTTCTCTGGATACTGGAAGGTGGAGGTATTCCATTCCCAACTCTTTAACTATTTCTCCCTCTTCTTGCGGAGAGAAAGGCAGATCGTCTTCTCCTGCTGTCCGCAAATTGACCACAGATTTAAAGCCTTGCTGCTTAATTTCTGAAAAATCCTCCTGAGTCGGTTGAGTGCGACTGACGGTAAAGCGATCGCTAATCTTAATTCTGTCTGACATGATAAACTCCTTTAATTTCAAATAACAAATGACTGTAAGGTGGGCAAATCTTTTAAATTAAACAACTTAGCCACAAGATAAATTTGCCCACCCTACCCACTAACTTTGACTTCAAATGACAAATAACTAACAACTAACAACTAACGACTAACGACTAACAGTTTCCAATCCAGCGTTTTCCCAGGCGGTCATTCCACCCAAGACATTAATCACATTTTTGTAACCCTGATGCCTGAGCAGACTGGCATTGACAGAAGAACGATAGCCACTACCACAGATAACTGCAATGGTTTTTTCTCTAGGTACTTCCTGGTACCGTTCGGGTAATTCTGCCCCTGTAATATGGGTTGCTCCTTTGATATGTCCCGATCGCCATTCGGTTTTTTGACGGACATCCAAGACAAACAAATCGTCTTGACGCTGAAGCTGACGGCGTAAATCTCGCACGCTCATTAAGGGCATAAATTCTAGTTCCTTGGCTGCGGTGC
>JADEXJ010000155.1 GCA_015207195.1 Pleurocapsales cyanobacterium LEGE 10410
TACTGCTGTTGATTACGATAGTAAAGTTTCTGCCACTTGTCGGCATCAAAAGGCTGTTTCTTTAACGCTTTTGTTTGATTCATTACGCTTCCTCTGTATTACCTGATTTTACAGTGGGAAGGGAGTAGGTAAATATTAACTATGATTTTTTGATAATTTAGACAAACATAATATTATTTATCTCCAACAATTGTGAAAGTTGTAAATAAAAAACAATAAATCAGAGCGTTGGCACAGTTAAAGGTTAAAGAAATGTACTAATTGTGCCTCAATAAAAAATCCTGACTGCAAAACAATCAGGAATACAATTTGTTATCTAGCTTTAATACTCTACAAACCTTTAAACTTTCTTTTCTTGACTACTTGCGATCGCCTCATGTTTGGAGGAATTGCCAAACTTTGAATTACCTGATATTTTCTTTTTGCCTCAAGCTGCTTAAGTTCGGTATAGTCTAGCCAATGAATGCAGTTTACAGGACAGGTATCTATCGCTTCTTCGATCAGCTCTTCCGCGTCTCCGCTTTGGTCAAATACTCTGGCTCTACCATATTCTGGTTCAATATAAAAAGTATTGACCGCCACGTGGGTACAGTTTTTACAGCCAATGCAGATATTTTCATCTACGTAGACTCCTTTTTGTCGCCAGACTCCACCTAGTTCTGGTTCAAAACCGCTCCTTTCAGATGAGTTACGTAGAATTCCCCCCAATTCTGGCTCAAAACCATTCTTTTCTGTAGGAGAAACATCAGACATTAGGCACTCCAGCGTTGAACAACTAAGCGAATTGAGCCATCCTGATTTTTTTCTTGTTCAGCAATTGTAAAACCTTGATTGGTAGTTTCATTCACTACGGTATGATAAGCATAGCGTTGAGTAACCTGGCGCAGAAAGCCATCTACGGTAAGAGGCTGTTGCCAATACTGCAAATCCGCTACCAATTCGTATTCACTGCCATTCCAACTAAAACCGACATCGTAATTGTTTTCTTGCGCTACTACTATGTCTGCCTTGTGGGTTTTTCCTTCGTAACCTCTGACAATTCCTGGTCCATTTTTCCAATCTACGCCCAAATCTTTGAGTGCTGCTTTTAAGGAATCGAGATTGCGAATTTTGGTTTTAATGTTGCTGAAATGTGACATAAATTTCCTCGATGAAACTGAATTATAGATAGTAAGAAAGTTGTTTTATTAAATTACCAGTCACTGTAGTTACTTTGAGTAGCTACTGTAGCCGATTCAATCGTATTTTGAGCGTAATAGTCGGAGGTTTGTTCTCGCTTAACTACCACTCCCAACTGTTCTTCGATTGCTGCTGTCACCTCTTGACAAGATGAACCAACAATACCAGTAACCGTTTCCTTTACCCGACCATCGGGATAAATAATAAATTCTAGTGTTTCCATAAATTTGTATCGCTTGCTTGGCAAGAACTACAATCTGTCAAACTAGCCTTCAGTCTACAGAATTACTAGTTTTTGTCATATCGCTCTCAATATAGATATTTTGAGCTTTTGTCTTAAGGTTATAGAAATCTTATCAAATGTTAATGATTTATCGGGGAATCACTACTACGTATTTTAAGTTTTCCGCAAACTGAGTTAAGAGTCAAGTGGCTTAAGGACACAAATAATATTTCTGTGACAAAAAGATACAATTCTTAAAAACAAACAACATAATTTGAACGTAGAGATATTTTTTGATTTATTTAATTTCAGCGAAGCAGAAAGCTCGGATAATAAAATCTGTTGAGTACTGAAGTTGAAGTAAAAAATGATTATTGAAAAAGTAGCCAATCCGATTAAAGTGGGTGTGTTGGGTTTTGGGGGTTTAGGTCAAGCAGCAGCTAGAATCCTAGCTCAGAAAGGAGAAATGACTTTAGTAGCAGACCAAAAAGGTTATGCCTATGCCCCTTGTGGATTAAATATAGATCTATCCGTTGCTAGCTATCGCGATCGCCATTCTGTCGGACAGATGGATAACTATGGTGTTTTGAGCAACAATAGTATTCAGGATGTAATTACTAACGCTGCGGTAGATGGATACTTTTTAGCTTTGCCAAATTTACCGAATAATTTTATGGCAGATGTTGCCAAGCAGTTTATTGGCTCTGGATGGAAAGGGGTATTAGTAGATGCCCTAAAACGTACTAGTGCGGTAGAACAACTGTTAGAACTGCAATTGGAGCTACAACAGGCAAGTATTACTTACTTAACGGGCTGTGGCGCGACTCCTGGCTTATTAACTGCTGCTGCTGCTGTGTCTGCCCAAAGCTATGCCGAGGTTCACAGCGTCAAGATTACCTTTGGTGTGGGAATTGCTAACTGGGAAGCTTATCGTGCCACTATCAGGGAAGATATTGCTCACATGCCAGAATATGATGTGGAAAAAGCTAGAGCAATGAGCGATGAAGAAGTTGCTGCACTGCTAGACAAAACGAATGGGATTATTTCTTTAGAAAATATGGAACACGCAGACGATATCATGCTGGAATTAGCTGGTATTTGCAGTCGCGATCGCGTTTCTGTTGGTGGGGTAGTAGATACCCGTAACCCGAAAAAGCCTCTTAGCACCAATGTCAAAGTTACAGGACGTACTTTTGAAGGGAAAATTTCTACCCATACTTTTACTTTGGGTGATGAAACCAGCATGGCTGCCAATGTTTGCGGTCCTGCATTCGGCTATCTCAAAGCGGGGGTGGCTTTGAACCGTCGCGGGATCACTGGTTTATTTACCGCAGCAGAAATCATGCCTCAGTTTGTTAAGTAACTATAGAACAAAGCGATCGCCTTACCAAAAGCGATCGCTATAAATAATTATCCTAAAAATAACTATTAGATTACTAGTCTGCTGCTGCGAATACAGTAACGATTACTGTGCCAGAGTCAGTCTTGCCGTACTCATCTTGAATTGTATAAGTCAAGCTAAATTCGCCTGGAGTTGAACCAGCAGTATAAACAATTTTATTATCTTCTATTTTGGCATCACCACCAAATATACTGTCAATTGAAGTCAATGTAATATCGTCGCCATCTGGATCGGTATCATTAGCCAAAACGTCGATAGTGACAGAACCAAAAATGCTAGTTGTAGCAGTATCATCATTAGCTACTGGTGCAGCATTAGGTATGACTTCACCTCTAATAGTTTGTTGAACTGCCGAAAAAGTATGATTGTCTGATTCAAACGCAGATCCTCCTTCTGTAATAGTTGCAACTACAATCTCATCATAAGCAGAACCATCGTTAAAAAATACATTTACAAAAGAGAAAGGTTCTCTTAAATGTCCAGTCTTATCTCCGTTGTAAGCTGGATTTCCTTTATAGGCTGAAGTATTTACTACTCCTGAATTATCAATAAAGTTGACTAAATCTGCTGTTTTAAAAGAGGCGACATCTACACCATCATTTTTAAAAGTAATTACGTTATAAGGATCTCCTGCCGACCACCAAAAACCAAAATACTTTTGATCTTCGCTCACAGAAACACTATAGCTTCTAATTGATTCCAATTTTTCTTGAGTAATAAATTTAGAACCATTAGCACCACCCCATTGGTTGGCGTTTTTGACTTCTAGGTCGTTACTATAGGAATAAGTTGTGTTGCTATTAGTTTTACTAAAGGCATTTGTACCGCTGAGATCTTCAAAATCAATTACATAGTATTCACTAGGATTAGGCAATTGTGAACTCTGGATTGTTGGGGCTTCAATAGTTACCGTAATCCCTCTAGAGTTGGATTCGTTAGCCATAGCTTTACCTGAACTCATAGCAACAACAGAGCCTAAAACTAAAGTTGTTGCTAAGGTAGTGTTCAATATTTTGTGGTTCATTTTTAAATAATTAATATGAAAAGTATTTTCTATTTTTTTGAACTTGAGCCAATTTTAACTGTCGGTAGTAAAAACGAAATCAGATAAACTACTTGTTGGCAATATAAAGATTTGATTAAATATTTAGTTTTAGATGAAAGTTGAATGAAGAGAACAGAACGAATTGCTTTGTTTACTTGTTAGCAATAGCAATAGTTAGTTGAGTAAAAATACGGTTTACAAACATAAAAAAAGCGATCGCAATTAGGGCGATCGCTATGTGATTCTGATAAATTAACTTTTGCTGAAATTACTTCTAGTCGGCGAAAGTAGCACTTTCTAGGGCAATTGTAGTTTCAATCTGAAAATTAGACTGAGTAACGTGTCTTTCGGCGAAAAAGAAATTTAACTCATAGGTTTCTCCCACTGTCAAACCTAGGTCGTCTAAATTGACGCTGGCATCGGTTTTGCCGTGAACACCACCGATGTCAATAACTTTTTGTCCATCAATATAAACCCAAACGTCATCATCACCACTAAAGTTAAATGTTTCACCACCTTGATAGGTAAATTGGGTATGAATTTCATAGGTGAAGTGGAAATTGTGGTTGCGTCCTTCATTACCGAAGAGAAGTCCATCTAAAGGAAAGAATTGTTGTCCGTTGTTGTTAAAGGTATAAATGTTTGTACCAGGTTGTTTGGCTAATTGAATATTGTAAGACTTACTCATGTTTACATCATCAACATCACGATACCACTGGTCGAAGTTTGCCTTTGTAGTAGTTGAATAACTACCGCCTGCATATACAGGTTTTTTATCTGCACCTAAGGTGTTTGTAGTAATACCTCGGTCGAGACCATACTTAAACTTTTGACCGCTAGGATTTGTGTCAACTTTGTGTTTGCGCTCGAAATCTGCGTGACCGTTAGAACTAATATTGCCATCTGTGTCTCTATAGCCTCTAAAATCTCTAAGAGTCCCTTGCAAAACAATAGTGTCTGGTGTTGAATCAACACTATCATCTGCAAATACTTTTCTAGTTCCAGCTTGAGTTGCTAAACCTCCTACTACTAGAATACCTACGAGAGTCTTAGCGGTAAGTTTTTTTAGATTAATAAATTTAGGCATTTAAATTGATTTCCTTCTTATAATAAATAAAATTTGTATTGTTAAATTCAAACGTTCTCTGTTTACTAGGCTTTGTTTGCCAATAAATTAACAATAACAGCGACAAACCAAGAAAGTAAATTATCAAAAACACCGAACTTTCAATATAAAGAAACGATGTTGAACGTCGCATTTTATAAACTTATGATGAAGACAACTGATTGAGATAAACGAGTAATTGGTATATGTATTTTTACTATTATCTATTTTTAAAATTTGCCAAACAAAAAAGCGATCGCTACTATGGCGATCGCTTTTTTATTAAATTAAGGTTTTGGCTTAACTAGACATCATGTTTAGTCAGCAAAAGTATCTGTTATACCAGTTACAGTTACAGTTACAGTAGCACTGCTGGTATTATTATTACCATCTTGTTGTATGGTATATGTGAAAGAATCATTTTTACTATCATCATCATCAAGTGATTCAAACTTACCGTTAGGGTCGTAAGTAAAACTACCATTACTATTAATAGTTACTAAAGCTCCAGAACTCAAAGTTTGTAGACCTGTGCTAGTGACAGTAAGACTATCTCCAGTATCATTAGTTAAAACATTGCCATTGACGCTAGTATCTTCATCTGTAGTAATTGCATCATTTACAGCCAATGCTGGTTCAAAAACTGCATCCTCCGTAACATCATCAGGTATGAACAGCCCACCACTAGAAATCAAATCTAAACCGCCTTCTCCAGAAGCAGCAGAAGTATCCCCAGGAAAATCGCTTAGATTTATCAAATCGTTGTTAGAGCTGATATCGTTGGGAAATAAAGCATAACCATAAACCGTCTCACCAGAGTCAATTCCTAAAGAAGCAATTGAGACAAAAATACCATTAATTTTTTGATTTCCAATAGAAGCGGTTTGCCGTGGGGCATTCCAATTAGATTGATTTTGGAAAATATGAGTTTTGATGCCGATACCTGAATTTCCCCAAGTGCTTTTGGGAATATTAATCAAATTACCAAATTGAGTCGGATTTCCGTTAGCATCAATTCCTTTGATAGCTGCAATCTTAAAAGGATCATTGCCTCCGCGTTCTAAAAGTAGAAATCCCGCATCATCTACATACTCTTCTTTTACTACTAATCCGCTGTTGATTACAAAGTCAACGCGTTCAATATTATTAAGATTTGCTCCTCCACTGTTAGCAAAAACATTATCCGTTCCACCATTAATGAAGTCGCTTCTAACTGCATCTTCCATAGTGAAAATTGCCGAACTTCCAATCGAGTCGTCTTCACCCTGTTCTAAAAAATAAATATGTCTTGTACCTGAGATATTATCGTTGTTAACTCGTTTAAATCTGGCTTCATCAACTAGCTTTAAGATCGAGTAATCCTTGTCTCCTACGGTAAATCCATTCAACTTAATGTTAGTTCCAGTGCCATAGTTTTGGGATTCACATTCAGAGCCTTGGCAAACAATACCTATACTGGAAGTTGCATTTACCCGCGTAGTATCTAAAGAATCTATTTTTACTGGCGTAGAATTTGCATTTGATGCTGCTGGCTGCATCACAATCGCTCCTATAGTTATACTCAAAATACTTGTAGTAGCAATATTTCTTAAATTTACCAACTTCAACATCATATATTTAGCTTTTGAGGTCAAATGAGTGTTTATTTAAAAAGCTAGTTTGTATACAATAGCTTTTTTTGCTATTAAATACTTTTACTTTTAATAAACCAACCGTAACAGCTGTAAACGAGCAGTGTAAACTCTTAGAAATACTGAAATTTAACACAAAAAAGCATTTATTTTTGCTGTCTTATAGACATAATATAGAAACAATTAATAGAAATATATTTGCAAAAGATATACGTATTTTTACCAACTTACCAAACTAGAAATAAACTAAATAAAACCAGCAACTTCCTTACCAAGGTAATCGCCATAGCACTACAGACTAAGATTTGATAACAAAACGATTACAATCTATAAACTATTGCACTAGCTTTCTAGATAAATACACGTAAAATAATGAAAGTCAAACTTTTATAGCAAAGACAGGAGATTGTAAATTGAAAAAAATAGAAGCTATTATCAGACCTTTTAAATTAGATGAAGTGAAGATAGGTCTAGTCAATGCAGGCGTTGTCGGAATGACGGTTTCCGAGGTGCGGGGTTTTGGTCGCCAGAAGGGACAGACAGAACGTTATCGTGGTTCGGAATATACTGTAGAATTTCTGCAAAAGCTCAAGCTGGAAATTGTAATTGAAGACGAGCAGGTTGATATGGTAGTGGATAAGATTATTGCTGCTGCACGGACAGGAGAGATTGGCGACGGTAAGATCTTTGTTTATCCCGTAGATCAGGTGGTGCGTATTCGTACGGGAGAGAAGAACTTAGAAGCAGTTTAATATAGCCCCCTAAATCCAAGGCAACGTCCCTTATAGTGCGGAAGTAAATTCCGCACACGGAACTCCTCAATATTGGGGGACTTTTAGTTATAGTCATTCTAAATAGTAACCAGTCGGTTTTGTAAAAAAGTAGCGAGTAGCGAGTAGCCCTATCCTAAACAAAGGCGACGGTTCGCCGCATGTATTCCCTATCGGTCAAGGACTTGGCTTCGCCATCGCAGTAGCAAGCAATATTCAAGCTATTGTTGCTTTGTTTAGCCTATTTTTGCTTAATTGCTGAGAACTTGCTTCATATATCTACCCCAAAGACTGGCTGCTTGATAGCTACTTCCTCTAGTAGGGGAATTATCGTCGTTACCCAGCCAGACACCAGTAATTAAGTCATAGTCTTTTATGGGTAAATAACCAATAAACCAAAGATCGACGCTATTATCAGTCGTGCCAGTTTTACCTGCTTCTCCTTCACCTAGATAAGCAGCTTTACCCGTGCCGTTTTCTACTGCTTCTTGCAACATATCGGTAAGCTCGTCGGTAATATCTTGTGCCATGACATCGCGGTAAGTATCTTCGTCATCTTCAAAAACATAGATTTCACGACAGGTATCGCGATCGCTCGGATCTTTGCAGTCGCTGCCGTCTAAAATACGATTAATCGCGTGAGGTTTATTCCAGATTCCGTCATTGGCAATAGTGGCATAAGCACCAGTCATTTCTAGTACGCTAGTTTCACTTTGTCCAATCACCAAACCAGGGGCTTCAATTAAAGGAGAAGATACGCCAAGGCTTTGGGCGACTTCCATAACTTTTTTTAATCCTACATCTTGGGCTACTCTAAGGGCGGTAACGTTTTCCGACTGTGCCAACCCACGATACAGATCGATATCGCCACTGCTACGTTCGCAACCTCGATATTGTTGTCCTTTCCAAGTTAAAGGGGTGCAGGGATATTCAGTATCGGGATCGATGCCCTCTTCAATAGCTGCTGCGTAGGCAAAGATTTTAAAAGTCGAACCTGGTTGTCTTTTTGCCTGTACCACTCGATTGAATTGGCTTTGTTCGTAATTAACACCACCGACGAGGGCGAGTATATTACCGTTTCTACTGTCTAGGGTTACTACTGCACCTTGAGAATAACCAAAGCGATCGCCATCATTGTTGATTGAATTCTCTAATGATTCTTCAGCTTGTCGCTGTAATTGGGGATCTAAAGCGGTTTCCACAATGAAGTTCCCTTCCTTGGCTACATCTGAACCCAATAATGCCTCAAGTTCTTCTAAGACATAGCTATAAAAATAAGGCGCAACCATACTAGAAAAACTTTCTTTGGCTTTGGGGCTGACTTCGATGCGCGATCGCCTTGCCCGATCTGCTTCTGCTTCCCCGACCATGCCCATTTTGACCATGCGATCGATAATACGGTTACGCAAACCTATGGCAGTATCATAATCTTTGACAGGATTGTATAAATTGGGTGCAGGTAAAATAGCCACCAGAGTAGCAGCTTCGGATAAGTTGAGATCGGCTGCCGACTTTTCAAAATAAAATTGGGCAGCGTCTTCAAAGCCATAACTACCAATACCTAAATACACGCGGTTTAAATAGGTTTTGAGGATATAATCTTTGCTATAAAATGTCTCTAGCTTTAATGCCACTAGCATTTCACGAAGCTTCCGCCCCGCAGTGTTTTCTCTTCCTACTTCAGGAAACAGACTACGGGCTAATTGCTGAGTCAGGGTACTCGCACCCTGACGCAGTTCGGCAGAAGCAAGATTGATTACCACCGCCCTGGTGATGCCAATCGGATCGACACCAAAATGCCAGTAATAACGACTATCTTCTGAAGCTATTACTGCTTGTGGCAAATATTTAGAGAAATCTGAGAGTTTTTCTAATTCGCGGTGAGTATTATTTTGAGCTGTTGGATTAATTGGGGTTTCGCCATCGCGAGCATAGACTACGACGGGCAAAGTTGACTCTCTAGGAAGAGGATAAACAGGAACTTTAAGCCATTCAATACCCAGCACTAGTAAGAGTAAACCCAGCATTCCTCCCATGCCATAGAGAGAATAACGTATGACATATAGCCACAATGGAGGAGGATTATAGTACCTTACGCTGACACCAGCAGCTAATTCAGGCGGTCCAATGGTGAAGCCTTCACCGTGAAATAAAGAGAAAGTTTTAAAGCGACGTTTACCTCGATAGATGCCGTTGGTTGATTTTTCATCCTGAACAATAAAAGAACGGGGTTTTTTGCGATTTCTTTTGAGGGTTAAGTGAGTTTGACTGACTACTGGGTTGCGAATATTGATATCACAGCGAGAGCTACGTCCTAAAGTATAGCGATCGCCCACCAGAGGATAGGTTTGTTCTTTGCCGTTAGCTTCCTTGATTTTTAACTCTGGAGTGGGTTTACCCGATTGAAAATTACTGGAATTGAAGTTAACCTTTTCCTTAATTTTTTGTACCGCTTGGGTAACAGCTTTACTAACAGGTGATTTAGAATTATTACCATTAGCAGGTGGTTTGGTAGTCATTAAGTCATCTCACAGAAAAACGCCAAAAATTGATGTTGATTACTCTAATTGTAAGAAATACCATCACGTATTAATTTTGACAGTTAATCATTTACTTGTCTGTTCTCAAAATAAATAGCGTAGACCAATGAGTATAAGCTATGCATTTTAACGATTTTAGAGTTTGAGATTAACTTAGCTCTTTTTTTGGGTGAAATTTGGGGTAAAGCATAGCTTTAACAGGAGATTTGTCAATCAGGTGCTTATCGATGACGGTAGCAACTTCATCGGGATGAACCTGTGAATACCATATTTGGTCTGATTCTACTAAAACCATTGGACCATTACCACATTGTCCTAAACAAGCTACAGAAATTAATTCTGCGTCTGGCGGTAAGTTTTGTTTAAAGTTACTAAAGACTTTTTGAGAATCGTATTTACGACAGCTACGACCCAGACAAACTAGAACTTTATTCTGGGATGATAGTGATGGTAATTTTGTCATAGCTGAGGAATTTGAGTTAGTCAAATGCTTAGTCGATACAAGTTTTCTTTTATTTTAACTCTTGCATATTCATAGTATGCTGCGTCTCTAGCTTTTACCTTTTGTTGATGTAGTTGATTTCAATAATTTTAATTTTTGCTGCTAAATATTAACTTTTAGAACTTCTGCGGATACCCTTTGCAAGAGAGTGCTAGCTTAATCATTAATAAAAGCTGAATTTTAGAAGATCTGTACAAAATACAGCAAAAAACTCCTCTAAAACGGATTTATAATCAAAACAGACTTAACTAATGGAGTAGCAAGTGGTTACAGTTTCACATCAATCTACCGTTCATGAACATCACCACCATCATGAATCAGAACACAACGAAAGCAACCGCGTAGCCGTATTATTAATGGGTTATGGCGAAGTTGAAAGCTACGAAGACTTTGCTAACTACAACGAACAGGCTTTAAATCTTTTAACAGCGAAATTTGCCCCCGTACCTACCTGGATCTATCCTGCGATCGCCAAGTTGTTAGCGATTTTCGATCTGCACGAATGGAGTCATCAGCACAACAATTTCATCTCTCCTCACAACGCTATATTTGAAGAACAACGAGTAGGAATTGAAAAAGAACTGCAAGCAACTTGGGGAGACAAGGTAAAAGTTTTTAAGGCGTTTAATTTTTGCGCTCCTTATTTACCAGAACAGGTATTGGCGGAAATTAAAGGACAAGGATTCGATAAAATTTTGATTTATCCCTTGCTAGTGGTTGACTCTATTTTCACCAGCGGTATTGCGGTAGAACAAGTCAACAAAGCTTTGGCACAACAGGCTGATGGAGACTCCCATTGGTTAAAGAGTTCTCGCTATATTCCTTCTTTCTTTAACAAGCCAGAATATATCGATCTAATGGCTCAGATGGTTGAAGAAAAAATCGAGGCAGAATTAGCACAAGGACATCTGGCTTCTCGCATCGGCATCATTTTAATGAATCACGGTTGTCCTCACAAAGCTAAGGGATTTACCTCAGGCATTGATGAAAGCCAAGCTCTCTATGAGTTAGTAAGAGAAAAACTAATTGATAAATATCCTCTAATTTCTGTGGGCTGGCTTAATCACGACACCCCTCTAATTGAGTGGACACAGCCTAACGTTAAATTGGCAGCTCAGAATTTACTAGAATTGGGAGCAACCTCCATCGTGATGATGCCTATTGGTTTTGCTACCGAAAACCACGAAACTCTATTAGATGTAGATCATATTATTCATCATCTACAGCACAAACATTCTGATGTAACCTTCATTCGGATGCCTTGCGCCAACGATCGCCCTGAATTTATGCAGATGGTAGCAAAGTGGGCAAATCCTCAAATTGAAGCCTTATTAGAAGATTCTGGGATGGCAGTTAATCCTCAATTAGCTAAAGAACAGGCTCACCACCATCACCATCATCATTAAACCGCTTCTTATTTTAATTTAAACGTAGGGTGGGCATTACGAAATCTTTGAAGCGTAACTATCAATTGACAAATGCCCACCATTATTAAATATTGGCGATTATTATTTGATAATGCTGTTTTTTTGTAGCCTAATTATCTTAAATTTTAAGGGAAAATGTTACATCAAAGTTGGGAGCTATTTTCCTTAGCCTTTACGGGTGGACTCAAAGGTGGATTATGGGGTTGTACAATTGGCTTAATGATGGGTAGCACAATATACTTACTGACTCCTTTAGTTAATTATGGGTTTATTTGGTGGGCAAAAGCTATTTTGAAAACGATAATTTGCTTGTTTTGTTTCTTTGCCCACCCTACAGGCTGTTTAATGGTCAATGTTCAATGCTGAAGGCGATCGCTCACTACTTATTTAACGTTTGTTCACAAACTTGTTAAGCAGTATTTCAACTTTTAGCGAATCGGGCATTTGGCTAAAAATAGGGCAGAACAACGTGATACTATCCATTTTTAGGCGGACAAAAAGGTAAGTGAACCTCCTAGATAGATGAGTCACTTTTGTCCTCGGCATCAAAAAAAATTTAATAGATATATAGGAGAAAAATGGGATTAAGGGTAGCTGTTGTAGGTTCTGGACCCGCAGGTTCGTCAGCCGCAGAAGTTTTAGCCAAAGCAGGTATTGAAACTTATTTATTTGAACGCAAACTAGATAACGCCAAACCTTGTGGTGGTGCAATTCCCCTCTGCATGGTCGATGAGTTCGATCTGCCACAAAAGATTATCGATCGGCAAGTCAGAAAGATGAAAATGATTTCGCCATCAAATATAGAAGTTAATATTGGCTCGACTTTAAAAAATGGCGAGTACATCGGTATGTGTCGCCGTGAAGTTTTAGATGGCTTCTTACGCGATCGCGCTGCCAAGCTAGGTGCTAATTTAATTAATGGTACTGTATACCAGCTAGACATACCCGAAAGCGACAAAGACCCCTACACCCTACACTATGCAGACCATTCTAAGGGTGCGGTAAAAGGGGAAATGAAAACCCTCAAGGTAGATCTAGTAATTGGTGCGGATGGTGCCAACTCTAGAATTGCTAAAGCTATTGACGCTGGCGACTATAACTATGCGATCGCTTTCCAAGAACGCATCCGCTTGCCAGAAGACAAAATGGCATACTACGAAGATCTAGCCGAAATGTACGTCGGTAACGATGTTTCTACAGATTTTTACGCTTGGGTATTCCCCAAATACGACCACGTAGCAGTCGGAACGGGAACAATGAAGGTTAACCAAGCCGATATTAAAAAATTACAGGCTGGTATTCGCAAGCGTGCTGCCAAAAGATTGGAAGGTGGCGAAATCATTAAAGTCGAAGCACATCCCATCCCCGAACATCCCCGTCCACGTCCCATTCGCGGTAGAGTTGCTCTAGTTGGTGATGCTTTGGGTACTGTAACCAAATCTTCTGGTGAAGGTATTTACTTCGCAGCCAAATCTGGTCGGATGTGCGCGGAGTTAATTGTCGAGCGTTCTCACAACGGACAAACAGTTCCTACCGAAAAAGATCTTAAAGACTTTCTCAAACGTTGGAATAAAAACTACGGTTCAACTTATTTAGTGTTAGATATTCTACAAAGAGTTTTCTATCGCAGCGATGCCAGCCGTGAAGCATTCGTCGAAATGTGTGCCGATATCGACGTACAAAAAATGACTTTTGATAGCTATCTCTATAAAACTGTAGTTCCTGCTAATCCTCTAACTCAAATGAAGATTACAGCCAAAACTATTGGTAGTTTACTTCGAGGTAATGCTTTAGCACCATAAACAACCAATAATTTAAACTGTTTTTAACGGCATCGGACTAGATATCTGGTGCTTTTTTTATGCCTAATTTTACGTAAGCCATAAAATAGAGTCTAAGCTAGACTGTTGTTCTTCTGCAACATCAGCTAGCAAAATATGGATAGAACTATTTATCTTAAGTATCCCTGCAAAACTGAAGATATCATTACGGGATACAAGTATCACAGAAAAACGACGACTATATTCCGAGTACTTATACCAATTTGCGTGCAGAGACGTAACTTTGATAAGGTAGTTAACTTGAAGATTTAGATGGTCAAAAAATTGTGTCTAGAGTCAGTCGAGTTTTACCGCATCTATCAGTAGAAGAAGTGAAGCAAAA
>JADEXJ010000156.1 GCA_015207195.1 Pleurocapsales cyanobacterium LEGE 10410
TACTTCCTGACAATGCCCTTGATAATCCCGTGGCTGTTATCTGCCCAAATGAACTTATGATGTAGTCGCTATATAATTCCAAAAGCTTGATATCCATTTCAATATGATAGCTTTTGCGTAACGTCAGAGACTAATTTATATCTATAATTTTCTAAAATGTCGAATTGTCGAAATCTGGCAAACAGACTAGTTATTAGTTTGGCTGTCGTTATCCTTACCAGCCTGTTTATTACCCCTGCGATTGCCATAACTCAAGACCTACAGCTAACAAGCGCGACGGGATATAGGATAGAAACCACGTTTAGCTATGACGATGCCATAACCGAGATTGTTCAAGAACAAGGAACGGGAACAACCAACGTTTTAAATTCTTTAACAGTCAGCTTCTACGATCCCTCTGGAGAAATGATTGCCAGCTATGACAATATCGTAGATGGAGTGGCAACAGGGAATTATTTTGAATTTAATTTCGACCCTGCAACCCAACAATTAATCGGAAAAATCGATTTGGGTGGCGAGTCGGCAGGAGAAATGTATTTAAAGGGAGAAACAGATCAAGATTTATCTTTAATTCAGGTAGCAGAGTCGGGGGAAGAGAAGGTAATCGATCGGGTAAATTAGGGGCAACGGGTAAATTGTTGCTACTGGCATTTCTTCTGGGCTAGCTTCTGGGCTGCCCGATTGAGATATAATCTGCGTTGACCCCTGATTATGTAGGGTTTAATTGCCCCTTGAGGCAGATTGAGAGTGAGAGGATCGCTGTCATCGTCAGGCTGACGCAAGAAATCCGTTAGGAACACTACGGGGCGATCGCTATCCCAATAGGTTTGTAATTGAGCTTTGGTGATTAGGTATTGGGGAGGAGAACCAGGAAACCGAGGAGGAATACGGTTTTTTCCCCCGTCAGCTAGAATCATTACCGTACGATAGGCGTTGTTCTTGGTTGCCCATCCTACTTTATTTTGGTTTAAATAATAGCCGATCGCTCCTGCTGCGCCAATTTCCCGCGAACCTTCAAACGTCCAGAGGGTATCGATGCTTAGACAACTATTTGCTTGGATAACTAGGCTTTTTGAAGAACGTAGATCTTGGTAAAGGTAAAACCCCCTAATAGTAGCGAGATAGGTAATTATTAAGACTATAGATAGAGGTATCCAAGCCAGGGCAGAACGCCGAAGCAGACCGATTCCCAAAGCTAGCCATCCTGTCCCCAAACAGACACCTATTATACTGATCAGACTGGTTACTTCTGGAGTTGGCAACATGGCTGGTAATATTTGAACTATGGAAGAAACCATGGAAACTACGCTATAAAAACTGATGCCTAAAACTACGGCAATTACCCCGTATAAATTAATCCTGACTGATGAGGACTTGCTAATAAATCGTCTTGAAGCTTGGCTGAGGCTTGATAAGCGACGACTGTATTTATCCCACCAGCCAGCGCACAAAATAATATAGGCAGGTATAGCAGGAACGCTGTAGTAAATTAACCGTGAAGAGAGGGGTAAAAATAAAACTACTGGTAGAGTTGCTGCAACAGCTAACAAAAAAACTCCGTCACTATGTTGGCGGGCAACCAAAGAAGCGTTTTTAGCAACTCCTCTGTGCCATTCTTGCCAACTGGACTTAATTACCGACGGTAGAAATAGAATCCAAGGAAAACACCAAAAAGCAGTAATAGCCAGATAACCCCCTGCACTAACTTTAGAAACTTCATAGTCTGGAGGGAAACGACGATCCAAGAGGCGATCGAGATGTTCGTTGACGATAAAATAATGCAAAAAGCCAGGATTGTTATGTTCTACGGCGATAAACCAGGGCAAGATCAGGCATAAAACCAGCAACATCCCTTGATAGATTTTGATTCGTTTGATTAGCTGCCAATCTTGCCGAATTATCATCAATGCTAAACAGCCCAACAAAGGAAACACTACACCAATTAAGCCTTTAGTTAAGACACATAAAGCCAAGGAGACATATGCACCCCACCAATTGATTCGTGAATTTTGATAAAGCGATCGCCATAGAAAATAATTACTACTTAGCAGCAAAGTTCCCAGCAGTACATCGATTAATATTTGATGGGTAAAAATAAACCAGCCGAAAGTCACCGACAACATCAAAGCACAAACTCGACTAGCACTGATTCCCCAAAGTTCCCTCGTCCACTTCCAGGCGATAACTATACCCAACCAACCTGCTAGGCTTACTGGAAGTCGGGCTGCAAACTCGGTCGAACCAAAAATACTAATCGAACTAGCGATCGACCAATATAATAGTGGTGGTTTATTGAGATAGGGTGAACCATTAAGATAAGGGGTAATCCAATCATTGCGCCAAACCATTTCCTGACCAACCATGGCAAAATGACCTTCATGGGGTTCATATAATCCATAGCTGTCAATCCCCAGTAGAGTTACTATCAATGACAGCAAGAGAATCGAGATATCGATCCACAATAGATTTTTAATAGCACGCATTATCGTCGATCTAAAAATTTTTGTCGGAGGCTTACCGCTGTAGAGATAGCTATAAATTTTGTAGTTGGTTAAGAGGACATCTGAAAAGTTTTTTACACCTTCGATCTCGCCCCCCTAGCCCCCCAAATCTGGGGGGAAATAAAAGCAAATTAACTGGAAAGTCCCCCAAGCTTGGGGAGGCACGGACGGCGAACCTGCGTCGCCGTATTGAGTGCCGTGGATTTAGGGGGCTTTCAGGTAATAATTTATACTTTTCAGACAACCTCTAAGGTTCACTCCAACTCATTTAATTGATGGTAATAGTATATTTCACCTAACAAATATTTTTAAAACTATTTGAGATAATCTATAATTTTAAAGATTCGGTGTAAATTGAGCTTAGTTTAGGGCTACTGTCAACTAAGCAATAAATAGCTTAATCATATTTAACTATACATTTCGTATCTAAAAGATTTAATTCTGCTGTTTGAAAGATACTACAACGATCGAGCTTACTAACTATCAGAGGTTGTTTTTGCTGGATTGAAGCGATCGCCCGATCTGCTTCAGGCTGAAACTGCTTTAACCAAAGATTGTCCTTGAGGTAAGGAATAGTAAAGGCATTTTGATCTATTAGCCAAAGATCGATCTGGTATTGTTGAATAAACCGCTCTAGTTCTGCTTGACTAGAACTATACTGTGCTTGAATCAGATCCTTGGTTCGCTGACTAAAAGGTTGATAGTAGTCTAAATGATAGGGAATACTGTATTCTGAAGCAACTAAAACCGAACGTTGAGCGAGACTGGGGATAAAATCGGCTTCCGAACTTAGGGTAGCGATTAAGCTATCTTTTGGCTGCTGCTGTAAAAATTGATAAAGTTCTGTTGCTTTCCCCGTAACATACCCTAGTCGATAGGGATAAGATTGGACTGCATAGGTAGGATACAATAACGTTACGATCGCGATCGCCACAATCAGAGGTCGAAGAATTTTTTGATATTGAGTAATTTTACGAGTCAGCCAGTTTAGCACTACGGCGATCGTAATTCCATCAACCAGGGCAATTACAATTCTCCAGGTATGCTGACTATAGCGACTAGGTAAATGCAGCTCAAACAAAAGCAGATGAGATAAGCAAAACAAACCAAAAGAAGCCAAGAGTATTTGTCCAATAATTTCTACTTTCTGGTTGATTTTTCTTGCCAAAGAAAATTGCGACGAATAGTCGATCAGAATTGGTAACAACAACCCAAAAGAACACAATAAAGTATATTGCCATTCGCGAGGAAAAAAGCCACTTCTTGCTCCTGCTAACCAAAAATACCAGTGGTTGTCAGCAAAAAAAGCATTTCTTCCCTCAGGATAAAATTCCAGCATTTGCTGAGCAGTTTTCAGGCTAATTACCTGATTGAACTCGGCAGTTTGTAGCTTATACATAATTAAAATGCTAATTGCTACAGTCAACCCGATCAAATAAAAATATTGTCGTTGTTTTTGAGTAATTAATCTTAGAAAAAGAAGACCCGCAGAAATCAGTACTACCTGCGGATAAAATAGACCCTGTAAGACAATAAAAAGTAAACAAAGTAATAGTTTTTTGCTTAACAAATAGTAAACAAAACCCAAAAACAATACATAAAAAAAAGCTCTAGGCGTACCAGAAACCAAATCATCCAACAGCCAAAGATTTTGGTTCAACAGCAAGCTAGCCAAAAAGCCAGCAAAGGGAACGGGAAAAATTTCCAAAGTTACTAGAAAGATATAAATGCTGCTAGCAACACCAAGAAATAGGGGAAGAATTTTGTTGAATAAAAATGGTTTGAGTCCTATTAAATTAGCTAGCTGGTATAAAGTTTTATAGCCAACAGGGGCAACAGAGCTAAAATAGTCGGCAATTAGATCATTAGAAAAAAGAGCAGGGTCATTAAGTTTTTGTAGCCAAAAAACGTGCTGTCTGGCATCATCTTGAATAGTATAAGCAGACTCAAAAGCCAAGCTAAATCCAGATAAACTAAATAAAATAGCTACAATGATGCAGGCAGACAACCAAAATTTGTATTTGGATTTAAAGACAATCACGTTTTAGTTATTTATTGTTAGGGGAGCCAAGACTATTTAGATCAAGTCCTGATAGTTACTTTAAACTAAATATATATTCATGAAGTATCTAAGAGGACATCTGAAAAGTGGTTTTTATACATTCAAATTCTTAATTTAGCCCCCCCAGCCCCCCCAAAATTGGGGGGAGAAAGATTGGAAGTCCCCCCAGAATTGGGGGATTTAGGGGGCGTTAGTGTAATCAGCTAGACTTTTCAGACAACCTCTAAGCCTTATCTAAAAAACTCACTACTCATAGCGAAGTGTATCCCTTTAGGGACTACTCACTACTCCCTACTCCCTACTCCCTACTCCCTACTCCCTACTCCCTATATAGCTGGGTTCAATCCAAAGAACGTTCTTCTTGAATAGACTCGATAACCTGTTCTAAAAAGGAAAAAGAGTGGTCTTGATAATGAGCGGAAACACTGTGGCTGATTCCTGCTACTAAACCTAACATTGAAGGGAGTATAAACGATGCCCAACTTTTCATCTATATTATTACCATAAACTTACTCTAAGGTTGCATCAAAATATTTTCGAGATTGTAGCAGAAATTACAAAACTAAAAATCATCCCTCGATTTATCAACGTTGAGGATTTTGGCATCAGCAGGACTTGAGCAGGCGATCGCTCATCGTGAATTAACTTGAGTAATTGACCAGGCAAGCTCTCGCTCGGCAAACATGGGGACTACTTCATCATACCTGGCAGGTACTTTGTATGGTATTGGCTTCAAAGTTACTGATTTTTGAGGGGGAGTAATGTCATATATGCGTTGGGCATTATCAGAGACAAAGGACTGTAGGGAAGCGATCGCCTGATGTTGCTCGAATAATTCTACCAGAGCCTGAAGAGCGATCGGCGCAGTAAAAATTCCCGCAGCACAGCCACAAGCTTCTTTTTTGTGGATTGGGTGGGGTGCAGAATCGCTACCAAACATTAGTTTGGGATGAGCATTAATTGCAGCATTAACTAAAGCGGATCTGTCTTCAGGTCGTTTGGCGATCGGTTTACAAAATAGATGTGGTCGAAGTAAGCCTCCTGCAACATCGTCTAGAGTAATCATTAGATGATGTAAAGTCACAGTGGCATAAATATTTTCATATTTGTCTAGTAGGGACAACGCATCAGCCGTGGTGATATGCTCCATAACAATTTTTAAGCGAGGAAACTTTTGTGCCAAATGTTCAAAGACTGGCAGAAATAATCTCTCTCTGTCCATTACAAAACCGTGGGTTTCCCCATGTATCATCAGGGGAATTTCTAGTTCTTCCAAATACTTAATGGTAGTTTCTGCTCGGTCTATTGCTGCCACTCCCTCTTCGCTATTAGTCGTAACCCCCGCAGGATAAAGCTTGACTCCTAAAATATGGGGTTTGAACTGCTCTAGCTCTTGATAGCTGTACTGTTTAAAAAACACCGTCATATAGGGTTCAAAAACATCTTGACCAACGTTGGCTTTAACTTCCCGAACGTATCCGAGCAAACGTTCTAAATTATCTACCGCAGGAACTAGGTTGGGCATCACTACCCCTCCTGCAAAAGAATAGGAACTTAGGGGAATTACTGTCTGTGCCATTGCTCCCTCACGAAAGTGAAGGTGCATATCCAATGGTGAATTAATGACTACTTGTTGTGGGCGATCGCTCATTACTTAAACTTCTGATGGTATACGCTTGAGTTTTTAGTTGCTAATCCCTGACTCTATTTTAAATTTATGCCAGAACACTAGTGAATTGGGCTATATAATCATTAGATACTAGAAATGACAAGTATTTGCTTTGTGTAATCAATGCCAGCCCACGTAGTTAATATACTCTCTGCCGAAGAAATTCGTCGTACCGTTAATCGTCTGGCTTCCCAAATTGTGGAGAAGTCAGCAAATTTGTCAGAAACAATCTTGTTGGGGATCCATACTAGAGGAGTTCCTTTGGCTCATCTGTTAGCTACACAAATCGAAGTCTTAGAAAATACTTCGGTTGCCGTAGGGGCAATCGACGTTACATTTTATCGTGATGACTTGGATCAAATTCGCACCCGCATTCCCGCCAAAACCAAAATCCCCGTCGATCTGACGGGTAAAACAGTAGTATTGATTGATGATGTCATCTATAAAGGTCGAACGATTCGCGCTGCGCTGAATGCGGTTACCGAATACGGTAGACCCCAGGTAATTAGATTGGCGGTATTAGTAGACAGGGGACATCGTGAGTTGCCAATCCACCCCGACTTTGTGGGCAAGGAATTACCTACAGCCTCAGAAGAACAAGTCAAAGTATATTTAAACGCTCTTGATGGTAGAGATGCGGTGGAACTAATCAAAAATTCACCGTAGTAGTTTTGTAAGTTATATTTGTCTTACAAAGCGATTATTTTTTCGAGCTGTTGTTATGACTTATAGCCTAAAAATTGCTGATTTACCCCTCAGCGAACGTCCCCGTGAAAGATTGATGGCGGTAGGAGCAAAAAATCTTTCGGAAGCAGAATTGCTGGCTATCTTAATTAGTACGGGACAAACCAGAGGAAATTTATCGGCGATCGGTTTAGCACAGCACATACTACAGGAATTAGGCAGATATCGACGCGCTCCTTTGGATGTCTTACGGGAAGTAAATCCTCGTGAACTAATGCTGATTCCAGGTATTGGTCCAGCCAAGGCTGCTACTATTATTGCAGCAGTAGAGTTAGGCAAACGTACTTTTAGATTTAGACCAGATGAAAAAGTGGCGGTAGATAGTCCCACATCGGCAGCAGCAGTCTTAAGCCAAGATTTAATGTGGCAAAATCAAGAGCGTTTTGCAGTCTTGATGCTAGATGTGAAAAACTGTTTATTGGCTACCAAAATTCTAACCATTGGTACAGCCACCGAAACCTTAATTCATCCTCGTGAAATATTTCGGGAAACTGTGCGCCAGGGAGCAACTAAGCTGATTGTTGCCCACAACCACCCGTCAGGTAATTTAGAACCATCTCCCGAAGATATTTATTTGACCGAACAATTATTGCAGGGTTCGCAGTATTTAGATATTCCTTTGTTAGATCACTTAATTTTAGGTAACGGTAATCATCAAAGCCTAAGGCAAAAAACGGATCTCTGGGAACGTTATCCCCAGGGAGAATAGTCGATCGAAAGTAGAAGGTAGCAAGCAAGTAGGTAGGCACAATAATTTATAACACTCAAACATCTCCCTATCTCCCCAAGCTGGCTAATTATCTTCTATTTAATTACCCCCACCTAATTAGTTGCTTGGACGCTCACGTTATTTCGGATAGTTTTTTGGAAATCACGATAAATCGATCGCCTGAAGTAATTTCTGGTTTTGTTCGTCAGTACCCACGGTGATGCGTAGCTTGTCGTCTAATCCTGGTAGATTAAAATATCTAACTAAGATATTCTGTTGTTTTAAAGCTTGATAGATAGCTGCTGCTTGGTTGTCAGGTGGCGTAACCAGCAAAAAATTGCCTTGAGAATCCCTGACTTTAAATCCAATTTGACTTAAATCTGTTGCTAGTTTGGTACGCGATCGCTTGACTTTCTCGGCACAGACATTCTTATATTCTTGGTCATACATAGCTGCTGCACCAACCAAAATTGCGACTGCATCTACGTTATAGCTATCTTTTACTTTAAACAAGCCTGATATAATTTCTGGGTTAGCAATTCCAAAACCCAAACGCAACCCTGCTAGAGCATAACCTTTGGAAAGGGTACGTAAAATAATTACATTGTCAAATTCTCGAACTAAAGACAGGGCGGAATAGTCGGCAAAATCTACGTAAGCCTCGTCGATCGCTAGTACCCCCGATACTCTGCTAGCTAGCTCGCGCAAATCATCTAGAGGTACCAGGTGACCAGAAGGACTATTGGGAGTTGCAATCAGGGTTACTGCACCATTGGCAGCAACCAATTCATCTATCGGTAGGCGGTAATCTTGAGGATAGGGAACCTCTACCGTTTCCGCAGGCTGTAATGATGCCAAAGTACGATAAAGTACGTAAGACGGCATGGGATAGACTACTTTACGTTTTCCCTCGGCACAGGCTCGAATCAAAATATTTAATAAATCGTCACTGCCGTTAGCCACGATAATCCAGTCGTTGGGTACTTTCAAAGCTTCGCTGACGGCGTTGCCAAAATCTCTGGCATAAGGATCGGGATAACGCCTTAACCATTCATCATTTAGATTACGTAATACTTCTATGGCTTTTGGTGAAGGCGGATAAGGATTTTCATTAGTATTAAGTTTGATAATTGGTGTTCCTGGCTTGGGTTGTTCCCCAGGAGTATAGCCCTGCATCGTGGCGATCGCCTGACGAAAATAGTTCATATTGATACGAGGTATAAATTTTCACCAGATGATTAACCGATCGTACCTGTCAGGGGAGAACTAGCTGTAGCGTATTGCTTGACGGGAATTCTCCCTGATAGATAAGCTAGCCTGCCTGCAACTGTTGCCAAACCCATGGCTTGTCCCATAGCTACGGGGTTTTTTGCCAGGGCGATCGCGCTATTGACTAATAGGGCATCTGCACCCATTTCCATAGCTAAGGCTGCTTCGCTGGGCGTACCGATCCCCGCATCAACTACGACAGGAACCTTCGCTTCTTCGATGATGATGGCAATATTCGCTGCGTTATTGATTCCCTGTCCCGAACCGATGGGTGAACCCAACGGCATTACCGTAGCACAACCTGCTTCTTCTAAACGCTTGGCTAGCAAAGGATCGGCATTGATATAGGGCAACACTGCAAAACCTTCTTTGATTAGCTGTTCTGCTGCCTGTAGCGTACCGATGGGGTCGGGTAACAGATATTTGGCATCGGGGATAACTTCCAGCTTAATAAAGTTATTATCTTCCTGTCCCAAAAGCTTTGCCATTTCCCTACCAAGTCGAGCAACTCTAATTGCTTCCTCGGCGGTTTTGCAGCCTGCGGTGTTGGGCAACATCCAAACTTTGCTCCAGTCAATTGCTTCGGCTAGTCCCTCATGTCCTGGTGCTTTGGTTTGCACTCTTCTGACCGCTACAGTAATTATTTCGCAGCCACTGGCAGCCACGCTCTGCTGCATCGCCGACATACTGGGATACTTTCCCGTCCCCGTCATCAGACGAGAATTAAAAGTACGTCCTGCAATGGTTAATTTATCGGGGTCTTCGATTGAGGAGGAATTGACCGAGGGCAAGGGAAGAGGATTGGATTCAATCTGTAGTGATAATTTGGGATTGCCTAAAGTCATATTTTTCGCTGGATGATAAAAACGTTGGTAACTAAATTCAGCTAATAAAGGATCGGATTTTTGTTCGAGAATTAGATCTGCCAGCAGCGAGGCAGTGATGGGAGCGAGCATAATTCCGTTGCGGTAATGCCCCGTAGCCAAAAACAAATTATCACAGCTACTGCGACCCAGAATTGGTAACTCATCGGGCGTACCTGGGCGAAAACCCCACCACAACTCTTCAATTTGCCAGTCTGCCACCGCTGGATATAGTTCCGTTGCTTTGTCTAATAAGCTTTGGATACCTTGGGGCGTATTGTAAGGAGTCCATGCTACTTCTTCCACCGTCGCTCCAACAATCAATCTGCCGTCTTGTCGGGGAACGAGATAAATACCATCGCCGTATAAAATTCGCTGTAGGGGAAAAGGCTGATGTAGCTTTTGAGGCATCCTGAGGGACAGCATTTGTCCTTTTACAGGGCGTACGGGTAGGGGAAACAGCTGGCTAGACCACGAACCCGCAGCTAAGACATATTGCTCTGCTACTAGCTGTCCGATATCGGTCAAAACTCCGTTGACCCTGCCGTGTTTTTGCTGAATTGCCTTAACGCCGACTCCTTCTTTAACCTCTACTCCCAGGGTTTGGGCAGCTTGCAGGAGCGATCGCGTCAAACAACGATTGTCTACCTGTCCATCTTCGGGATACCACCAGCCACCAACCACGCGCTCTCCCAAACCAGGTTGATACATTTGAATTGTTTGTTGGTCTAACCAAACTTGCCCCTCGGCTTCGGCGATCGCTTTGGGTTGAGTATAAACAGGAGCGAGGATGCCACAGGGTAAATAGCCTGTTTCTACCCCCGTCAGCTCTTCTAGTTTTTGCGTCCATTCAGGGTATAGCCAACGAGACTTGAGACACAGCTCCTGCATGGGAGCAGAGGTCAGTTTTTCTGCCATCGGTGCCAACATCCCTGCTGCTGCGTGGGAGGCTGCCTGCATAAAATCTTTGCTGACTACGGTGACTTTTGCCCCCTGACGTTTTAGCTCGATGGCGATCGCCAAGCCAGCTATGCCACCACCAATAATTAGAATGTTTGCTGCTTTCATCTTGTTAACCCCTTGCCCCTATAACTCTAGCGCGATATTGTTGCAGAAGAAATTTTAATTTATCGCAAGCCAAGTATAAATCAGAACTCTATAGGAGGTAATCAGTAGTTAGTAATTTTAGTTATCGATCTACCTGACGCTCGATTTTAATTCCTTCTGGAGCTTTTCTTTCAGGCTCTTGGCAAGCAATCAAGACAACAACTAATAAAGATGCAGTAAACAAACGATTGATTGGCGCAGGCAAACTAAACACAATTTCAAGATCCTCTTAACCCCATATATTCTTATGGTGAGATAATGTTGTCTTTATTATTTCAGTGTTATTACAGGTTTTAAATTGGCACAACAAAGCAGAAAATCAACTAAATTAACCTTCTTAATCCCTCAGAAAAGACTAACTAGTAGCGTTAAACGCACCCGTTTTCTATTGCTAGATGTCTAAATGTCTGTTAAGTACAACCAAAGGTAGGTGGTTGTTGGCTGAGTTTTAACTATATTGGAATATAAATGAGACGAGGTTGTTGATGAATAATATTTGGTATCGAACAATACTTTTTGTTCTGCTTTTGACCATGGTTTTAGCTCCCTTCGCTGGATTTGCTCCCTTACTTCTGGTTATTTTAATTGCAGCTAGTTATTGGTTTTTTGGCTCTATATTAAAAACTTTAGTTTTCGGAGAGTCCGAGCAGAGTAAAGGCGATCGCGATCTGGCTTAATAATTGAATTCTAATTAAATTACTAACTTGATATTTGTAGATGCGATCGCTATAGCAATTTCAAACTACTATTGAAACTATGTGCTACTTTTCAAACTACCTTTTTTTAACCAAGTATAAAGTAACTAATATTCCTGATGTTAAAGATAATGGTTTTAGCAAGCCGATTATTATACCACCTACTAAACCAATGGGGTCTATTTCTAAAATATACAAGAATATAGCAAGAGGATGAATCAAATACGCAATGGAGTAATGAAAAAAGAATGGAGTAATCGCTCCAATTACGATGGCTTTTGCTAGACTGCTTTTAATTAGCTTGTTCAACACAAAATATACTATCAAGTAACATATTAAAATAAAAGAGCCAATTAATGCTGCCTTTAATAATTCTTGTGTTTCGTTAGCGAAATTGTTCATCAAAGATCAAAACAAAATACAAGTGTCTATGCTCTGACATTTTATTTGCCAAAGAAGTGAATTGTAATCCTGAATTAGATAGTGCGATCTCCCGTAGGATGGGCGACGCGGAGCTATTACTTTAGTTAGTGCAAAATCATAGCGCATCTTTTTTACTAATTTATAAGCTAATTGTTTGGCTAAAGTTTGTTTATTATTTACAGTATATTAACTACAAGCAACCCGCTCTATATTGACCATTAATTTTAATCGCATTGCTATATTTTGACAAATAATAAATAATTATTGATAAAAATGAGTGTACCAAGTATTTTTATACATATACTAGCGACTCACTTTCAGAAAAAGAAACAACTTCAATTCAAGAAATTTTAAAGATAGAAGGACTTTCTCGGATTAATATTTATACATTCGATGGAAAAGATCTTTTTACCAGTAATTTTAGCTTTTTAGAAGTAGAACAATTAATTAACAATTGTCAATCATAAATATCAACTGACCAATAAAGTTAGCAACCGCCAGATAATTTTGTTTTATTTGAACTTTAAAATCACTGTTATCATTTCCTATGGTGATATCAATGGTACAGAGCGTAAGCTAAATTATTATTGTTTATAATTAAAATCAGCCAACTATTGAGAGAGTTTAGATAAGCACTTTGTTTAATTTGCTAATTAATTCTAGAGCAGAATTTTTTAGGTTTTAATACCAATAATAGTACGATGACGGGGATCGCTGGCTACGGTAGTTTGATAATTAAAACCTGCCTCTTGGATGGCAGCTTCTACGTCAAAGGTATAGTAATCGTCACTCCAGGGTTCGGTACTTTTCATCAGGGTAAACAGTACGGGGGGCAAACTGAGGATTACGGGAGAAGCGGGATTATTATCCACGATGCCGATAACTCCTCCTGGCTTGAGGATACGTAATACTTCTTGAAAGATTTTTGCCGTGGCTTGGCGGGGTAGTTCGTGGATGACAAATTGCAAAGTTACCAAATCTAAAGAGTTATCGGCTAATCCTGTCGATTCTCCCAAACCATGCAGCCATTGAGTAATTTCTTGTTGAGTGTCGGTTGTTTGTGCCACCGCCAACATATAGGGGGAAAGATCCAAACCAACGGTGTCGATTGAAGTGTTTTGCTTTTGGGAAAAATAGCGGTGTAGCGTCAGAGTAGAGATACCCACAGAACAACCCAAATCGAGAATCTTGCCCATCGTAGCTGGGGTATATTGTTCTAATACTTGATAAAAGCTATGGCGTAATTTTTGCTGCGCTTCTTGCCAAGTAAGCTGTTGATCTTTCCATACCCGCAACCCCATAGAATAGGTTGCCGAAGCTGCTTCAAAGGCTGCTTGCCAACAGAGATTACCCGCATCATAGGCATGAAAGGGTACTTGATAATAATCGGGATAAACTAAATCTGGATTAGTTATAGTATCGAGAAGCTCTTTAGCAGAAGAGCGTTCCAACTCTTGATAGTTTTCGCGCCAGGGAATACCGTTATTCTCGGCGGTTTTGATCAATACCCGTCGCGCCTGACTTTGCATGACGCTATAGATGGGCTTGGTTTGAATCAACAGGTTAACCAAGCGAGAAAGCAAATCTTCCCCAGCCCAGGCTGGCTTTATTTTGGTTGAGGTTGTCACGGCATTGCTGCAATTTATTTCGTTCCACAGCAATTATACGCAGTAATGCAGTGAAAAGTTTGCTTGAAATATGAACCATACAAGATGGTGGAAATTTATGGCGTATAGTCTATCGCTTCAAACCAAAGAAAATCTGGTAGAAGTAACTCTAGTGTAATCGTTCATATCCCCCTCCAAAAAAGCCAGGAAAAATTAGGACATGGCGATCGCTACCAATGTCCATAAATTAACTGCCAATAGGAAATGGTGGTGGAGCCAGACCTTGTCTTGCCAAAGCTAA
>JADEXJ010000157.1 GCA_015207195.1 Pleurocapsales cyanobacterium LEGE 10410
AATGGAAGTTTCTGAAGTAGAGGAAAGTTTTGACATAATATTGTTAAGACTATAACGTCTTTTAGCTTGACCAAATTTGCCTTCAATAATACTACGAAATTTTTCATCATCTTGAGCTTGCTTTTTACTTTCTTCAGCAAACCCTAATTAGTTTTTTATAAATGTGTCAGGCAGTCAGGTGTCAGTCTACTAGGTTAAGTTAATTTAATTGAAATATACCAAACTACGACAAGATCGAAGGCAGAACAATTTTACAATTTTTATTTTGATTCTACTCGGTTAAACTTGGCTCGATAATGGACGAACTGCGGTTCGTCCCTCCCCATCTGTCTGCTCGTTAGCCTACAAGGAAAAGACAAGCTTTCTTACTTATTAAATACTCAAGTCTGATTATTTCAATTCCAATTTTAAAGAAGGCATGAGACGCTGTAGATTTTTCAGAGATTTACCTTGCCAGGGATTTTTTCTTGCTCCAATCACCACCATTTGAATATTTCTGCGTTTGCGAACGTTGATCACAAATTTGGATAAAATACTAATTCCCGAACTGTTGAGAAAACTCAACTCTTTCAAATCTAAAACAATTTTTTCAGGTTCTTGTCGAGCAACGTTATCGAGCAATTCTGAGATTGAAGCGTATTCCGCACTGCCATTGAGACGTAGCGAACCATCAAAAACAATATTATGGGATATCTCATCATATTTGACGTTGTAATTCTCAGTTTTAATCTCCATTATCATCCTAAAAAATCAGTATTATGATATATCAATTTGATCGTGTGCGACTCCCAACTGTCAAAAACAAGATCGAATAATCACTCCCAACATGCTATCTTAGCCTTGAAATGATAGTTTGTGCCTAAAGGTTGACTATCAACATTGAATTATCAAACGATTATGAACTTACAAAAAGTAACTTTATCTTTAATTCTGAGTTTATCTTTTTTATTTGGAGCCTGCCAAGGAGAATCAACTCAAACCCCAGACAATAGTGAAGATGCAGGGGAGGCGATCGAAGATGCTGGAGAAGATGCAGAAGAGGCAATCGAAGATGCGGGTGATTCTATTGAAGATGCAACCGATTAGTATTTTCACTCGCTTTGTTTATTTGATAAGTAGCTGGGGGTAATTAAATAGAAGATAATTGGTCAGCTTGGGGAGATGGGGAGATGTTTGGGTGTGATAAATTGTTGTGCCTACCTACTTGGCTAAAGTAAGGAATTCAAAGTTCCTTGAGCATTATCTTCTCCACCAAGATAGCGGTAGGACTCTGCCTCGAAAAAACGGCGATACTTTTGTTTGAGTTGGGCAATCGTTAGCTGAGGTAAATCTAAGTTAAGTTGAGGAGTATTAATCGCTCGTGGTGTGGAATATAGCGATCGCTTCTGATAGTCGTGATAGTCAAGCCAGATAGTATCGTAGTTTTCTGTTTCTTGGAGAAAATGATTTCGTCCCAGATGAACCTTTAGACCTTGCTGTTGATAGAGCTGAAGAATTTGACTGTCTCTATCAATGCCATAATTAACCTGTACGTCTCGGTTAAAGTATAGTTTGGGTTGTTTTCCTAGGTTAAGCAGCGATCGCGTGATTGTTTGGATGATATCTACAGAGTTACCTTCAAACAGATATAGCTGGCTACCTCTCAATCTTAGGTTACTGTCTAAATTTTCCAGCGACTCAAATAGGAATTTGACCCTACAGTACCCAATTTCTGGTTGTTGGTAAAACCAAGGGTCAATAATAAAAAAAGGCAAAACTTCTTCTCCATCGTGACAAGCTTTACTCACGATTTCATTGTCCGCAAGGCGCAAATCGCGACGAAACCAAACTAGCTGCATAATCTATTTAGAACATGAATACTAAATAGATCGTAGCAAATGGGCGTTGCTGAATTAAGATAAGTTTATCATTAACTTTTGATCAGAAAGAGCGATCGCGCTCAAAAACAGAATTTTTAATTATTCTCGTGCTTGAGATGCTTCTGCAAAAAACTGGCAGCTTCAGCGATCGCCTCTTGACCTTCTGTAAGAATAGGGGCGAAGAAGTGCCAAACATGAATCATTTTCTCCCAAATTTTTAACTCTACTTCAACCCCTGCTTGTTTGGCTTTGGCTACCAAGCGAGTAGAGTCATCGAGCAGGATTTCATCACTACCCACTTGAAATAATAGAGGTGGAAGTCCAGCAAGATCGGCATAAAGCGGAGATGCTAAAGGATGGCGAGCATTTTCATCCTTGAGATAAAGATTCCGCAAATATTCAATCTCAGTCGAGGAAATCAAGGGATCTACTGATGCTTTGCTTTGCATAGATTCACCTTGTGCTGCTAAATCCGTCCAAGGAGAAATACAAACCACAGCAGCAGGTAATTCCTCCCCTGCATCTCGTAAAACCAGACAAGTAGCCAATGCTAATCCTCCTCCCGCCGAATCTCCAGCCATGCCAATTTGCTTAGCTGGTAAACCATTTTGTCGCAGCCATTTAATTGTTGTTACCGAGTCTTGTAGGGCAGCTGGGAAAGGATGTTCGGGAGCTAATCTATAATCAACCTGTAAGACCTGGAAGCCAGATGCTTGAGAAAGATTATAAGCTAGAGTGCGGTGGGTATTCAAAGAACCCATCGCATAACCCCCACCGTGAAGATAAACGATCGTCGCCAGATCGCTAGCACCAGCGGCTAGTACCAGTTGACCAGGCACTCCAAGGGCATTAACTTTTTTAATAATGGCATCAGTTGGAGTGGGAAAAGATGCAGCAATCTCTTCATACTTAGCCCTGAGTTCCGCTAGTTCCAGATTCTCAAACAGTGGTTCCTCTCTTAGCTGGGTGATGATTTGTTCTAGTTGTTCTAAAGACATCGATCAACTCCTTTTGTGTCTGTTAATTAAATTGCTTATCTGCTCTCTACCAATGACCAACCACTAACTAATAGATCGCCTATATCAACGCCAATTCAGTATTAGTTTGCTCCGTCAGAATGCCAACAAGCCATGTGTTCGGCATGGGTCTTTAAATAAGCTCCTGGCTTGTAGAATTTGTCATAGAACTCCAGATCCAAATGATGTGCCTGAAGGTAAGTAAGCAAAAAGATTGAAGGGACTGTACCTGGGAACTTCCCAAAGGTATCGAAGACGTATTGGGCTTGCAGGGCAACGCACTCTTTAAACTCTTCGCTGTGAACTTTAGCAGCAGCACGAACTCGCGCCGAGTCCTTCCAAGGTCCTGGGGTATTAGGATTGAATGGTCCTCCAGAGCCGAACTTGCGATCGCATAACGCCTCTACCGCAGCCCGCAGATCTCGATAGTGGGGGGGACAAAAGCCTTCCATGATTCCTGCCAAACCAGTAGGATTGGGGTAAGCCCAGCGATCGCTCTCATCGTACCGAAACCCCAATCCAGGTACATCGGGTTCGCCACTCGCACCTAACATCGCAAACGGATCGATGCCGTCAAACATCCAGCCTCCTAAACCCATTGCCTGTAACATCAATGCACCTGCATAGCAACTGGTAGACAGTTCGGCGGTCAGTTCCGCCATCGCCAATTGCTCGACAAAGGTTAAAGCCCAAACATTGTCTGGATCGACCAGATCGCGGAATTTTTCGATACCTGGAATAGCACGACCATTAACGTCATCAGTCAAAACCAGTCCATTTTGCAGCATATAGCAGAGGGTGAGCAGGACGTGCTGTGCCAAGTCTCCAACGGGGATGACTAGTAGTGTTCCAGGATGATTGACTACCCAGGTATTGTGGGGTTCGACGTAAGGAACTGCGGGCGGTAGTTTTAATCTTCCCTCCTTAATTTTCCTAATCTGCTGTTTGAGAGCATTAAGAACCTCTTCTAGTTTCAGAGAAGCGTCTGCTGCTCGTTCGGTGGAGGCGGGCGCATCACGATTATCTAAAACATAAACCCCTTCGTCATCAGTAAAAAAGGTCATGCTGGTATGAAATCCTGCTGCCGAAGGAAAGGTGCGCCCCCCTGCTGCCCCTGCATAATTAGAAAGATAGGGTGCGTAACGCTCGGCGCGATAGATTAGATTATGCCAGCTAGTATTGCCCCCACAGGCGGTTATTACCAGCAGTTTTTCTAACTCCGATAGAGGTGCGATCGTTTGACGGGACTTATATGCAAATACCCCATCGGGAATTTCTGCACCCTGAAAGAACCGTCGAGAACGACGACCTAATAGGGCTTCGAGCAGGGTAAACGCCTGCATATTTTGGAAGCCTGGGGGAACTGTAAGTTTTTCTGTGAGTGTTTTCATGTTTGTTTTCCTGAAAATTAAATATTTTTTTGATAAGCACTTCAAGATTGCTACTCAAAAATACTGACAGTGATCTGCCTTGACAGCTTTTTCCTTTAAAAACCAGGTAGGACTGACTATGCCTTCTGCTTCGGGAATTAAATCCTGTTCATTCACTTCAAAAGTGGCTGCTGACAACTGACAACCGAATAAATGTACTTTGCCAGTCTCCTGCAAAATTTTAATGAAATCGTAAATTTCCACTGGGCTACCATTTTGCGCCAATTGACCTCGCAGCCATTCCTCATCTAGAGCATGATGTCCTTCAATTTTTAGAGATTTTACGCCAGCCATGGTGAGTACGCGAACTGACCACAGGGTAAAGAGAATATCTACCTCAGTGCCTTCTTTAGCCAGCACATAGGCAAAGGTGAGTGGAGTTAATAATTTGTCGTATCCATCATCGCGGATGACGATTGCTAACTTTTTCATGATTTTCTCCCCATATTTTGTATAAACTCAGTCACGGCTTTGCTGAATGCGATCGCATTTTCTACGTGGTACATATGTGAGCCAGGCAAAATTTTTAGTTCACTGTTTTTAATCTCATCAGCGAGATTTTTAAGATTGTTAATACTAATTAAGCCATCTTCCTCAGCACCAATAACTAATGTGGGAGAAGCGATCGCACCGAGTTTTCCCTTAGTATTATGAGCAGCTACAGCAGCAAACTGGCTAATCACACCTGCTAGAGTGCCTGGATATTGCGGATTGAAGACACTCCCTCGAACTTCCTCCAATCGCACTGGATTGGTAAAAAATGCTTCGGAAAAGCAAAAACTTAAGTTCCAGTTAACTTGAGTAGCCATTTCTTGTCGCTCGACCGCTGCAATTTGTGACCTACAGATAAACAAACACTTCTCCGAAAATTTGGCGGAGGTAGCAGATAAAATGAGCTGATCGACTTTTTCGGGATAGGCTAAAGCTAACTCTTGGGCGATCGCCCCACCCATCGACCAGCCAAGAACATGAGTAGGAGAAATCTGTAAATAGTCGAGCAAAGCAGCAGCATCGTCCGCCATCAGGCGCGTGGTATAGTCGCCTGGTGTAACTTGCGATCGCCCCATACCTCGATTGTCAAATAAGATAAGCTGGAAATTTTTAGACAAGGGTTCGATAATATCTTGCCAATTACTAACGTCTGCACCCCAGCCCTGTATCATCAGCAATGGATCGCCTTTGCCGTGAAGTTCGTAATAAAGATTTGTCCCATTGATATTCGCATTCATTCAGTTTGACTCCTCTATGACGGTATGTCTAAACTGTAACGGGCTTAATGTTTTGGTTTACCCGAAAGAGATTAGTCGGATCGTATTTGGTCTTAATTGCCACCAGGCGATCGTAATTGTCGCGATAAGTAGCTTTTATCCGCTCGTGACCTTCTTCCATCATAAAGTTCACGTATGCCCCGCCACAGGAGTAGGGATGCAGTGCGCGCCAATATTCCCGCGCCCAAGCGGTCATCTTTTCAGCGTTTGCTGGATCTGGATCGATACCGACAATAATCATCGACCACTTCGCCTCGCGGTAGCTAAAAGCAGTATCGTTTTTGCCAACTCGGTTGGCAGCCCCATCAACGGGATAGAAGTGCATGGTGGAAAGTTGGGTTGGCAGTTGAGAACCATGCTTGATGTGTTGGGCGATCGCTTCATCGGTTAACTCGGTGAAAAAATCTCCCTTCCAATACCACTGCATTCCAGTGGGTAATAGGGGATCGAATAGGCTTTGCAGTTGGGGAAATGGCATCGGATTGACATAATCAAACGCTGGAGTTAAGCGATCGCGGATCTGTTGTAAGGTTGCTTCGGCTTTGTCTAGTTCTCCACAGAAGCACCAAATAATACCGCACATATTTTGGCGATGCAGGTGTTCGGGAAATGGCGATCCAGGGGGAACATTCATAAAGGCAAAGAAGCCGTAAACATCGTCTGGTGCATTAACCATAAACTCGCGATACCAGCGCATCACCTCGCCTGCCCGATCTAAATTCCACAGCATCGGTCCACCAACGACGGTGCTAACTGGATGTGCTTGGAATAAAAATGAGGTGACAACTCCAAAATTACCGCCACCACCGCGAATTGCCCAAAATAAGTCTGAATAGTTTTCTTTATTGGCAGTAACCAAGCGACCGTCAGCCAGTACGATATCTGCTTCTAATAGATTATCGAGACTCAAACCATACTTGCGAACTATATAACCATGTCCGCCCCCCAAAGTCAGTCCTGCAATGCCCGTATGGGCGACAGTTCCCGAAGGAACAGCCAGACCAAAAGCATGAGTAGCATGGTCTACTTCTCCCTGAGTGCAGCCAGGTTCTACCCGTACCGTTCTCGATCTCGGATCGACGCGGATGCCTTTCATTGCCGAGAGATCGGCGACTATTCCGCCATCGCACATTGCCAAACCCGCGCCACTATGTCCCCCGCCTCGCACTGCTAAGAGCAAGTTTTCTTCCTTGGCATACTTGACGGTAGCAATTACATCTGCCGTATCCGCACAGCGCACGATGAGTTTGGGAGATTTATTAATCATCCCGTTATACACTTTACGTGCAGCCTCGTATTCATCGCTGTCAGGGGTAATTAACTTGCCTCTGACGCTTGTTTCTAATTGAGTCATAAATTCTCGAACCATGATGCGTACCTCTATATTTTGTAATTCGGCAAATTGCTAGCCCATCCCAGAACAAAAGAGGCGACTGAGGAAAATTTCCATCTTTCAAACAGTTGGTTTCCTATGGGGCTAGCGCTCGCCTGTTCCATTGGGTTTATTTTTTGAAACAGCCACATTTATTATTTCCTGTTTATTCCAAAACCGCCGTTGCCTCTATTTCAACCAGAAAACCTTTAACAGCCAGGGTGGAAACCCCGATTAAAGTTGCAGCAGGTAGGCGATCGCTCTTGAAATACTGTTTTAGTGTTTCTGCAACTGGATCGCTTTCGGCATCGGGATCGTAGTCAACTACGTAAATGCGTAGACTCACAACATCTTCGAGAGATCCGCCGACGGCTTCCATTCCTGCCTCGATGTTTTTCAAACACTGCTGCATTTGTTCTTTATGGTTAGTGCCAATAACATTTTCTTCGGCATCGAAAGCTGCTTGACCTGATAAATATACGGTTCGACTCCCTTGAGTAGTTACTATCTGAGAGAAGCCATATTTTTCACTAGGAAATAACGTGCTGGGATTGATATATTCTTTAACCATGATTACCCGACCATTGATGAGACAAGTGCGACTTTTGCCCCCAGCGTTTCATCGTAGAGATCGGTACGGCGATCGCCGATGATGTGGTTGTACTTACTCCATTGACGCTTATCTTTGGCATCTGCCAGATTCGCTTCGGCATAGATAATTTCTTCTCGGTCTGGACTGGCAGGTCCTGCGATCGGCCACCCCGTATGGCTGACAATTAAACTTTGTCCGATAAACGTCTGATTTCGCTCTACCCCGACGCGATCGGCAGCAGCAATAAAGACCGAGTTGGTATGGGCAGCAGCCATCATTAAAATGTTTGCCATTGATTCGCGATTTTCGGCTTGTCCTGGAATAGGAACCCAATTAGTGGGAATGCAGATAATGTCTGCTTCTTGTAAGGTAGATAGACGATAGCTTTCGCAAAACCAGCCGTCATAACAGATCAGAACGCCAATCCGACCGATCTCGGTTTTGAATACTGGGAAACCCAGATTTCCTGGTTCAAAAAATGAATTTTCTTCATTCCATAAATGAACTTTGCGGTAAGTACCAATATATCCCTTCGGACCAATGACGACAGCACTGTTATATAGACGGTCATCCTCCCGTTCATCAATTCCCGCTACTAAATAGATTTGGTGTTTTGCTGCTAGCTCGATCCAGGCTTGGCAAGTTGCTCCATTTGGCACTAATTCCGATAATTTCCAGGCTTCATTGCGGTCTTTGAAGACATAACCAGAGTTGCACAATTCTGGTAGAACAATTAACTTCGCGCCCTGAGTGGCAGCTTTGGCGATCGCCTGAATGCTGCGCCAGAGGTTTTTTTCTTTTTCGCCTACAGTCGGTTTCATTTGAATGCAGGCTATCTTAACTATATTCTGTTGCTTATTCATAACTTCTCAATCCATTAAATTTGATGACCATCATTTCTGCACTACCATCGCTTTTTTAGGCTTAATATTCTGATTGAGACGGAAGAAGTTATCGGGGTCGTATTGCTGTTTCACTTGAGCTAAACGCTTGAGATTCTTACCGTAGGCATCTTTAATTAATTCGTCGCCTTCTTCTAAAAAGCCAGGAAAATTGAGATAATTGCCAGGAGCAGAAAACTTCTCTAGTCTAGTGACACATTCGCGCACCCAGGTGATATTGCGATCGCTGTCGGCGGGATCGTCCCAATTTGCTTCGATGCCAATCATATAAGGGGCTTCTCTCGGAGCTAGGGGGCTTTCATCGGGACTTACTCGGCTCAACGCACCACCCATTGTCCAAATATCAATTGTCGAGTGATGGGAGGGAGCTTTTCTGTTTAATGCCAAGAGCGTGTCCATAGTTTCATCGCTCAACTCTTTGAGATAAACCGATTTCCAATAGTAGTTGCGACCTTTGGGATAGTCGGCATCGAGAACCTTCTGTACTTCGGTAAATGCCAGGCGATCGCTAAAATCGACAATTGGCTGACCCCATTCTCTTAGGGGCTGTAAGACCCGTTCTCCTTCTTCTGCCGACCCCGCATAGCAGGCTGCTACTGCATAAAAGGGTTGATGCCACCACTCTTGGGGAAAGTTCTCATCTTCAGGAACAGCACCAGTGAAAGAAAGCGCGCTAACCTCCTCTGGTTGGTTTTGGGCATACTCGCGGAACTTTTGCATGATGTCTTTGCTGTCGGGATAGAAAGTAAAGCAAAACATTACTTCAGGTCCTAAAGGATGTAGCTCAAACTCAAAGGCAGTGACAATGCCGAAGTTACCACCCCCACCCCGTAATGCCCAGAATAAATCTTGGTTTTCGGTTTTGCTAGCTGTAATTAACTCGCCTTCGGCTGTAACCAGTTCGACAGAGATTAAGTTGTCGCAGGTCATGCCCCATTTACGACGCAGCCAACCAACCCCACCGTTTAAGGTCAAACCGCCAATTCCCGTTTCCGAGACGACACCTATCGGGACAACTAATCCATAAGCCTGAGTTGCGCGATCGATGTCACCCAGTTGTGCGCCACCTTCAACTTTTGCCGTTCTGGTTTGAGGGTCTACAGTTACAGCCCGCATTTGCGATAGATCGATAACCAAACCATCGTCGTAACTAGCTAACCCAGCTACATTATGTGCGCCACCACGTACTGCAACTAAAAGATTATGCTCTCTAGCAAAACGAACCGCATTCATCACATCGGTAGCATTAGCGCAGCGAACGATTATTGCAGGACGCTTATCAAACATTCCATTCCAAATCTGGCGTGCTTCGTCGTAGTTGGCATCTTCCGCACAGATCGACGAACCATTCAGCAGATATTGTAGTTTATCTATCTCTTCAGCAGATATTGTAGTTTTATTCTCGCTGGAGTTTATTACTTCTAAGGTCTTCATTTTTTTGACCTCCCACTTATTGTTGTTTTAAGGTAGAAAACAATCGGGAAAAACTAGAGAGATCTTTTCAATCGATACCTACTTTTATTTATACCTCTTGCATCCAGCTTGAGGAATAAAAGCGAAAAGAAATTTAATTAACTGGGTCAATCAAGGAGTTATTTATTCACTTTAGTAACGCTTTTTCTATAGGTATTTTTACCAGTATCTATACAAAAGTAGTATAAAATTTTATGTCAATGCGATTAAATATGCTTTTAATATTTCTATTATTTAATTAGTAAAAGAACTTGTTTAAACAACCAGCGCACTACTTTTTCTGATTGCAGCACAGTTTGTTCATCTAAGAAAAATCAATAGACAAATGGTGAAGGGTATTAGATTAAAACTTGAGCCTCGGTTTTATTAAATTACGACCAATAACAAACTGGAAGATTGGGTTTTCAATATTTGTTCGATTAACTAAACCCACCTAAGTCCAAGGAGTTGACGCTCCGCCGTCCTAGAAGGACGGAGATTCTTGGTTCAGCGACTCGTCGTAACCCGACAGGATTGCTCCAACCGAGCTAGAGGACGGGGCGTATAAACTCCTGGGGAAACCCCAGGAGTTTATACGCCCCTTACAAATCTCCCCAAGCGTTTCTTGAGGCAGTCGCTCTATGATGGAAACCATCAAGCCCTAAAGGATACACCTTCGGATAACCGCGCTGCCTCGCTAGTTAGGGTGCGCCCCACCCTACTTAGTCCTAACTGCAAAATATTGATTGCAGCATTAGTATCGCGATCGGCAGTATAACCACAGCTACAGACGTGGGTTCGAGTAGACAAAGTTTTCTTTACTTTGTTACCACAACTAGAACAGGTCAAAAATGGCAGAGGAATTACAGGTAAGCGGGAATTAAACCAGCAATTTGTAGAGCAGAAAAAGATGGCACTTATACTCACAAGTTCTTCAAACTCTTGATTTATTTTATAAGTGGACTCAGAACAGATAATGTTGGTGGCGTAAATATATTACTCTTCAACGTTTTTGTTTTTAAGAGCCAAATCTAGACAATATCTAATGGGAAGAAGCGATCGTGATTAATTTATCAAATATTTTTCCTAAAATCAATTCAACAAAACCTAGTCACCAATCAGGAGCGACAGCAAATCCTTGGCAGATTGCAGAAGAAGATTTTCCTGTTGCTGGTACGACGACTGATAAACTGAAATTCTTACTCAACTACGCAGTTTTAGCCCCATCAAGCCATAATACCCAGCCTTGGCTGTTTAAAATAGTTGATGATGGTGTGGAACTATATGCCGATCAAACTCGCGCTTTACCCATAGCCGATCCAGATCGTCGCGAACTAACCATCAGCTGTGGCGCAGCATTATTTCATCTTCGTATTGCAATGCATCACTTTGGCTATAGAGATGTAGTAGAAATTCTTCCAGAGCAGAACAACCCCAATCTGCTGGCAAGAATCTGCCTTGGCAGTAAAAGAGTTGTTAAACAAGAAGAAAACTTCATGTTTCGGGCAATTTCCAGACGCTGCACCAATCGGCTTTCTTTCAAAGATTGTCAGCTACCAACATCCTTACAATCAGAATTGGAATCTGCTTGCTGTTCGGAAGGCAACTATCTACAAATCATGACACAAATTGTCCCTGAAGCCAGTCGTCAAGCAGTTATAAGTTTGATTGCTGAAGGCGATCGCCTGCAAATGGCAGATCCTCTATTCCGTCAAGAATTAGCGCAGTGGATTCATCCTAGCAGTAGTCATGATGGCATTCCCGTCCATGCTCAAGGAATCAACAAACAGCTAGATTCGTTAGCACCGTTAATTTCTTTTGCCATCCGCTCATTTGATTTAGGAAAAACTCAAGCTGCCAAAGATTGCCAATTGGCGATCCAGGCTCCAGTTCTCATGCTGATATCTAGCAATGGCGATAGGACTCAAGACTGGCTAGCTACGGGAGAAGCTTTAGCCCATTTACTATTAAGAGCCAGAGTCGATGATGTTTGGGCATCTTTCTTTAATCAACCGCTCCAAATTCCCCAGTTGCGATCGCGTCTGCAAGCTCTATTTCCTGACAATGGCTATCCGCAAATTTTATTACGTCTAGGTTATGCCACAGAAACCGAGTCAACCCCAAGAAGAGCAGCAAATGAAGTAATTAGTTCGGAATTATGAATAGTTATAGTCGTTCTAACAGCAACGCCTTTGTTTGAAGTTATTATGCCGACTCAATCTAACCACTAACCAAATCAGAGGAGTATCTTAAAATGAATTGGCAAAAAATCAGAACCTTAATTTTGGCTTTTATAGCAGCCTTTTTACTGATTTTAATTACTGGGATTGCCGTTGCCCAAAACGAGAGTGAAATTCAGATTTTTAAAATGGGTACGGATGTCATAGTTCCTGCTGGACAAGTAATGACGGATGCGGTGTCTTTTGGTGGCGATGTCACCATTCTTGATGAGGGACAAGTTACTCAAGATGCCGTGGCGATCGGTGGCGATGTAATTCTTCAACCCAATGCTCGCGTAGGCGGAGATGCAGTAGCTATTGGCGGACAAATAATTAAAGAACCAGGTGCGATAGTTGACGGTAATGAAGTGGTCATCTTTAGCGATGCCCAGGTTTTCCTAGACCGTTTTGGATTGTTGGGAACTCTTTATCTGACTAATGCCCTATTCTCTCTAGTCTCTTTAATAGCGGTCTTGGCGTTGGGTGTTGTCTTGTTGATGCTTCTCCCAGGCAATATTAAACGTGTAGCTGCAACCATAGACCAAAAGCCTTTAAAATCTGGTATGTGGGGTTTAGGAGGTGTTGTGGCAATTACTTTGTTTGCTGCCCTATTTGGCGGAAGCATATTCGGTTTTTTATCAATTCCGATCGCTAATTTAGCCTTTGTGATTGCTGCTTTGCTGGGTGCGATCGCCACTGGCTTGTGGGTTGGTCACAGAATTATGCCTCGTAGAGAAACAGCGTTTATGCCTTTTTTGCTAGGAATGCTGATTCTTGCCATAATTAGCCTGGTTCCTATTGTGGGAGGATTAGTTATTTTGATGCTGGTTTTGTTTGGCTTTGGTGCAGTCTTACTATCGCGAGTTGGTACAGTACAGCCAGAGAAGATTCACCAACGACTCGATCGCTCAACAGGTTCGACCCAAGCAACGGGAGGATAATGCCAAAACTGTGACTATAGAGCGATCGCCTGTTACCTCAAATCAGCTGCAATTCGCTGCAACTTGGCATTTAAAAGAGGCAGCAGCAATTTTGACTGAGTTAAAAACCTCCGTTTCCTCTGGACTAACCACCTCAGCAGCCCAGCAAAATCAAATTAAATATGGCAAGAATGTCTTAGACGAAGCCAAACCCCGTTCTGGGCTGATTGTTTTTTTGAGCTACTTTTGGTCAATTCCCGTTGCCTTATTGACTCTGGCTGCCATACTTTCCGTTGCTACTGGTAGCGCAGTTGATGGGGTGGTAATTATGGGAGTGGTAGTTATTAATGCTGTTTTGGGTTACGTTACCGAAAGCAAGTCCGAACGAATTATTCTTTCTCTAAGGAATCTAGTCAGCCCCTCTGCTATGGTCATTAGGGATGGTCAAACAACCGAAGTTGATTCCAAGGCAGTGGTTGTCGGCGATATTCTGATTCTCAAGCCTGGTAGTTTTGTTGCTGCTGATGCCAGACTGATAGAAAGCGATCGCCTGACTATTGATGAATCTGCCCTGACAGGAGAAAGTATTCCCGTATTAAAAACCTGTCTCTTAT